>PLZZ01000098.1:236-10106 GCA_003153585.1 Acidobacteriota bacterium | reverse complement strand
CCCATGACCGATCCTCTCTCGCAGGAAATAAAAGACAAAATGAAGTCCATGATCCCGCTCGGCCGTTTCGGCACCGACCGTGACGTCGCCGCCGCCATCGTCTTTCTCGCCAGCGATGAAGCCGGCTACATCACCGGCCAGGTCCTCGACGTCAACGGCGGCCTGCACATGGGCTAAATTGTCAGTCGCATGGCGCAAGGAGACGCGCTCGTGCCGTTAACGTATCAATCTGGCAAAGAAATAAGGAAAGGGGATCGAGTCTTGTATTTCGACGATTCTAGCGAAATCGAATTCGTCGCCGATCCGCTTGTCGACGATGTCAAAACAGCTTGGTATGTGCAGGAATACGGCGGAGGCGTCATGGTGGTCGAAAACGAGTTCAAGAACTTTGGGCGCGTGTTCATCACGGAACCGGAGGACGATTGCGATTTGATATTCGTGTCTAGGCAAGATTAGATTTGGCAAAGGTTGACCCTGCATTCCACCTTGCATAGAATGGCAAGGTTGTTTGGGGCGCTATCCNNATTGTCGAGCAGCTCGGTGTGGATGAAAGCGAAGTCACTCCGACAGCTTCTTTTGTGGACGACCTGGGCGCCGACTCGCTCGACACCGTCGAGCTGGTAATGGCTTTCGAGGAAAATTTCGGCATCGAGATCCCCGACGAAGACGCCGAAAAAATTGCCACGGTAAAAGACGCTGTTGATTACATCGAGAAGCACTCCAAAGGAAGCAAGTAGTCCGCTGGCCGTCCCCATCAGTACAGGAGAAGTTTCTTTTGAACCGCCGAGTTGTCGTTACAGGCGTTGGGCTGATCTGCGGTTGTGGCATCGGGACCGAAGAGGTCTGGCGCAATCTGCTGGCCGGTAAAAGCGGCATTGGCCCCATCACTCATTTTGACCCCGCCGGATTTGATTGCCGCATCGCCGGAGAAGTCCGCAATTTCGATCCGCTTAACTGGATCGAGAAAAAAGAGCTGAAGAAAACCGGCCGCTTCATTCAACTGGCCATGGCCGCTGCGGATTTCGCCGTCAAGATGGCCGCCCTCGAAGTCACTCCTGACATTGCCGACACCACCGGCGTTTACATCGGCTCCGGCATCGGCGGATTCGACGTCATCGAACGCGAGCATTCAAAGTATTTGGCTGGTGGCCCCGGAAAAATCTCGCCTTTCTTTATTCCAGCGTCGATCGTCAACCTGGCATCGGGCTTCGTTTCGATCCGCTACGGCGCGAAAGGCCCCAATTCTGCAACAGCCACCGCCTGCTCCGCCTCGGCACATGCCATCGGCGACGCTTACAAAATCATTCAGCGTTCTGACGCGGATGTGATGATCGCAGGCGGCACCGAAGCCGCCATCACTCCCATGGGCGTAGGCGGATTCGCGGCTATGCGCGCTCTCTCCACGCGCAACGACGAACCGCAACGCGCCAGCCGTCCCTTTGACGCTGAGCGCGACGGCTTCGTCGTCGGCGAAGGCGCCGGCGTTCTAATCCTCGAATCGCTCGAATACGCGCAGCGCCGCGGCGCGAAAATTATCGCCGAAATTGTCGGCTACGGCATGTCCGGCGACGCCTACCACATCACGCAACCAGCCGAAGGCGGCGATGGCGGATATCGCGTGGCGCTCGCGGCCATGCGCGACGCAAAAATCACTCCCAACGACGTGAGTTACGTCAACGCGCACGGCACCTCCACTCCCATCGGTGACGCCATAGAAACCGCCGCGCTAAAACGCGTCTTCGGCGAGCGCGCAAAAAAAGTTCCTATCAGCTCCACGAAATCCATGACCGGGCATCTGCTGGGCGGCGCGGGCGGCCTGGAGGCCGGCATCAGCGTCCTCGCTCTGCGCGATCAGATTATGCCGCCCACTGCAAATTACGAAAATCCCGATCCCGCGTGCGATCTCGATTACATTCCGAATCACGCGCGCAAGGCCGCCGTGCATTACGCGCTGTCGAATTCCTTCGGCTTCGGTGGAACAAATGCGTCCCTCATCTTCAAGCTCTGGGACGGAAAGTAGCTGTGGCCTCGGGCTTGCCCTGATAGGAAACGCCAGGAGGAAGATTTGAAAATCGGAGTTTGCGTTAAACAAGTTCCCGCCAAGGATGCGCCGCTGGCCATCGTCGAAGGCGGCGCGTGGATCCGCGAATCCGACATCGGCTTCGAAACGAATGAGCCGGACAGCTTCGCGCTCGAAGAATCGCTGCGCCTGAAAGAAAAACAAGGCGGCGAAGTCGTGGCCATCTCCATGGGTCCCGAACGCGCCAAACAAACCATCAAGGAAGCTCTGGCCAAAGGCGCCGATCGAGGAATCCATATCTCCGACGATCAATTCTACAAACTCGATCCGCTGTCGTCCGCGCGTTCGCTGGCCGCCGCAATCAAAGACGAAAGGTTCGACCTCATCCTCACCGGCTTGCAGAGCGACGACCAGGGTTTCGGCCAAACCGGCGTGTTGCTCGCCGAATTGCTCGGCCTNNCGCGAACTCGAAGCCGGCTGGTTTCAGTGGGTCGAATTGCCGCTGCCCGCTGTCCTTTCGATTCAGTCCGGCATCAATAAACCGCGTTACGCCACCTTGAAGGGCATTATGGCCGCCAAGAAAAAAGAAATCGCCACGGTGAATCGCGCATCGCTCGGCGTCGCCGACGCGCCCACCCAGCGCATCGAGCGCATTTACATTCCTCAAAAAACCAAGAAGACCGAATTCATCACCGGCCAGCCAAAAGAAATTGCCGCAAAGCTGATCGAAAAGTTGCGGCACGAAGCGCGGGTGCTATAAACCATGAAAATACTTCTGGTCACCGAACAGCGCGAAGGCAAGTGGAACAAAGTCAGCTTCGAGACTCTCGCCGCCGCGCAACAAATCGTGCAGCAGACCAAAGGCTCGCTCACCGCCGTAGTCCTCGGCAAAGGCGTCGCGCCGCTGGCTGACGAAATAGCCGCTTTTCAACTCGACGAAGTACTTCTCGTCGAACACGATCTCCTGGATAAATACACGCCCGACGGATTTTCTCTCGCGCTGCACCAGGTAATCGAATCCGCAAAGCCCGACCTCGTCCTCATGCCGCACACTTATCAAGTCCGCGATTTCGCTCCCAAGCTCGCCGCTTCGCTCGGAAAAGGCATGATCGGCGACTGCATCCACTACCGCTACGAAAACGGCAAACTGATTTTCGTCCGCCAGATGTTTCAAGGCCGCACCAATGCCGACGTCGTCTTCACCGGGGACGCTCCCTGGATCGCAACTTTTCAAGCCAGCGCATTCCGCGCGGACCTCGCCACAAAACAAACCAGCGGCAAAGCGCCGGTAAAACCCGTCTCTGTCGATTTGAAGCCGGAACAAATCCGCACCAAGCCGCTCGAACTTTTCCGCGAAGCAAAGCAAGCTGTCGATCTCACCCAAGCTCCCATTCTGATTTCGATCGGTCGCGGCATCAAAGCTCCGGAAAATATCCCCATGGTTGAAAAACTAGCCAAACTCCTCGGCGGCGAAATCTGCGCCTCGCGCCCCATCTGCGACGAAGGCTGGCTCCCCATGGATCGCCAGATCGGCAGCTCCGGACAAACCGTCGCCCCCAAGCTATATTTCGCGCTCGGAATCAGCGGCGCAATCCAGCACGTCGTGGGCATGAAAGGCTCGCGCACCATCGCCGCGGTCAACAAGGATCAGAACGCCCCCATCTTCGAAGTAGCCGACTACGGCATCGTCGGCGACCTCTTTGAAATCGTCCCCGCCCTAATCGAGGAGCTTGAGAAAACCGCGCACAGTTGAAATGTGTCCGCTTTCGCCACGCGCTCTCGCGCTAACGGTCAGCTCATAGCCTCTGAAGCTCCGCGGCATCTTCTAAGTTACTGAAACTATGCTAGTTGGCCTAGCTCCAACCTGGCACTTCACCTGCTAATCTTCTTCGAGCCACGTGGGCCAATTGCGTCCGGTTGCTTTTTCTTTCTCGGGAGGCAGAAATGGGATCGCTGATGCAGGACCTTCGCTATACCATTCGCTTGCTCGCGAAGAACCCGGGCTTCGCAGCCGTTGCCGTGCTCACGCTCGCACTGGGCATCGGCGCGAACACCGCCATCTTTAGCGTCGTGAACGGGCTGCTCCTCCATCCTGTTGGCGTCTCCCACCCGGAGCAGCTTGTCGCCATCCGCGTTCGTTACGAAAAGCTAGATTTGAAGAGCATCGAGATTTCCGCGCCCGACTTCAATTTGATGCGCGAGAATAAACAGGTTTTTGCTTCCGCAGCGCTGGAAGATCCCATGGATTTCAACTACGCCGCGGGAACCTGGCCGCAGCGCCTTCGCGGCGCGAAAGTTTCTTCGCAATGGTTCCAGGTGTTTGGGGCCAAGCCGCTACTCGGCCGGGTATTTACACCTGAAGAAGACCAGCCGCACGCCGACCAGGAAGTAGTCCTCGCTTATCACACCTGGAAAAATCTTTTCGGCGCTGACAATTCAATCGTTGGCCGCTCGGTCCAGTTCAACCGGCAGCCATACACCGTCGTCGGAGTGATGCCTCCCGATTTTCAGTGGCCGGAGCAAACCGATCTCTGGTCTCCGCTCGCGCTCTCCGCCGAAGATTTCGCCATCGACAATATTTTCAACGAGGCGCACTTCGCGGTCGCGCGCATGCAGCCCGGAGTGTCTCCTGCGCAAGCTGAGGCCTACATGAACGTCGTCACGCAACGTGTCGTCAACGACGGGCGTTCCAAATATCCTAAGAATTCCGGCTGGGGAATGTTTTCCGTGCCCTTCGCGCAATTTATTTACGGCGACGTCCGCACCCCCCTCCTGATTCTGCTTGGAGCGGTCGGATTTGTGCTCTTGATCGCGTGTGCCAACGTCGCCGGCCTTCTCCTTGCTCGCGCTTCGGGTCGCGCGCGTGAATTCGCTGTTCGCACCGCGCTCGGGGCTTCGTCCTGGCGTCTGGCGCGTCAAACGCTAAGCGAAAGCATCGTGCTCGCGGTGATGGGGATGATCGCTGGTCTCGTCGTTGCATACGGCGCGATTTCCGCGCTTCCGTTCCTCGCAGCGGGCAATCTGTCGGGCAGGATCGTGATTCCAATCGACACCCGGGTGCTCTTGTTTACCGCGGTACTGGCTGGTCTTTCAGCCATTGTTTTCGGCGCTGCGCCCGCCTGGCAGATATCGCGTACCGATCCGCAGCAACATTTGAGCGAGGGACGCGGCGCGGGAAGTGCCAGCCGCGCGCATCATCGCTTTCGCGACGTCCTGGTCATCGGGCAGCTTGCGCTCGCACTGGTGCTTCTGGCTGGCGCGGGAATTTTCCTGAAGAGCTTCGCGAAGATACAGAACGTCAACGTAGGCTTTCAGCCGCACGGTTTGATGACCGCGGCCATTGGTCTGCCCGACCATCCTTACGATTCCCCGGCGAAACAGATTCAGTTCGTGCGCGACGTTCTCAACCGGCTCTCCAGTTCCCCCGGCGTCGTCACCGCTGCCGCGGGAGTGCCGCTGCCGTTCAGCGGATTCGGCGGCTCGGCATCTTTTAGAATCGAAGGCCGCGCGACACTGCCCGGTGATCCTGGCCCGCACGGCGACGTTCGGCAAGTCAGCCCGAATTATTTTGAAACTATGGGGATTTCGCTCGTTCGCGGCCGCACCTTCACCCCGGACGATAGCCAAGGCGCGCAAGCCGTCGCCGTGATTGACGAGAATCTTGCGCGCCTATATTGGCCCAATGACGATCCCATCGGAAAACACTTGAAGAACAACGAGAAAGATCCGTGGGCCACAATCGTCGGAGTCGTCGTGCCTATCCGCCATTCCCAAGTTGTAGGCGAGGAGGCCTCTTCAGAAGGAACCGAAGGCGCGGGAAAGGGAGTCTATTACTTTCCGATCTATCAGACTCTGGCGCCCAATTTCTTTCTGGTCGTGCGCGCAAGCGGAAATCCCGCGGCATCAGCCGAAACAATCCGCCAGGCCGTCCGCTCCGTGGATTCTGGCCAGCCAATCTCCGAACTCATGACCATGGATGAACGCATCTCGCTTTCCATGGGCCCCCGCCGTTCGGCTGTTGCCCTGCTCTCCGTCTTCGCGGGTATGGCTCTCGCGCTCGCAGCCATCGGTTTGTTTGGATTGGTGCGTTTCAATGTCACCCAGCGTATTCAGGAAATCGGCATCCGCATGGCACTGGGAGCCCAGCCGCGTGACATCCTGAAAATGGTAATGGTTCAAAGTGGCCGCCTCATCGCCGCCGGCGTTGTCGCCGGTATCGCCTTCGCGCTCATCCTCACGCGAATGATGGAGAGTCTGCTTTATGGTGTCAGTTCCGCTGATCCGGCGACCTTTGCCGGCATGTCAGTTTTCCTGGCTGCCGTCGCATTTTTCGCGTGCTACATTCCCGCGCGCCGCGCTATGCGCGTGGATCCGATGATTGCTTTGCGTTACGAATAGCGCGTTGGGTTTTGGTTGCAGCGATATCGATTGTTGCGGAGGCAGAAATGGGAGCGCTGCTGCAAGACATTCGCTACAGCCTTAGAATGCTCGCGAAGAACCCGGGCTTTACCGTCATCGCCGTCCTCACGCTGGCTCTCGGCATCGGCGCGAACACGGCTCTCTTTTCGGTGGTCAACGGAGTGCTGTTGAATCCGTTGGCATACCCGCACTCCGAGCAGCTCGTCACTGTTTACGGTAAGGCTCCTGGGTTCGCTCGAGCGCCGATCTCCTACCTGAACTTTCTCGATTGGCAGCGCGATACGCAAACNNGGCGGCTCCATGATTTCCGCGGATTTTTTTCCGACGCTCGGCGTAGCGCCCATCCTCGGCCGCAACTTCCGCACCGATGAGGATCGTGCCGGAGCGGCGCCGGTGGTGATGCTTGGCGGAGGACTCTGGAAACGCAAATTCGGTTCTTCGCCGGATGTCATCGGGAAATCGATCATCCTGAACGGCGCGTCGTACACGATTGTGGGCGTCGTTCCGCCGAGTTTCAACTTTTACGGCAGCGAGCGGGATCTTTACACTCCCGCCGGCCAGTGGACCGATCCCTCTTTTCTGGATCGCCGCATCGAGGTGAGCGCCCACGCGATCGGCCGCCTGAAGCCGGGCGTAACGCTCGCGCAGGCGAAAGCGGACATGGATGGCATTTCACAAAATCTCGCGGCAGCGTACCCGGAAGCCGATAAAGACATCGGCGTCAATCTCGTTTCCATGAAGCAGGACATCGTCGGCAACGTCCAGCCGTTCCTGCTCGTCCTTCTCGCAGCCGTGGGTTTCCTGTTGCTGATTGCTTGCGCGAATGTTGCCAATCTTCTTCTGGCGCGCTCGATGGGCCGCTCGCGCGAGTTTGCCATTCGCGCGGCTCTAGGCGCGAACCAGACGCGCGTCATTCGCCAACTTCTCACCGAAAGCGTCCTGCTCGCGGGCTTGGGTGGAGCGTTGGGACTCTTACTCGCCTTTTGGGGCACCAAAGCGGTGCTCGCCACCTTGCCTGGTGCTTTGCCGCGCGCCAACGAAGTCTCTCTCGACTCGCGCGTCCTGCTCTTTACAGTGGTGCTGTCACTGTTTGCCGGAATTGTTTTCGGCCTCGCTCCCGCCCTGAAAACTTCTCGCGTGAATTTGCAGGACGTTCTCAAAAAGAGCGGCACCGGTTCCGGCGGAGCCCGCCACGGCCTCCACGGAGTTTTCGTCGCCGTAGAAGTAGCGCTGGCCCTGGTTTTGCTCGTGGGCGCTGGACTCATGATTCGCAGCCTCACCGCGCTGTGGCGCGTAGATCCCGGCTTCAATCCGAACCACGCGATCACCTTCGTTTTGTCCCTGCCCGCTGATCCCAACACCACCTCCGCCGAAACGCGCGCGCGTCTGCGCCTCTTCGACGACAAAATGAACAACATTCCGGGCGTCAAAGCCGTTTCCGTCACGCTCGGCTCGCGCCCCATGATCCATAATTCCTCGGAGGTTTTCTGGATCGAAGGCGAGCCCAAGCCCGCCAACCTACACGATATGCACCCGGCATTGTTTTATCTCGCTGAAGCAGGTTTTCAGAAAGCCATGGGAGTCACGCTCGAACGCGGCCGCTTCATTACGCCCCAGGACGACGAGAACGCGCCAATCGTCGTGGACATAGATGACGTTTTCGCGCGCACTTATTTCCCTCATGAAGACCCCATAGGGAAGCGCATCAATCTCAGCACCTTTAACGTGCAAGCCGAGATCGTGGGCGTGGTCGGCCACGTGAAGCAGTGGGGGCTCGATGCCGATCCGAAATCGGCGATCGAGGCGCAATTCGATTATCCCTTCATGCAGGTTCCGGAAAAACTCATGCCGCTGATGGCCACTGTTGTGGCCGTCGTGCTGCGCACCGAAGGCGATCCCACTGCTGTGATGGTTGACGTTCGCCGTGCGGTCGCGGAAATCGATTCTCGCGAAGCGGTATACAACGTTCAAACGCTGGACACGGTCATCGCCAATTCATTCGCCGCGCGCAGGCTCTCCATGATTCTTCTCGGCATCTTCGCGGCGCTCGCGCTGGTGCTCGCGTGCGTCGGAATCTACGGCGTGATTTCGTATTTGGTCGGCCAGCGCACCCGCGAAATCGGAGTGCGCATGGCGCTCGGCGCGCAACCCAGCGATGTACTGCGGTTGGTGGTCGGGCACGGGACAAAGATGGCGCTGATCGGCGTCGCAATCGGCATCGGCGCCGCGCTGGGACTGACGCGCCTCATGGTCAATCAGCTCTTCGGCGTCAGCGCGTATGACCCGCTGACGTTTGCCGGCGTTGCCCTGCTGCTGATTATTGTGGCCGCCGCCGCGTGTTACATCCCCGCGCGCCGCGCCATGCGCGTGGATCCCATGGTTGCTCTGCGTTACGAATAGCGCATCAAACGCAAAAGCCCGCCGACGCTGACGCATTGGCGGGCTTCACCGCACCCAATCCTTGCTATAGACCTTTACCGCTCATGATTCCGGCCCTCGGGGCCGGCAGAAAGGCCCGGGACTACTAGGACGCGGTACTGCCTCGCATAAAGTGCGCGATGATCATGATGATCCCGATCACCAAAAGTATGTGGATAACCCCCACCGTCACGTGGAAAGCGAAGAATCCTAAAAGCCAGAGAATAATCAGTACTGCTCCGATTGCCGCCAACATAGATTCCTCCTGGTTGTGAAATCTTCGCGAGCCTACGCCCGTTATCGTCAGCAGGCCATACACGACTCCCGTTATAAGCCGGCCCAATTCAGTGTAGGCAACGGGTAAAATGCCCGTGCCTGCCTACTTAGGCTTGATTTCACCCGCTGCGTCGAAACCGAATTGAGGATTCTTGTACGTCCCCGTCATCTTCACCGCCACCGTTGCACCCGCCTTCTTCCTCTTGAACAGCGGATCGAACGGTTTCAGCAGCGCCGATTTCGTTCCTGTGGTTTCCTGCGACAACTCCGCCTGGGTCTTCAGCATTCCATGAAAATCAATTTGCTCGCTCGACAAATTGTAAGTGCCGTCCATGCGCGCCGACGCTCCCGGCACGCTAAACGACAGCTCCGAAAACTTCGCCACTCCGTCGCGCAGCTCCACGTGCCCCTTCAAATTCAACACCACATTTTCCGGATCATCAGCGTCCGCCTGTGTTTGCGGTTTACTCTTGTCCTGCTTCTCGCCGCGCGCCCGTTCGCTCATCTCATCCACGCGCGTCTGCATGCTGGGTTTTGTAAACGCCCCTTCGCCGATTCCGAAATCCCCGCGAATGGTAAGCTCCTGCAGAAACGGCCGTTTTTGCGGCGGTATCTCCAGGTGCGCTTTCAGGCTCGTCACGCCGTTCATGGGCGGATGGCTTGCCGTCACAAACAGCCGCAGCAAATCCTGAATGCGTCCGTTGTCCACCTCTACATCCAGCGAAGTTGTTTTTCCT
>PLZZ01000098.1:0-126 GCA_003153585.1 Acidobacteriota bacterium | reverse complement strand
CCTTCTGAAATTTGTACCAACCTGAAACCGGAGTCGCGCCCAAATCATCCAGATTCAAGGGTCCGAATTTCCCCTCCGAAATAATTTCTCCCGGCGGTTCCGCGTTCTGCATCGCCACGCTGTACG
>PLZZ01000206.1:2763-3044 GCA_003153585.1 Acidobacteriota bacterium | reverse complement strand
ACCCTGCCGTACATGGCTCCGGAAATACTTGAGGAGAAAGAAGGCGACGGCCGCGCCGACATCTTTTCCATGGGTGTGGTTTTCTACGAAGCGCTGTCCGGCAAAAATCCGTTTCGGCGCGCGGGATTTCTGCAGACATGCAACGCAATCCTGCACGAGGAGCCGCCGCCGCTGAGCAGGCAGAATTCCGACGTGCCGGAAGGGCTGGAACAAATCGTCGGCAAAATGCTGGCGAAAAATCGCGAAGATCGCTATGCCACGGCCGCCGACCTCGATGTTGA
>PLZZ01000206.1:0-2742 GCA_003153585.1 Acidobacteriota bacterium | reverse complement strand
GAACGTGCGAAAGCGTGGCTGGGCGTAACGCTCGTACCGCACCAAAAATTGCTGGCCATCCTGCCGTTTCGTGCGTTGGAGGGAGGGGCTGAAGCGGCGTCCTTCACCGATGGCTTGACCGCGACGTTGACGACAAAACTTACACAATTGACCGACAACCAATCCTTGGGCGTGATATCAGCAAGCGAAATCCAGGCCAAGCATGCCACCACAGCGGATCAGGCCTATGCCGAATTCGGAGTGAACCTGGTTTTGGAAGGCAGCCTGAGCACATCGGGCGATTTGATGCGCATAAATTACGAGCTGGTGGATCCGCGAACGCACCGGCAGTTGCGCGCGGAGAGCATCACCTTGCCGGCTTCCGAGCCTTTCGCGGTTCAGGACCAAGTTGTAAATGGAGCAGTCCGGATGCTCGAGCTGGAAGTTCCGCCGGCCGAGCGGCAGGTGTTAGATTCTCACGGCACGCAAATCCCGGCCGCCGAAACTCTTTATCTGCAAGGACGAGGCTATCTTCAGAATTACGACAGGCCGGAAAACAACGACAGCGCAATCCAAGTGTTTCAGCAGGCGCTGAAGCTGGATCCGAACTATGCGCTGGCTTATGCAGGTTTGGGCGATGCTTACTGGAAGAAATACACGGACAACAAAGATCCACAGTGGGTTCAGAGCAGCCGGGAATCTTGTGAAAAGGCCGTGAACCTGGATCCGAACCTTGCCGCCGCTCACGAATGCCTGGGGACGCTCTATTCCGGCACGGGCCGCTACGAAAACGCGGTGACGGAGTTTGAAAACGCTTTAAAGGCCGAGCCGACCAACGATGACGCGTATCGCGGTCTGGCCAGGACCTACGAAAAACTCGGGAAGCTACCCGAAGCGGAGAAGACTTATCAGCGAGCGATCGAACTGCGGCCGCAATATTGGGCGGGATACAGTTGGCTGGGAGCCTTTTACCAAAATCACACGCGTTATGCCGATGCCGCAAAAATGTTCAGCAAGGTGATTTCTCTGGCACCGGACAGTTTTCGCGGATACTACAATTTGGCGGCAGCAAATGTGGCCCAGGGCCAATACGCGGAAGCCGTCGCCAACCTGGAACATTCCATTTCCATCCGGCCTTCCTCGCGGGCCTATGCCAACCTGGGTATGGCTTACTTCTGCTTGCGGAGATTCGAAGAAGCGGCGCAGAGTTTCGAACAGGCAGTGAAGCTGAACGATAAATTCTACGAAGGATGGTGGGACCTGGGAGACGCTTATTCGTTTGTTCCGGCGAAGAGCGGGTTGGCGAAGGGTGCTTACGAAAAGTGCGTGGCGTTGGCGAATGAAGCGGTGAGCGTGGATGCGCGGGATCCTTTGGCGCTCAGCATACGCGGGATCTGCCAGGCGATGTTGGGCGACCGGGCGGCGGCGTTCGCAGACCTGCAACGAGCCGATACGATTCTTCCAGGTGACGCAGAGGTTAGCTTTGACACGGCAGTTGTCTATAATCACTTTGGCGACACGGACCAGGCGCTGCGATGGCTGGGAAAAGCGGTGAACGCGGGCTATTCGCCGAACATCGCGCGGGATTATCCTTTCTTCGACAAAATGCGTTCGGACCCACGGTTTCAGAAAATTTTCCAATCTCCATAGTTTTTGAAAGGAGGAACCATGAACACAGGCACAGCGACGCAAGGGCCCAGATCAAATCTCAGGACAATCGTTATCACTCTGGACAGCAATGGAAACCCGCAGGTCTCTTCGGGAGACGAAACGGCGGTCATTTCGCCGAAGAAAAACGAAGAGATCCTGTGGAAGTCGGCTCATAGCTTCCTGATTGATTTCAACGGGAACTCGCCGTTCTACGAGCAGCAGTTCAGCGATAAGTACGCACAATCGGGGCTGGTACGGCGAGACGTGGTGTCCAGCAACTCTGTTTTCTATAAGTACAACATTATTATAAATGGAAAGACTCTGGACCCGCGCGTGGGCGTTGATCCCTAGAAGTCCCAATCCTTAGAGGAAAGCGAGCGGCCGTATTTGAGCGCCCATTGAAGAACCTCAAGCGAGGATGGGGAAGAGGCTGGTCGCTTGCGGGGGAATTGGGCTCGAGAGGGGTGGCGCTGCGAAATCCGTGACGCGGCCGATCAAGTCGTAGTCCTTTGCCTCGGTGATCTCGATTGTGGCGAGCGTGCCGGGCGCGGGGAGATCGGCGGCGTCATTCACGCCCTCGAATTCGGTGATGTAAACCTTGCCGTCGATGTCGGGGGCCATTCCTTGCAGGCGCGCCTCCCAGACGAGGTCGGTGTCTTTCGAAGGGCCTTCCAGCATGACCTGCAGGCGCTGACCGATGCGCTTTTTCAAATTGCGCGCGGAGATTTTTTTCTGGATGGACATCAGAGTGTCGCGGCGGCGCGCGATTGTTTTCTCGTTGACCTTTTTATCGAGCGCGAAACTTTGCGAGGTGTCTTCGTCGGAGTAGGAGAAGACGCCCATCCAATCGAATTCCGCCGCGCGCACAAAATCGCAAAGCTCGCAGAAATCTTTTTCCGTTTCGCCAGGGAAGCCGACGATGAACGACGTGCGAATCGAGACGCCGGGAATTGCCTTGCGCGCTTTTTCCAGCATTTTCAGGAAGGCGTCGCCGTTTGAGCCGCGCTTCATGCGCGCGAGGACGCTGCGGCTGGCGTGCTGCAGCGGGACGTCCAGATATTTTGCCAAGCGCGGATGGGCGGCAATGGTGTCGAGCAGGCGCGGCGTGATGCG
>PLZZ01000078.1:227-10728 GCA_003153585.1 Acidobacteriota bacterium | reverse complement strand
CGCTAAGCTTTCCTGCGAACCAGCCACTTCCGGTGGTTGCAAACTCGAATATTACTGTTCGATGGTTTCAGCATGCCGTGTTTAATCATGACAAACACCGGCTGGTGAAATGCGAGGAGTGCCATTCAGCCGCAAGAACGAGCCAGGAAACTTCCGATGTTCTTTTGCCGGGAATCCGAACCTGCGAGCAGTGCCATCATTCAGGAAGCGAAGCAGCCGAAGCGCGGTGTTTCGAATGCCACACGTACCACGATTGGAGCAAAGAAAAACCTGCTCAGGGCAATTTCACTCTTTCCGAATTGAAGCGCACTCCGCCGCGTGAGGCGAACGCACAGAGTTCAACTGGAAAATGATGCTGGTGAGAAATGATTTCCGTCTGCTGACTAAGCGGCCGTCCGCGGAAAAATCTGGCTCCGCTTATACCTTCGCCGCTTTGGATAGCTTGGCTTGCGGACGAAGCCGGCTGGGGGCCGGCCGCTCGCGGACCGCAGGCGAAGCGGGGGATTCTTCTATTTCCCGAACGTCGCTCATTTTGTAGAAGTTTTCCTTCTCGCATATCCGGCAGCGCAGATTCAGCGAAGGAAAGCTTGCGACGGTCCCGTCGCCGGCGACGCTGGGTTCGGCCGAGAATTGCTTATTCGCAATTCTAGATGGGACGGCAATGGTCTCTCCGCACGAACGGCATTGCACACCGTGGTACTTCTCCATCTTAGTCCCCAGAGTCATCGTGAACCTCGTCAGCGGGCAATCGAAAAGGATAGGATGGCGATTGTACCCCACTCTTGGTTGCAATTTGTAACTCAATTTACGGCAATTTGGGTCTCCCTCTCACTACCACGGTCAGGGTTCATTTGTACGCCAAAATGCTGAGCTGCAAGATATTGACGTCCATACTAAGGCCGAGTACACTCAGCCCTTCCATCGCCAACGCGCATTTAAGCGGAATCGCGCGGATTTCCGCAAATGAACGGCGCACCGGAGTGCCGGATGAAAGCTGCTGCGGGCCGTTGCTATTCGGGGCCGACTACTGCTCGCATCGGCGCTCTTTTCTGCTGTTTGCTGATTCCGTGCGCATTTCTTTCGGCGGCGCAATCGCCGCAAAGCAGTCCCCCGCAGCAAGCACCCTCAGCCCAGCCAACTCCTGAAGTCACCACAACTCAGCAGGCAGCTCCGGCTCCTCCGCCGCAGGCTCCATCCTACTCGGACGCAACACCTGAAGTGAATACGCATGCGAGTACGCCCTTCGAATCGCGTGTGAACTTGGTCCCGGTTCGTGTGGTGGTGCACGATTCGAATGGCAAGGCCGTAGCTAATTTGACCAAGGAAGATTTCCGGCTGTCTCAGGACCGCAGGCCTCAGACGATTTTGCATTTCTCTGTGGAGACTCCAGCCTCGGTTGCGAAACAGGTTGTGCGAGGCGAGGCGGCTGGAGATCAGCCGAACGTCCCCGCTTCCGGAACTTTGACTCTGCCGTCGCGATTCGTCGCACTCCTGTTTGATGACGTGGAATTGAGCACGCAGGACTTGATGCAATCGCGTCTTGCCGCTCTGCGCTATCTGGACTCTGCGGCGGAACCTAGCGAACGTGTTGCTGTGTTTACCACCTCCGGACAATCGCAAGTGGACTTCACGGATGATCGCGCCAAAGTGCGCGCGATGGTGCAACAGCTCATACCTCATTATATTGGCATGTACGATCCTTACGACACGACCCAGTGCCCTCAGATGGGTTATTACGAAGCCGACTTGATCATAAACCAACACGACGTACAGGCCACCACAGCCGCGACCGCGGACGCGGCTGCTTGCACCCAGAGTAATAATCCGACTGAGGCTGCGGCCATGCTCGTTCAGTCAACGGCCCAGCAAATGGTACTCGCGGGAGAAAACAACACGCAGTTCGTGATTCGGCGGTTAACGGAACTCGTTCGTCGGATGTCGGCTGTTCCGGGACAACGCAGTATTGTTTTTGTCTCTCCCGGGTTTCTGGTCACTTCGACTTACCAGTACGACCTTCTAGAGGTTATTGACAAGGCCACGCGCGCGAACGTATTCATTAATACGCTCGACGGACGTGGGCTTTACACCGTCGATGCGGGCGGCGACATCAGCCGGCCTCCGCCGAGGTTTTCCAACTCGAATGCCGCGGCGCAAGACACGTTATACCGATCCCAGGAACAATCCATCCAATCGGATGTGCTGGCGAACCTCTCCGGCAGCACCGGCGGCTTTTACTTTCGAAATAATAATGACCTTGTCGCGGGATTCCGCATGACGGCGGCGGCGCCCGAAGTTACATATTTGCTTGCCTTCTCTCCAGAAGCGTTGAAATTTGACGGCAAGTTCCACCAGATCAAGGTGACACTCGCCACGAAAGAAAAATATACCATCCAGGCGCGGCGTGGTTTTTTCGCGCCCAAACACGGGCAAACTCCGGAAGAAACTGCCAAGCAGGATATTGAGGAGGCGGTTTTTTCGCAGGAGGAACAGCAGGGCGTTCCAATCGAGCTTCAACTGCAATATTTCAAGAGCGATGCAATGGATGCGAAACTTTCCGTGCTGACACGAGTAGATGTAAATCACGTGCGTTTCGAAAAGACAGACGGAAGAAACCGGGATCAGCTGACTGTTGTGGCGGCGCTGTTCGACCGGAACGGAAATTTTATCACCGGAAACCAGGAAGTCGTGGACCTGCACCTGAAAGATGCGACTCTCGAGAAGCTGTCTCACACCGGCATGACCGTGAAAATGGGCTTCGACGTTAAGCCCGGCGGCTACATCGTCCGCTTGGTCGTGCGAGACTCGAAAGCCTCGGTACTATCGGCAAAGAATGGTGTAATTGAGATACCGTAACAGGGGAAGGTGAGCTATGACGCAGCGCCGAGTGGCCTTGCTGGTATTTCTTCTGCTGCTTTTTCTCGTGGCGGGCAGCTTCGGAGGACGCTTGATTGGGTCTTTTGGAGTCGCGCTTGCGCACCAGGCTCCGCAAGACCCCCCTCAGCAACCGTCATCACAGGCAGCTGCCCCTCCCATTAAGGCTGAGTCGCGCGCTGTGCGCGTCGATGTTGTCGTGACCGACAAGAAGGGCAATTACGTGCACGATCTGAAGGCCGACGATTTTAAGGTCTACGAGGACAATAAGCAGCAGCCGGTCACCAATTTCTCGTTTGGCGCGGATCCAAACGCCGCTGCCGCATCCGGACGGCACTACCTGGTGCTGTTCTTTGACAATTCCACCATGGATGTAGGCGATCAGGCGCAAGCGCGCACTGCCGCGGCAAAATTCATCGACCAGAACGCCGGACCCGATCGCGTGATGGCGGTTATGGATTTCGGCGGCACTCTGCGGGTCGAACAGAATTTCACCGCCGATGCGGCCCGGCTCAAGCAAGCGGTGCAAAATATAAAAACTTCTGCCGTTGATCCCAACGGAACTGCGAGCGGCGCGTCTTCTTCCGGTGGGCTGTCTCTTCCGGGTTCGCCCTCGACCGACGCTGCTGCAGCCGATTTTGGAGTGCAGACCCTGTTGCTCGCAGTCCGAAGCGTGGCAAAAAGTCTCGCGAGTGTTCCAGGGCGTAAAAGCATGATCCTTTTTTCATCCGGCTTTCCTCTTTCTCCCGAGGCCGAGTCGGAACTAACCGCAACCATTGACGTCTGCAACAAAGCGAATGTCGCAATTTATCCGCTGGACGTGCGCGGTTTGGTGACGCCGGACATTGCGCCCGGATCCGGGCGCGGGCCTTCGTCAGTTATTCCCAACAACAGCCTGCCAGGCGCTTCCACTTTGGCGTCGACGCACTCTCTAATTGAAACAGAAAGACTGCAATCGACCGTCGCTGGCATCTCTCTCGCCTCTTATCACGTCTCTCCTCCGTCTGAATTGGCTTATCTGCAGCACGGAGGTGGTGGCGGAGGTGGCGGAGGNNGGCGGAAGCCGCGGAGGAGTTAACAACACCGGGACTTATGGCAACCCCAACAACACCCAGCCGCGAGCAATTGTTCCCGCGTTTCCGCCATCGGCGGCTACGAATCAGCAAGTGCTCTATATGTTGGCTGACGGAACCGGGGGTTTTCCTATTTTCGATACAAACGACTTGTTCGCCGGACTCCAAAAAATCGCGAACGAACAAAATGAGTACTACCTCCTGGGATATGTGCCGACTGATTCATCGGAGGGCAGTTGTCACACGCTGAAGGTCAAGGTCGAGCGCGGCGGCGCGAACGTACGAGCACGCAGCGGGTACTGCAACATTAAAGCCTCCGACATGCTGGCCGGAAAGCCAATCGAAAAAGAGCTTGAGACGCGAGCGGCAGCCTCGGGAGCCGCTACCGAAGGCTCGCTGGAAGCGCCGTTCTTCTACACCTCAATTAACGAGGCGAGAGTGGATTTGGCGATGGAAGTGCCCTCTGCGACGATTGATTTTTCCAAGGTAAAGGGAAAATACCATGCAGACGTAAACGTTCTTGGCATCGCCTACCGGCCGGATGGATCCGTGGCTGCCAGATTTAGCGACGAAATTAATATGGACTTCGAAAAAGAGGAATTGCAGAAGTTTACGCAGTCGCCGATGCGCTATCAAACGCAGTTCTCCGTCGCTCCGGGACAATATCGGCTGACTGTTGTTCTGTCGGGTGGCGCGCAGAAATTTGGGAAATATGAGACTTCCCTCGCAATCGAGCCGTACGACGGAAAGACGTTCAGCCTAAGCGGACTGGCCTTCAGTAATGAAATGCAACGTGTGTTTGCGGGCTCCAGTGACTTGGATGCTGATTTACTTGCGGATCGTATGCCCATGATCGTGCAAGGCGTAGAACTGACTCCTTCGGGGAGCAATCACTTCAAGAAAACCGATAGAGTCGTTTTGTACGCACAAATTTACGACCCGAGTNNACCGGAAAACAGGTACTTTCGACTGGTTTGTTCAGTGTGACTCCGTATGTGTTGAAGGGAAATCCCGTGGTGCCGCTAGCACTAAAAGTTCCGGTCGACACTTTTCCCCCAGGAGAATATCGCCTCGAAATGCAGTCGGGCGACGCAGGTGGGGCAATCTCGCATGTTCGGATAGCGACATTTCAGACCGAGTAATCTCGGCAAAATGCTCTGGATTTGCCGAAATTCGACCTCACCAGGAGAACAGCCCCCCGCAAACAGGCTGATGATCTTCGGAAACGTTGTACTTGCTGCGCATTATGTTTCTCAAGTACAATCAACTTCCCCCGCACCGAGGACGATATGGACAAGTCTATATTCAATTCCTTCGGACTGCGCGAGAATCCCTTCAGCGTAAACCCGGATCCGCGGCACTTATTCCTAACTCGGCAAACTCAGACGACCTTGGATGCTCTGATTCAGGGCGTTGAATCCCGGCAGGGGCTCGTCCTGCTTACCGGCGACGTGGGGACCGGCAAGACAACGCTCATCAATTCCCTGCTCGAATGGCTGCAGCAGAACGGAATACCGACGGCATTCATCTTCAATTCCCACCTTGAGGCCCGGGAATTATTTGAGTTGATGCTCGCAGACTTTCATATCGCGTCCGATGTGCGCTCCACGAGCAGTGCGGTGTCACACCTGCATGCCTGGCTGCTTGAGCGCTACCGCGCCGGCGAGACCGCTGTGCTTATTGTCGACGAGGCGCAAGGGCTTCCGTCACATACCATCGAGGAAATTCGATTGCTGCTGAATCTCGAAACGCCGAACGGCAAGTTACTTCAGATCGTTCTATCGGGACAGTCGGAGTTCAACGACAGGCTCAAACGGCTCGACCTGCGGCCGCTCCATCAGCGTATTTCACTTCGTTGCAGAACCAGCCCCATGACGTTGGAGGAAACGCGCGGCTGCATCCAGCATCGCCTGCGCGTTGCCGGTGCTCAGGATGATGCGCTTTTCACCCTCGAAGCCATGGATAGCGCTCATTTTTATTCGCGTGGAATTCCGCGGATAATAAATTTGCTTTGTGAACAAGCCCTCCTGAAAGCCTACTACAGCGGAATCCGCCCAGTTTCAGCAAGCATGATCGAGGATGCTTCACGCGAGTTTCAATTCGACGGAGATCGCCCTATGCCACCGCGGCTGAAGGCGGACGAAGCGATCGGATTGCGCGCGAACCTGATTCCCATGCAATCGATGTCGAGTAAACCGACGATGACCTTCGCTGCGGCGGCTGGATTGGCCTCCGAGGGGCGACAAGACCCGAAGACAGTCCGCGTCCCCGCACCCCCGGCCAAAGCGGAATTAGTCCGCCATCCAAAGGCCTCCGCCGACGTTGGCCAGATAATCGCTGAACTTTCCGCCGGCGCCAAAGCTAACGCCCCGGTCGTGATTCACCCGGCTGGCGCGAAAAGCAGTTCCAATCTTGCTACGGTCTCAAATCGCGCATCGATTTCCTCGCTGGCAAGAGCGAGGGTGTTTCTTTTAGCGCTCGTTGCAAAGAGCAGCGCGGAGTTTGGGCGCCGAACTCGCGACGGATTATTTTCGCTACGATTCTATTATCGGCGCTGGTCTAACCAGTTCCTCGCAATGGCCTCGCCAATCCTCAAGCGAATCACAACGCCGTTTATCTCTTGGCTGAAGGAACCGCGGCCACCGACCCTGCTCGTGCGAACGAATTCAAAAACGCACGTTGAACCGTCCAGTCGTTTCTCGGCAGTAAGCAATAATCTTCGAGACAGAGCGGAGCCCATCGTCCGATGGTTGCAGACGCCGCTTCGTCCGGTGCAGCGACGTTAACTGTTTGTCGACCCCCGACGACCAAACAATTGCGCCTAATTTACGGGAGTTCCTGCAAGACCTGCTTTCTCCATGAGCTCGCGTATTTTTTCGAGATATTGATTCAGCGCCTCCTGCTTCCTTGATTCCAGCCAGCCGAGTTCGCGCGCGAGAAGCTCGGCGACCACCGGCNNCATCGCATTCTTCCAACTATGCGCCTGGAGACCAATTCGGCGTGACAGAATGTCCTCGATTGAAACTGCCATTTCGTCTCGAATTCCGAAAGTTACCTCCGCGCGCAACGGCGCCAGGCCTTCGACGAGAGGTTGTGCGAGTTCCGGATTTTCTCTCGCCAAGTCCATTACGTCGGAAGCGCGCGTGCCGAATTTTCCGGCTAGATGTCGCGCTGTCGACTCCGTCACGCCATAGAGTTTTGTTAATGCTCGCCAGTAGTCCGTTGAATAACCTTCGGAGCCCACAAGCCGGTGCCGGAGCGTTTGGCACTGCGAAAGAGAAACGCCAAGGCATTTTTGCACGGCGTCGATGGTGTCCTGGGCCATGGCTCGATAGGTGGTCCATTTGCCGCCCATAATACTGATTAATCCTGATTGCGAATCGAGTTCCACTTCATGGTTGCGCGCGATCTTCTTCGTGCTTTTTGTTTCGCCGGAACTGACCAGCGGACGCACGCCAACCATGCCCCCGACGATCCGGTCCGCGCTGAGAGGCTGCTCCAGGTAACGATTCAGATGCCGGAGTAGGTAGTTCACCTCCTCAGCCTCCAGATGGAGATGATCGAGGGATTCAATTTCCTCGTCAGTTGTGCCCGCCAGCACGTTTCCGAGCCACGGGATGGCGAACAGCACCCGGCCGTCCTCGGTTTTGGGGATCAGCATCGCTTCCCTGTCGCAAAGTAATTCCGGCGGAAGAACTACGTGCGCACCCTTACTGAACCGTATGCGCCGAGGAACGCCCGCCGTCGCCATCTTACGAATCGTGTCCGCGCAAGGACCTGTGGCATTTACAAAAGTGCGAGCGTGGACCATGAAATTCCGGCGCGCAAGCTGGTCTGTGATTACCGCCGCGGAAAGCTTTCCTTCGGCATTCCTTTCAAATGCAACAACGCGCGCATAGTTCAGCGTTTCGCCGCCGGCCTCCGTGAAAGTCTTGACTAACGTGATGTTGTAGCGTGCGTCATCAAATTGACCGTCGGCATACACTACAGCTCCCACCAGGCCACGCGACGCAAGCATGGGCATTCGTTGAAGAGCCTTCTCGCGCGATATGAAAATACTTGGCGCGAGACCATCCCGGCCAGCCACTCGGTCATACAGTTTCAGGCCGACCGTGAAGTAAGCGGCGTCGACCCAGCGATAGCAAGGAGTAAGGAACAGTCTCGTATTCGTCAGGAACGGGGCGTTCTGCAACATATGAATACGCTCGTGGAGAGCTTGTTTGAGGACGCGATATTCTTCGAAATCGAAATTGCGAATTGCTTCCTGCAGGTATCGCACGCCTCCATGGACCATCTTCGTGGATGCGCTGGAAGCGCCGCTCGCAAAGTCCTCAGCTTCGAGTTGCACCGTCTTCAAACCGCGAAGCTGCGAATCCAGTGCGCAGCCGGACCCGGTTGCGCCTCCTCCGATCACGCAAACATCGAAGCTTTTTCCCTCAATCGCTCGCAGGGATTCCTCGCGAGTTTTCATGCGCCCGCTTTTCCCCGCAGATGCGCAATGGGGTTCGGAGACCCTGGCAAAGGGCCATCCTCGCAGATTATTGTTTCGAACGATTGGGTAACAGGCGAGATTATAATTGCGTTCATCGAGGAACGAGCAGGCGCTGCGCAAGAGGCCGGGCGTAAGAGATCCGGAACCAGCGCACGAATCGCCAGCGCATACTCGCTCAGGCCTTCGTTCCAAGCACAGACATTCCCGCAGCGGCATTCCTTAGTGACGCCGCTTTCTGAGTGCAATCGTGCCACTCGCGTCCTTCGCGCCGAAGCAATTCGTGCGCTTGCTCCGGTCCCCAACTCCCTGCGGCATAGTTTGGAAAATCGCGCGGAGGGAGCGCCTTCCATAAATCGATTATGGGTTGCACAATCGTCCACGAAGCCTCCACCATATCGGCGCGCTGGAACAGCGTGGGATCTCCCATCATGCAATCGTATAGAAGAGTTTCATACCCAGTGGACGGCGTGGTACCAAAATAGTCGGAGTACTGAAAATCCATGTTCACCGCGCCGAGCCGCACAATGGGGCCGGGAACCTTGGCCTCGAAGCTCAGCGAAATTCCTTCATTCGGCTGAATATTAATCACCAGCTCGTTCGGCGCAATTTTTTCCACGGAGGTTTTGCGGAAAAGCACGAAAGGAGGCCGCCGAAAGCGAATCACAATCTCGGTGGAACGGGTGGGCAATCTCTTTCCCGTCCGCAGATAAAACGGCACGCCCGCCCACCGCCAATTATCAATATTCAACGCGAGCGCGACAAATGTTTCCGTCGTCGATGCCGGATCCACGTTCGGCTCCGTTCGATAGCCCGGGACGTGTTTGCCGTCTATCTCTCCTTCCCCGTATTGGCCGCGCACGGCGTGATCCAAGACTTTCTCAGGATTCAGAGGCTGGACGGCGCGCAGGATTTTCGTCTGTTCGTCGTGCACCGCCTGCGCGTCGAAAGAAATCGGCGGCTCCATTGCAGTAAGCGTGATGAGCTGAAAGATATGATTCGGCACCATGTCGCGCAACGCGCCGGCGTGCTCGTAATAGTCTCCCCGCATTTCCACTCCGAGTTCCTCCGCCACTGTCACTTGCACGTGATCCACGTAGCGGCGATTCCAAACCGGCTCGAAAATGCCGTTCGCGAAGCGGAACGCCAAAATATTCTGAACTGTCTCCTTTCCAAGATAATGGTCGATTCGATAAACCTGGTCTTCGCGCAGCACCAGGCCGATTTCATGGTTCAATGCGACCGCCGAATCGAGATCGTGCCCAAACGGCTTTTCGATCACCACGCGTTTCCATTTGCCGTTTTCTTCGTTGGTCAGCTTGGCCGCGCCAAGTTGTTTCACTACGATGGGGAAAAAAGTTGGGCTGGTGGCAAGGTAAAAAAGGCAATTCCCGTGCGTGTTTTGTTCTTTTTCCGCTTGCACCAGGAGGTCGCCCAGTTTCTTGTAAAGCTCCGGATCCTTGAAGTCTCCCGGCGTATAGTAGAGCCGCTTGACAAATTGATCCCACGAAGCTTGCTCCACTTCGCTCGTTGCATACTCCCGAATCTCTTGCCCCGTACGCTGCCGGAAATCATCGGAAGAAAAGTTTTCGCGCGACACGCCGATGATTGCAAATTCCTGCGGAAGTAATTTCCCCTTCGCGAGATTGTACAGAGCTGGAATCAGTTTGCGCTTCGTGAGGTCGCCTCCCGCGCCGAAGATAACCATCGTGCAGGGAGGAGCGGGACGGCCAAGCGTTTCCTGGGACACATTCACCGGATCAGAGTTCTGAGTCAAGTCTTCCTCCGCCTGAGCGTGTTATGAAAGCGCCTGTTGGACAGCCTGTTGCAAATTTGTAAGTGCGGTCGCCAGATCTCCCGTCAGATGAACCCGCACAGCGCGCCGGCCGCGCTCGGTCAGGACGTTGAAATCTCCGCGGGCCTGCGCTGCTTTCACCACGCCAAATGTATACTTCTGGCCGGGCACTCGAAGGTCGGAGGCGTCATCGCAAGTGATTTGCAAAAAGACGCCCGAGTTCGGGCCGCCCTTGTAAGCTTGTCCTGTCGAGTGAAGAAACCGCGGCCCGAA
>PLZZ01000078.1:0-148 GCA_003153585.1 Acidobacteriota bacterium | reverse complement strand
AGCTTGACACCCTTGTCTTCGTAAAAGGGCGTTTCCTGCGGAAGTGAACCGGACTTCTCATATTCATCGGTCAATTTGCGAGTTTCGATCTTGCTTGCTTCCACATCGGGCTGGTTGAAAGCATTGATGCCGATAATCGAGCCGGCTA
>PLZZ01000136.1 GCA_003153585.1 Acidobacteriota bacterium | reverse complement strand
AACATCGCCATGTCGAAGTTCAATCGGCTGGGATTATTCAGCAGGTTTCTGCCGGAATCTCCGAAGGTCAAGCCGGTCGGGGCTTCAAAGGCTGCGGGGTTGAAGAGCAGGGGACCCGTGTTCGGGACCAGCGCCGCAACTGCTGCCGCCGAAGGCTTGCTGTAGGGACTCACACCGGGAACCAAGTCAGCATAAGAGCCGTTAGTTCCCACACCGTTGGCCACGCCAGCGTTGTCGCCAAAAACGCCATTCAACACGCTGAAGGGCTGTCCGGTATTGAACGAGGTTATTCCGGAATACTGCCACCCNNAGAATGTGGCGTTCATCGAAGTTTGAGCTTGCTCGGTTCGCGGCCAAGTCGTAGGAATTCACAAAGTTCTGGTCGGCCAAGTCGGAGGCATCGTCGATCGAATGGCTGTAGGTGTAGGACAACGACACCACCAAAGGCGCAATCGTCCGCCGGATGGANNCCAACAAAAGGACGGAATGGCGACGGATCGTTTCCGCAGGCAGTGCCCAGATTAATGGCAGCCTGCCCCGTTAGAGCGATGCCATTCACCGTCAGAGTGTTGCAGTTTGTGTTGACCACTTGTCCGGTATTGTTCTGTATCACAATTGGTTCGCCGGGATTGTAAGGATTTTGAGACGCCGCGGTCGGTTGCAACTGGTTCTGGTCCACGTTCAATGCCAGATGGGTTCCTTTGCTGCCCACATACCCAACCTGCAGAACCGTATTCTTCAACACTTCCCGTTCGACACTCAGATTCCACTGCTGCATATACGGCCATACGGCATGGGTAGGAATGGCCACCAGGCTAAGTGGGTAAGCCAATGCTCCGCTGCCGCCGATGCAGGTGTACCCGGTTGTCTGCGTGCAGCCATTGATGCCCGGAGCGATGTTCGGCTGCTGAGGGTTCAGTACAAATGGTGGACTTCCCTCCAAGGACTCGCTGTTCCCCTCGTTTCCATTACCGTGATCGAAGAAAATTCCGTAACCGCCGCGCAGCGAGGTCTTTCCGTCACCGAAAATATCCCAGGCGAACCCAACTCTCGGCGCCGGATTGAATAGATGTCCTTTCATGCAGCCGCGCGGAGCGCCCGAAGCGCCGCACTGAACGAGTCCGTTGTACAAAAACTGGGCATCGGCGGGGTTTGTCGGCGAAAGGAATGCCCCGGTGATGGGATTCACCAGAGCTCCCGAGCCCGCCGGATCGAGTTCGGGTGCGTTCGCAGGGTTAAAAGCGCCGGGCTCAAAGTTGTAGGTGTTCTTCTCTTTTTCGTAATAGGTGCCAAACAGACTTAGGCGTAGCCCGAGGTTCAAAGTCAGCCGCGGCGTGATGTGAAAATCGTCGTTGATGTACGGTTCCACGAATTGATAGCGGCTGTAATACTTTGGTTCCAGATTCACCTGCGAAAAAGTCGAGATATTTCCAAGCAGCAAGTCCGCAAACGCGTTTCCCGTGGTGACGTTCGTGTTCGTGGCATCGAATGAAAGGGAGCCTTCCAGTCCCGTGCCGGAGAATTCATTCTTCTGCGCGATCACAGCGTAGGCCCCAAATTTCAAAGTGTGTTTGCCGATGATCTTGGTGACGTTGTCCCGGACGGTGTATGTCGGGTTCGCATTGTTCCACGGCTCATCCGACGGGTCAGCGGTAAATCCCTGCCCGTAGGCTTGGTTGCCGCTCACACTCACCGTCGGCAGTTTTCCGCCAAAGTCGGGAAAAATACCGGTCATGGTCATGCTGTCGGGGCGCGCGAACGGTCCCTCGTTGGTGAGAAAAATGTGGTCGGCGGTATAGCTGAAGACGAATTCATTCACCAGCGTCGGTGAAGCCGTGTATACCAGCCGGGCGACCGCGCTCGTTGTCGGACCCACAAATTTCGTCTGAATCGAAGGCAGCGTCGCGTTGGACCACAGCGTCGTGGGCGTAACCGTATTCCAGGAGTCGTGGATGTAATGAAACATGCCGCGCAGATTGCTGGAGAAGTTGTGGTCCACTCGCAGAAGTTCTTCACGCCAGTAAGTGGGTTGTATGATGTCGGCGTTGTAGCAGGAACTAATCGTCGAAGGGCAACCAGTCGTGCTGTTGGGCGCGTTGATCTCAGCAAGGATGGCTAGTGCATTGGGATCAAGTGGTGTTGCAATCTGCGTTCCACCTCCGGGCAAGTTTGGACAATCCGGACCCGGGCATACGTCGCTGAAGTTCCCACCTCTTTCGGCATTTGATGGAACCGGGATGTTGAACGTATTAGGAATGCGTTCCAGCCGCCATTCCTCCGACCAGAAGAAGAATGTTTTGCTCTTATCCGTGTTGTAGTGGCCGGGGATGTAAATCGGGCCGCCGAGCGTGTAACCGAAATCATTCTTCTTGTATTCCGGAGTCGGACCCGGTCCATCAAAATAATTCTTTGCGTTGAAAAGATCATTGCGCACGAACTCGTACACGTCTCCGTGAAAGGAATTCGTTCCGGACTTGAGTTCCGTCTCCACCGTTCCGGAGGCGTTTCGTCCGTATTCCGCGCCATAGTTGGAGGTCAGAACGCGGACTTCGGCAATGGAGTCGATGCTGGGGAAAACATTCAGCGAGTTGTTGCTGCCGTTGTCCATGTCGTCGCCGCCGTCCACTTCCCAGTTGTTGTTTTCTCCGCGGCCTCCGTTCACCGAAAAGATTGTGTTGCCCGCGATCCCCACGGTTCCTTCATCTTGTCCGGTTTGGTTGTTCACTCCAGGAGTCAGCGTTATAAGCTGCGCAAAATCGCGGCCATTCAATTGCAGTTGCGTGATCTCTGTCCCGGTGAGTACTCCGCCTACCTGCGCCGATTCTGTCTCGACTTGCGCCAGGCCCTCGCCTACAACGGTAACTTCGTTCGTGATCGCTCCGACCTCGAGCGTTACATCTACTTTCGCCGTCTGCCCGACTCGCAGAACTACACCCTTGGCCTCATATTTCTTAAACCCCTTCGCGGTGACGGTTACATTGTATGTGCCGTTCGGAATGTAGGGAGTGACCCAATCTCCATTCGTATTCGTTGTTACCGTCTTATTCAATCCGATAGCCGAGCTGGAAATATTCACTTCTGCACCGACTACAACTGCGCCCGAGCTGTCATGGACCGTCCCGGTGAACGTGCCGGTGTCCTGGGCGAACGCCGCCCCGGAGACGCACAAAAGGAATATGAGCAAGCAGAAAGCGGTGCGAAGAAATTTCATGGCCGTCTCCGTCGATCTGAAAGTCAAGAGGTCACGCATGTGCAATCAGTTCGCTCGCCGCGCGAGATTCTGGCAGCGTTGAGAACAGGGATTCCCCGAATCCGGATTCAGGATTTCAGAGTCCAAATGCGCTTGGGCACCCCACCCGTGTCTTTTATTAAATTTATTAAAACGAATTAAAATTCATGGGCCGCCGTATGTCAAGCGAAAAAAGCTTTGTGCCGCCCTGGTATAACGGCGCTGCGTGCAGCAGAGCAATCACGGGACGTCCGCTTCCGCCACGTATTCCTAAAGCGTCCTGGTTTTGAGGTTGCGCTCATAGGACCTACGTCGCGAAATTCCGTGCCTTGCGTCGGAGTGCGCGCGAACTGCCTCGTAGTACTAGACCGTCCACAACGCACACATCCTTGAAATTCGCCAAACAGAGTGCTAGCGTTTTTCGTGATTAAAATGGAACAGCTTCGAAACCCCTACAAATGGTCAGCGAAGCTATGCCTCCAGCCTTCGAAATCCGGCGTTCCTGCTGCACTTCTAGCCGGCTCTAGAATCGCGTGTTCAGCGATCAGGTTGTGGTTCGCGGTTTTGTTCCTTTTCTCTTCAGCCCGCGCCTCGACAGGTCATTTGTCTTCCAGCTTTTCGTCTTCCGGTCCCCGCCAAGGACTGCCGGGAACGGCTCGGAGCGATGCACAGCGACCGGGTATCCCTGAGCTTTTCGCCAGCGGTGAAGCTGCCCTTCGCGCTGGAAATTTGAACGAAGCCGAAAGCCTATTCAAGCAAGTTCTTGCGCGGGACCCCGACTCGGCTGGAGCTTACGCAAATCTTGGCGTGATCGCAATGCGCCGTCAGAGCTGGTCCCAGGCGCTGGATTTGCTGAACAAGGCGGAAAAGCTCGCGCCCAGCGTCTCCGGAATCCGCCTCAACATCGGGCTGGTTTACTACCGCCAGAGCGAATTTCGTTCCGCGATTGCGCCCTTTGAATCTGTCGTGCGCGGCGATCCGGATTCCGTGCAGGCGCGCTACCTACTCGGCCTCTGCTATTTCTTCACGGACCGTGACGCCGACGCGGTGCGTGCGCTTCAGGATTTGTGGCCGCAGGAATCAGAGGACTTGAACTATCTCTACGTACTCGGCAACGCCGCGGACAAAGCGGGGAATCGCGCCTTACAAGAACGCGCACTGACGCGGTTCGTTGAATTGGGGCAGAACACCGCGGAATACCACCTGCTGATGGGCAAGGCCTTTTTGAACCGCGAGGAAAATGACAAGGCTCTTGCGGAGCTCGAGCAAGCCGCACAATCCGACCCCACCCTTCCTTTCGTCCACTTCAATTTGGGACTGGCGTATCTGGTTCGCCCGGATTTTATTCGCGCTAAAGAAGAATTTGAGAAAGACATCGCGCTGGAACCCGACGTGGCGTTCAACTACGACCGGCTCGGTCTTGTTTACTTGTATCTGCAGGATGACGAAAAGGCCGGGCAAAATTTTCGGGAAGCGCTGCGACGGGATTCTCATCTCGCGAGTTCGTATTTCGGACTCGCCAGGGTGTACCAGCACGAGAAGAAATTCGACGAGGCTTTAATTGCAATCGCTTCCGCCCTCACGATCGAGCCGGACAATCCTAACTACCATAATTTGAAGGGCCAGATTTTGTTGCGCGTGGGCCGATCCAAAGAAGGGCAGGCAGAGCTTGATACCGCAACGCGTTTGCTCAACGCCAGCCGCGCACGCCGACAAAGCGAACTCAGCGGCGAAGCCCTGCCGCAACCGGAACTAACCGCAGAGCCTAAGCCGTAATGTCTTATTGCAGCTTCAGAAACCGATCCACATCGCGGGCGGACGGCATGGAAGGCTGCGCTCCCATTCGCGTGACGGAAATGGCTGCGACCGCCGAGGCATAGCGCGCCGCCTGCACCGGCGCCGCACCCGAGAGAAGACTAACCGCGAAGCCTGCATTGAAGGCATCTCCCGCAGCGGTTGTGTCCACAGCTTTCACTACGAAGGGCGGAATCATCTCTCGAATTCCCGAGGCCGTGGCGAGAAAAGCGCCTTGCGAACCCATCTTAATCACAACGTTCTTGGGGCCGCGCTCCAAAAGCAGATCGGCGCAACGCGCCGCGGTCGCCGGGGTTACAGGCTCGCCCGCGGTAAGGCCGCAGAGGATGCGCGTTTCGCTTTCGTTCGGTGTGATCCATGTTGCGCATTGCAGCAATCCCTTCGGGAGTTCGCGCGCGGGAGCGGGGTCCAGCATCAGTGGAATTTCATTCTTGTGTGCGAAGACAGCCAGGGTCTCCATGGTGATCAGCGGAATTTCGAGTTGAGTCAAAAGCATCCCAGCCTTGCGCAAAAGAGCGGAGGACCGCGCTATATCTTTGGGGAGCAGCTTTCCGTTCGCGCCGGGAACCACGACAATATTGTTCTGCCCGTCCTCGCCGATATTGATCAGCGCGACGCCCGAGGAACCTTTCACCGTCCCAACCGCTCTTACGTCCGCACCGGCTTTGCGCAAGGCGCTTTTCAGCGAGGGACCGAATGAATCATCGCCCACTTTGCCTACCATGCTGACGGGATACCCGAGCTTGGCGGCCGCGACAGCTTGGTTGGCTCCTTTGCCACCGTGAAAAGTTGAAAAGCTGCGGCCCGTGAGAGTTTCGCCCGGTAACGGGACGCGCTCCGCAATCGCAACCAGATCAAGATTTATACTTCCAACCACGACAATGGGCTTACGCATTTTTTTGTTCTTGTTGCAGCCATCCAAGGCTATCACCATGCGTGAGATCCATGTCACAAGGAATCGCGGACGGTCAAGAAATTTGCGGATCCTGGGGCCGGGCGCGGTTTGGCGAACCACGGCCAACAGTCGGGAACCTGATGCGACCAATCAGCGTTTTTTATTTGACTGATTGTGCATTTCTAGGTTCTATACCTTCTTGCCAGCGGTGGGTTTTCCGATCGGGAGCAAAAGGAGTAACCAAAAATGAAGCGAATTGATGCCGTGATCAGACCTTCACAGCTCGATGAAGTGAAGCAGCGCGTGACCGCGCTGGGGGTGACCGGCCTTACAGTGTCCGAAGTNNTTTTTGCCGAAAATCTTCGTAAGCATCGCTGTGGCAGAAGATCTTGTGGAACAAGTCGTGGATGCCATCGTGGAGGGTGCTCGAACAGGAGTGATCGGAGACGGCAAGATCTTCGTGTCGTCTCTTGACGACGTAATCCGCATACGCACAGGCGAACGAGGCCCCGGCGCAATCTGAACATTTTCTTGACGAATGGCGCAGCGAACGCCGCCATTACCTCAATCAGGAAAGGAGCTCCAGATGCAATATGCACTCCCTCGGCGCACTTTAAAGTGGATGTCGAAGTCGATTGCGGCGTTGGTCCTTGCACAAATTCTTTGTGGCTCGATNNTTTGTCGTGCCGGAGCCGACTGACAAGAGCGCGCCCGATTACGCCAAGAGCAAGAAGGACTTTGAAGAATTCCAAGCCCAGGCAGCTAGAGAACCTCTGGCGCTAAAGCTTGCTGATGGCGTGGGCCACACACGTATCGCGGCGAACTTTTCGTGGACACTCCTCACCGGCTATCTTGTTCTATTCATGCAAGCGGGCTTTGCTCTGCTTACATGCGGGCTGGTGCGCAAGAAGAATGCCGCGCACCTGATGATGCTGAACTTCGCGGCCTACGTTTTTGCATTCCTTGCTTACTACGCAGTCGGCTACGCTTTCCAATTCGGCGCGGTGGCTGTGAATGCCGCTCCCACGAATCTTGGCGGCGTCCCAACTTTGAATCATTTCCTGATCGGAAGCGGCCAATGGGGATTTTTGGGAGGCAAGGGGTTTTTCTTGACTGGCCCAGCGTACGATGCCGGCAGCAACTGCTTGACGCTNNTTCTGGGCCTTCCTTCTTTGTGAGCTGTTTATTGGCGCCTTCCTTTACCCTATTTCCGGCTGTTGGGTCTGGGGAGGCGGTTGGCTCTCCCAATTGGGTTCCAGCATGCACCTCGGTCACGGTTATGTGGATTTTGCCGGTTCATCGGTGGTCCACAGNNACCGGCACGTTTCTTCTGCTCTTTGGGTGGATGGGTTTCAATCCCGGCTCGACGCTCGGTGCAACGGACCTTCGCATCTCGGTTGTAGCGGTGAATACAAATCTCGCGGCAGTGGCAGGCTCTGCCGCAGCGATGCTTCTGTGGTACAAACTTTTTGGCAAGCCTGACATAACCATGGCTTGCAATGGAATGCTTGCGGGACTGGTAGCTATCACTGCGCCGTGCGCATTCGTAAGTCCCACGGCATCGGTAATCATCGGCGTGATTGCAGGCATGGTGGTTTGTGGAGGCGTACTCTTCAACGAACGAATCCTCAAGATCGACGACCCGTGCGGTGCCATTTCCGTTCACGGCTACTGTGGTTGGCTGGGCGCGGTTTCTTTAGGGATTTTCGCCGATGGGACGTACGGTGCTGGGTGGAATGGCGTGGGCACGGCGGCGTACCTCGGCAAAACAGGCCAAGGCGTCACCGGTTTGCTTCATGGTGACTCGTCACAGTTCCTGGTGCAACTCGGTGGCGCTACGCTCTTGGCGATTTATGCATTCGGAGCGACTTATATTATTTTCTCCGCCGTGAATGCATGGCGCTCCATGCGCGTGACACGGGAAGTCGAGCTGGCGGGTCTCGATGTGCCGCAGTTCGGCATGTTGGCGTATCCCGAGGACGCTGTTGAAATGCTGACCGCGGGGTCGCAGGCACAGCAGCGGGGAGTTTAGGCGGGGGCGAACTCACAAGGCTCACGACCGAAGAATTCTAAAACCAACTTCGATGCCGACAAATTCATCGTTCACTGCTGAGTTGCGCAATTCTTATGAAAAGGAATCAGGGCGCATCCGCGAGCAATTCGTTGCGACAGGCTCGGGACGCGCTGCGTTGCTGGGCCGCACCGCCCTCATCGAACGCATGATGGAGCGCCTGTGGAAGGAATTCATCTGCTCCGAATCGGATGGTCCGGCGGATTTTGCAGTCGTCGCCCTTGGCGGTTTCGGCCGCCGCTGGCTTTTCCCTTATTCCGATATCGACATCTTATTTCTTCACGCAGGAAATGGGGCGGAAGCCAAGCTCAAAGATCCGATCCGGAGATTTTCACAGGGACTCTGGGACCTAGGACTAAAACTCAGCCCGGCTACGCGCACGCTCGCCGAGTGCAGCCAGTTCGACACGGCGAATCCCGAGTTTGCAATCTCCCTGCTTGATTGCCGCTTTCTTGCCGGCGACCGCCAGCTTTTCGCGCGACTCCACGATGACGTGATCCCGAAACTCATCTCGCATGCGTCCGACCAGATTGTGAAACGCCTGGCCGAACTTACCCGCACTCGCCACGGCAAATTCGGCAGTACCGTATTTCATCTTGAACCAAATATTAAGGATGGCCCCGGCGGTCTTCGCGACTACAACGTAGTCAGCTGGCTTTCACTTCTAGCGGCGATTGAGAAGTACCACGTCTGGCCTGTCGAAAACGCAATCCTACCTGTCTCGATTCAGCAGCAGTTTGAAGCGGCCCTCGACTCTCTGATGTCCATCCGATGCTTTCTGCATTTTCGGCACAACCGCGACGATAACACGCTCACCTGGGAATCTCAGGACGCTGCCGCCACTCATCGTATCGGCGTTGCAAATTCGCGCATTGCGGCTGAACCGTCGAACGATGGAGGCAATGAGCCACTTACTGCTTCCGATTGGATGCGCCTGTATTTCGGTCACGCGCGCGCAGTCCATCACGTCTGCATTCAGCTTTTGGAGGAAATTCCCGCCGCGCGGCTTTCGCTTCACCACCAGTTTCAGCAATTGCGATCGCGGCTTTCAAATGCGGAGTTTTCCGTCGAGGACGGAATGCTTTCGTTGCGCCATCCTGCGGCGCTCAACGATCCCGAGTTTATCCTTCGTGCCTTTCGGTTTCTGGCGCGCCACGGGTTGAGTCTTAGTTCCAACACGGAATTGCAGATCGAACGAGCACTTCCATCGTTTGCGGTCACGCCACCTAAAGGCGCCGAGCTGTGGCACCCACTTCAAGAAATTCTCACCGCTCCTCATGCGTCGGATGCTTTGCGCTCGATGCATTCGCTCGGCTTGCTCACGCTCCTGTTCCCCGAATTCGCGGGAATCGACGCGTTGGTGGTGCGTGACTATTCTCATCGCTTCACGGTAGATGAACACACATTCGTAGCGATCGACAATCTCCATGCTCTGCGCCAGTCTCAGTCGAAATGGGATCAGCGCTATGCCGAACTCCTGGAGGAACTCGAGCAGCCCGACTTGCTCTACCTTGCGCTGCTTTTCCATGATGTGGGGAAAGGCGCGAAATCCGGCGACCACGTGCGAGCCAGCGTTGACATCGCCGAGAGCGCCCTGACCCGCCTTGATCTGGATGCGCCGGATCGCGAAACTGTCCTATTTCTAATCGGCCGCCATTTGGAAATGAGCGCCGCGCTGCGCCGCGACATTTTCGAGCTGGAAACCGTGCGCGCTTTTGCCGAAAAAGTGGAAACGCCCGAACGCCTGAAAATGCTATGCCTGCTGACTTACGCGGACATCAAAGCCGTCAATCCCGAGGCTCTTACGCCATGGAAAGCGGAAAACATCTGGCAGCTTTACATCGCTACCGCAAATTACCTCAATCGCAGCCTGGACCAGCGCCTGCACGTTGACGCCCATGACGAAGTGCTGGCGCACCTTGGCACTTTCGCGGTGTCCGTTGGACCGCGGCTCGATGTTTTTCTCGAAGGACTTCCGCGGCGCTATCTGCTCACTCATCCGGCGGCGGAAGTCCTGGCGCATTTGGAAATGGCTACGCGTCTGGCCAAAAACCCTGTGCAGATCAGTCTGCGCCGTGGACGCCACTGGTACGAACTCACCTTGGTCACTCGCGACCGCGCGTTTCTTTTCGCTACCATGGCCGGTGTTCTGGCAGCCTGGGGCATGAACATCGTCAAAGCCGCCGCATTTTCAAACCAGGCCGGGATTGTGGTCGATACTTTTTATTTCACCGACCGCTTTCGGACGCTAGAACTGAACTTGCCGGAGTGGGAGCGGTTCCAATCGAGCATCCAGGACGTGCTGGCGGGAAAAGTTGACCTGAATCGAATGCTGCGCGACCGGCTGCACTCAGAAAAACGCCGGCAACCAAAAGTAAAGGTCGAGACCCGGGTCAAAATAGACGACACTTGCTCCGCTCAGAGCACGCTTGTCGAGATCGTGGCGCAAGATCAGCCCGGCCTTCTTCATCGAATCAGCTCAGTTTTTTCGCGCGAGGGGTGCAACATCGAAATCGCCATCATCGAGACCGAAGGAGAGACTGCTATCGACGTCTTCTATCTCACCACTTCGGGTGCGAAGCTTTCCGTCGACCATCAGACCAGCCTGCGCTCTGCCCTGCTCACCGAATTCGCCGCGTAGTAATGCTCGTTCCGTTCTAATCCGCTTTATCCAGCCTCAGGAGGCGAATTGCGTTTTGTTTCAAGATCAGAGGGCGAACGTCGTCTCGAATGGCAATTTTTTCGAAATCGGCTAGCCACCTGTCAGGCGTGATGAGAGGGAAGTCAGAACCAAAGAGCACTTTCTGCTTGAGCAGAGTGTTTGCGTACTGGATGAGCGTCGGAGAAAAATACTTCGGCGACCAACCTGAGAGGTCGATATAGACCTGCGGTTTATGCAAGCAGATGGAAATGGCTTCATCCTGCCAGGGAAAGGACGGATGGGCCATGATGATCGGCATGTCCGGGAAATCAACCGCGACGTCATCGATGTCCATGGGGTTGCCGTACTTCAAACGCACACCTCCGCCGCCGGGCATGCCGGTGCCGATACCGCTGTGTCCGGTGTGAAAAATCACAGGCAAGCGCGCTTCGGCGAGGACTTCGTAAAACGGATAGGCGATGCGGTCGTTGGCATGGAATTGCTGGATGGGCGGATGCAGTTTGAATCCGCGGATTCCACCGGCAGCGATCAGACGGCGCGCTTCGTGCACGGCTTCAGGCCCGCGAGTTGGATCCACGCTGGCAAACGCGATCATGATGTCGCTGTTCGCCGCAGCCAAAGCCGCAACTTCGTCATTTGGGATCTGCTTCCTGCCGGTCAGTCGCTCGTCAACGGAGAAGACGACACACGCGATCTTTCGGGATCGATAATATTCAGCAATGGCCGGGCCGCTAGGAACGTCGCCGGTCGCGCCGAAATACTTGCGTGCAGCTTCGTTCACTTCGTGGCCGCCATCTGACTCGATGTGAACGTGAGTGTCGATGGCGACGAGGTTTTCGATTTTAAGGGCCGTGGTTGTTTTCATTACGTTCCCAGTCTAATAGGATTTGATTCCTGATGATTCTGGCCGCCTGCGTTTTTTTCCATGAGCGTTGCCGAGGTGTCCCCAACTCCGATCTCGTGTGTTGGTGTACACTCTCCGGTTCTTTTCTGGAACGGAAGTTTCCCGCGATTGCGATACAACTGACATGAATTGCATGGGACGAACTTACACTACCTTCCGCATTTCCTCCATTGT
>PLZZ01000127.1 GCA_003153585.1 Acidobacteriota bacterium | reverse complement strand
ACAAACGAGGTATTTCCTTGCCTTCTTCGTACAGCTTGACGGTGGAAGATCAGTCTTTTGTGATCGGACAGATCCGTCGCTTTTATGCGAATCGGGATTAATTGCCTGCGCATCGACCCATCTTACGTGGGCGGGTTAAACACATTCACTCTGGGGCTACTGAACGGGTTTGCAACGGCAGGAAACGGGCACCGCTTCATCTTATACGTTACGCAGTCGAATCAGTCGCTCTTTGCGAAATTTGAAAAATGGCCCAATTTCGAAATAGTGGTCACCAACGACCGAACATTGGCCCTGCGAAAAAGGCTGTGCCAAGCGGGACTGCTTTCGGGCAGCCGGGGATTTTATCGGATCGCGAGCAATCTGTCCTATCGGGGAATTCAGACAAAGATGGATTCGGATTCTGACATCATCTACACGCCCAGCGTCGTGTTGCAGAGCTTCCATACACGCAGGCCGGCGGTGCTATCCATGCACGACATTCAGCATGTCCATTATCCGGAATTCTTCACCTGGGAAAAAAGGCTGAGTAGGAACATTACGTACGGTTTGAGCGCCCGGTATGCGAGCTATCTGCAAGCGAGCAGCGAGTTCATAAAGGCAGACATTCTGTCTCATTTCCCGGATATGCGGCCGGAGCGTATCGAGACTATTTCGGAAGGAGTAATGGTGGAAGACTTTGCGGCACGGCGAGATACTTCGCAGCTTTGCGCACGCTACGATCTTCCGGAGAGATTTCTATTCTATCCTGCACAGCTTTGGCCGCATAAGAACCATATAACCGTGCTCAAGGCTCTCAAGCTGATTGAAGTACGGGAGAGCATGAAGATTCCGTTAGTGATGACCGGCGCGGAATTCTCTGCTGGACCCGCAATCGCGAAGTTCATTTCAAATGAAAGAATGGATTACGCGCGCTACCTGGGTAAGGTGCCCTTTGAGGATTTGGTCGGATTGTATCAAAAGGCGGAGTTTTTGATTGCCGCTGGAGTCTATGAAGCAAGCTGCCTGCCGGTCCTGGAGGCGGCCGCAGCGGGCACACCGATTATAGCTGCGCGGATCGCGCCGAACGAGGAACTCGGACAGAAACTGCAATTAAATCTATTCAGTCCCTTAGACGTTCAAGAACTGGCCACGCTGATCCTGTTGCGTTGGGGCGATAAGATAACAGCGTCGGCGCAGGCCGCTCACAATCGCCGGACTATTTCGCATTATTCCTGGGCAAACGCGGCACGGAAGTACCTAAATCTTTTTGAAAGAATTGTAACTTCATAAGCCTTTTCGCTGAACTCTGCAGTGCCGCCAAAAGCATAAACTACCTCGTTACATTCAGCTTCGAATGAGAATTCTATATTTATTCATGATCGCAATTCTTCTAGGAAGTTTCTGGAGGGCACTGGTGAAGTTGCGCCACAATGAATTGGCGTTAACACCGATTTTGGGCTGGGTTCTCGGACTAGCTTTTTTCATTCTTGCGCCGCTGACGCTGATTGTTGTGCACGGCGGTTATTCGATCCCTTCTTTTTACGAAGTAAACGACAGCTATTCACACGTTGATCTCTCCACGGGAGAATTTCGCATTCCGATCATTGTCGTTTGGGCGTCGCTTCTGTTTTCTTTCCTGGCCGTGCTTTTCTTCACGCCTACGGCCGGTGAATCGCGGCAAAGGTTTGGAGCCCCAATCAATGAGTCGAGTCTGAAGAGGGCGGTAATCGTGACGGCGGGTGTGGCTATTTTTACTTACGCCACGATGATTCAAATGGTGGGGGGAGTCGGCGTCTTCCTCGTCTCCCACTGGTACAACCGGCAAGAGGAGTTAGTGGCGCGATTGGGTGATTGGCACGTGTTGTTCTCGCAGTTTTCGCTGGCGAATCAGATTCTTTTCACTGCAGGGGCGGCATTGTTTACGCACACGCAAATGAAACGCCGCAAGTATGACCGGCTGTTTTGGATTGTTATTTTTTTCCTCTTTCTGCTGCAGATTGTCATGACCGGAAACCGGATTTTCTTCGCTCTTTATTTGTTGTCGTTCGCGGCCTCGTGCTGGCTCTATCGGAGGAAAACGCCGATTGTAATTCTGCTTGCGGCCGCTCCGGTCTTGATATCCGTTTTCAGCGCCTGGAACTATTTCCGTAGTGACCTTAGCGCGATTGGGAAAAACATTCCTACATATGTCGAAGGCGATCTCGGAAACAGATCGGTGACCTCACTGATGGACGCCTTCGAAGGCGTCGATACCATGATCCTGCTTCACATGATCAACGACTTTGGAACGAAGTACGATTATCTATACGGCGCATCCTATGCCAGAGTCCTTTATTTTCTGGTTCCTAGAAGTATCTACCCAGAAAAGCCATCAGGGTTTTCAGTTCGTATGGCGGCGGTTTACGAGCCGGGCAATCTGGGAAGCCTGGCGGTGACGCAATTTGGAGAGTGTTATGCAAATTTTGGACCGTTCAGCCTGCTGCTCCTTCCATTGGCGACCGTGATCATTATGAAATTGTCCGCGAGCCTTGCCGGGCAAATGCAAAATCATGCGCTTTTGTCTGCCGTTGTGTTTGTGCTTTTCATATGGGTTGCGAGGTCTTCTTTTGAAGATAACTTCATCACGTTCGTGCTCGCATTCGTTCTTTCTGGAAGCTTGCGATTGGAGAAGGGATTGGTCAGCCGCAATGTAGTGTGGCGAGCCTCGGAGTCCGCGCCGATATGAATTTTCCGAATCTCTCAAGCGAGAGTAGGCTCGGAAGACTTGCGCGGCTTCCTCTGGCGCTGGTTCCCAGTGAATTGATATTACCGATTCTGCAAGGACCGCTTCGCGGCAAACGGTGGATCAGCGGTTCCGCTACTCACGGCTGCTGGCTAGGGTCTTATGAATATGACAAGCAGCAGATCATTGCTCGAGAGGTGTGGCCTGGGTCGGTCTTTTACGACATAGGCGCCAACGTCGGATTTTATTCGCTCCTTTCCAGCCTGCTGGTTGGATACGGAAAGGTATTTGCATTCGAACCGGCGCCTCGAAATCTTCCCTACTTGCGGAGGCACCTGGAATTGAATCATGCCGGAAACGTGGAGGTTCTTCCGCTTGCAATTAGCAACACGATGGGGCAAGCGCACTTCCAAATCGAGGCCAGCGGTCTGATGGGCCATCTGGCGGAGGGAGGGAGTACAACGGTTGCAACCGCGACTCTGGATTCTCTGGTTGAAAGCGGCAGGATCGCTCCACCAAACTTCATCAAAATGGATATTGAAGGGGCGGAATTGCTTGCCCTGCAAGGGTCCAGCCAAGTATTTCAACGATTCCATCCCGTACTTTTTTTAGCGACTCATGGCGCCGACGTAGAAACAGAATGCCGTGAGCTACTGCGTAAATGGGGCTACGATTTGAAGGAGATCGGCGGAAAGAGTTCCGATCGCAACGAACTTCTGGCAAAGACTCCCTTCTAAAATAGCATCGTTTCCCTCTGCTTTTGGGAAGCAGGGCGCTGTGAATATCCACAGGAACGAGGAATGAAACTGGATCGAGCAATCCGGCGAGTCATACCATCCGCGGCGCGGTTGACGTACAACCCGCTCTTCAAGATGCTACTAAATTCCTTCGATCTATTGCCGAACCGCATGTTCCAAGAATTCTCGCGAATTCCACCCAATCACATGCGTATCCGAGTGGGCGTTGGGAACCGCCTCTTCGCAAACCAGATATTTTACTTGAACGAGGCCAGGGATTTCTGGACCCACGCCTTTCATGCGGGCCTGTTCCGGCTTGATTCCACGATTGTGGACATTGGCTGCGGCTGCGGGCGATTTGCCCATCCACTGCGAGACTATCAATTCAAGTATGAAACATTCTCCGGAAAATACATTGGAATTGATATCGACGAAGAAATGTTGAATTGGTGCCGCGCGAATTTCGATCGCACGCGCTTCGAATTCCATCGCTCCGAGCATGGCAGCAAAGCCTATAACACAAAAGGGCGAGCCGGCGCTTACTACGAACTTCCCTTGGAGGATACGAGCGTGGATCTCGTCTTTTCGTCCTCGCTGTTCACGCACCTCCTGGAAAAGGAAATGATGAACTATTGCCGCGAAAGCTACCGGGTGTTGAAGCCGGGCTGCTCCATGGCCATGTTTTGCTTTTCGATGGACCATCCGCCACCGACATTCGGAGATCGCCACACGTTCCGATTCAAGATGGGTAACGCGCGCGTGGAATCGCTGGCCGTACCGGAAGCAGCGGTTGCTTATGAAGAAGAGTTCTTATTCCAAACTGCTCGCGAATCCGGATTTCAGACGGCGGAAATGCTGGTGGGACCTCAGGATTGGCAGCCGGTACTTCTTTGCAAAAAGTAGGCGCGCGCGACTTGCCTAATTCCGTAATACAAAACTCCATGAATCAGCTTTCGGCTACCGACTTCCTCTACGAAGAGGAGAAAAACTGCGCACTCCGCCAGAGTACATGCCTGGATTGCGGAGGGTCACTCGAAGAATTGTTGAACGAGCTCTTCGACACGCGTTATGGAATCGATGGAACGTATGATATCCGGCGATGCGTGGAATGTGGGCTGGAGCAGATCTATCCGCTTCCTGGGCCAAAGGAGCTCCGAGATCTTTATGAGAACCACTACAACTTTCGCGGAGAGAAAAGAACTCTCTATACCAAGATGCGCGGGTATTTCCTGGATTCCTTTCTGTACCGGTTGTGGATATGGTCGGATGGCGATGTTTCCTTCCATAGCTTCAAAGGAACGGGGCGCCTGCTTGATATAGGCTGCAATGAAGGGCGTAGTCTCAAGATCTTTGCTCGAAATGGTTTTGAGGTTACAGGCCTGGAGTTGAGCGAAGAAGCGGCGACGGCGGCACGAGCCGACGGATTCACGGTTCACACATGTGACATCGGCGATTTCGAACCGGCAGCGCTCTTCGACGTAGCTGTGCTATCCAACGTTCTGGAACACTCGTCCGATCCGAGCCAAATGCTGCGGGACGCTGCGCGGGTATTGAAGCCCGGAGGCGAAATTTGGATCAGTTGCCCGAACAGCAGAAGCTGGCAGAGATCTTTGTTCTCTCGTTCCTGGATTAATTGGCACGTACCATTCCATATTTCGCATTTCTCCACAGATCTATTGGACCGCTTGTTGCGTAATGCAGGTTTTACCCCCGTCAAAGTTCGCCAAGTGTCTCCGGGCGCGTGGCTGGCTTCTTCCCTGATTGTCCTTGTGTTCTTTCAGCGCGGTAAGCCGACTCGGGAGCTTCGAAATCCTCTGCTGTTTCCTCTGGCCATGATCGCCGCGAAGATTCTCCTGTTTCCTTTTCTAGGTATGGCGAACAGCGCGGGCCGAGGGGACGCTCTAGTTATTGTAGCGAAAAAAATCTGATCCATTTTGTTCCCCGACTCTAAAACATTACTTTCCTAAAAAAGGACAAATGACGGTATGAAAAACAAATCTCGCATTCTGGTTACCGGCGCGGGCGGGTTCATCGGCCATCACCTCGTAAATCGCCTGAAGGCCGACGGCCACTGGGTTCGCGGAGCCGATCTAAAACACCCGGAATATCAAACGTCGGCGGCGGACGAATTTGAGCTGCTGGATCTTCGGGGCTTTGAGGATTGTCTGCTGGCCACACGAGGCGGAATCGAGCAGGTTTACAATCTCGCGGCGGACATGGGCGGAATCGGATTTATCACCGCCAACCACGCGGCACTCGCCCGCAACAACATTTTGATTAACGCCCAAATGCTGGAAGCAAGCCGGGTACAGAATGTGGGCCGTTTCCTGTTTTCCTCATCGGCATGCGTCTATGCGCAGTCAAAGCAAACGGATGCAGCCGTGACACCGCTAAAAGAGTCCGACGCATTTCCGGCTGATCCGGAGCCGGGTTACGGCTGGGAGAAACTTTTTGCGGAGCAATTGTGCCTATATTACCGGCAGGACTATCAGTTTGAGACTCGGATAGTGCGATTCCACAACGTGTACGGTCCGCTGGGAACCTACGATGGCGGCCGGGAGAAAGCGCCGGCGGCCATTTGCCGCAAAGTAGCGCAGGCGCTTGACGGCGGGATCATCGATATCTGGGGCGATGGCCGGCAGACGCGATCGTTCATGTATGTAGAAGATTGTGTGGAAGGACTAGTGCGACTGATGGCGTCGGGCTGTCGCGAGCCTTTGAATCTGGGCACCGACCGGCTGATCAGCGTAGACGAGCTGGTAGATCTGGTTTGCGCTATCGCCGGCAAAGAGCTGCTCAAGCGCCACGATCCCAGCAAACCACAAGGAGTCCGGGGCAGGAACAGCGACAACAGCCTGCTACGGAAAGCGCTGAGCTGGGAGCCCTCGATTTCGCTCGAGCGCGGCTTGGCGATCACCTACCGATGGATCGCGCAGGAACTCGGCCGAGAAAAAACGAAAGCGAGAACGAACACTGCGTTGGTGGCCGCGCGTTAGAAACAATCAATACGCTCCCGGCCTTGCTGATACCTTTCATGCGCATTGTAGTCATCGGAATTAATTATGCACCGGAAAAGACTTCTGTTGGTCCGTTCACAACAGGGTTGTGTGAACATCTGGCCGCGCAGGGCCACAAGGTAACAGTTGTGACGGCATTTCCCTATTATCCGGAGTGGCGGGTGTGGGACGGCTATCGCGGCTCTCTCCACCGCCAAGAAATCATCAACGGCGTCATCGTGCATCGCGTCGCGCACTACATCCCCCGCAAGGCCAGTCGCCTGATCGAGCGCCTCGCCTACGATTTCACTTTCACGATGTCTGCGTTCGTAGCCGGACTTTTTACCGGCAAGTGCGACGTGATTTATTGTTCATGTCCTCCTCCGACCGTGGGGCTCGCCGCTTACATTTTGGGAAAAATAAAACGGGCACCTTACGTTATCAAGCTGACGGACCTGGCTTCCGATGCCGCGCTGGCGACAGGAATCTTGAAGGAAGGCCTGGCGATACGCGTGGCACGCGCGCTCGAGGCGTTCGTATACCGAAAGGCGCGCTCAGTGATATGCCTCTGTCAGGGTTTCATCGATAGGCTCATCGCTCGCGGTGTCCCGCCCGAAAAACTCCGTTTGATTCCCGATTGGGGTGACACCGAACAGATTCGCCCCGTAGAATCCGATGGAATATTCCGGCGGGAAAATGGCTTTTTGCGCGAGCAATTCCTGATCCTTCATAGCGGAAATATGGGGAAGAAACAGAACCTGATGAATGTTGTGAACGCGGCCGAAAGGTCACAAGGCGACAGAGATTTAGCGTGGCTTCTTGTGGGACAAGGCGAAGAACATGCGGCGCTGAAACACGCCGCGGAAGATCGTGCGCCAAATCTTAGGCTGTTGCCTTTGCAGCCTGCTGTCGCTCTGCCGCAGATGTACGCAGCCGCGGACACGCTTCTGTTAAACCAGATCGCGGCAATGGAAGATGCGGTGATTCCTTGCAAGCTTTTGACCTATATGGCTGCAGGACGCCCAATCGTCGCAGCCGTGAACGAGAATTGCGAAGCGGCTCGGATAATGCGCCAGGCGAGGTGTGGAGTGATCGTGCCGGCTGAGAATCCCGAAGCCCTCACCGCCGTGATGGTTGCATTGCGAAAGGACCCCGAACTGTGCCGCGTGCTTGGGGCCAATGCGCGCGCTTACGCCGAACAACATTTTACCAAGGGCAGCGTGCTGCAAACCTACGACGAACTTTTCCTGAACACTTTATGCACGGCCGCGCTCTCGCCTGCTCGAGAAGAAATCGTAGAGGGTTGAGTGGGGTTCTCTTCTACCCGCCGCTTCACAAGTAACTAAGTTCGAGGCTCTCGAACTACTACGCTAGAGACAAAGCTCCTTCCACGCTTTGCTTGTCAAATGGGATGAACGTGTTCTTCGATTGCAGTAGGCGTTCATTTCGCGAAAATTCGAAAGACGCAGAGCAAGGGATTCCATCTACCAGCCAATGATTCTTCGCCTGAAATACTATCGGTTTTGCCTTCGAGTCGTAACTTATCTGCTTCCTTTCCTAGCCTTCGAATTAGGCTGGCGGGTGTGGACCAATGCCTGGAAGAGTCTCGAGCGCTTGGCAGACTTTGATTCTTTCGGCCATTTCAGATTATTGGCTCTGGCGGCATTGGTCTGGGCGATTCTGGCTGAGCAGTACGGCGTAACGAACGTTGACACGCTATTCCGAGAACGCACGGGCACGCGTGCGGCCCTGGCTGCGAATGCAGTAACCAGCGCCGTCCTGCTTGCCGCACTTTTTTTTAGCCAGGATTTTATTTTTCCGCGCGGGTTGTTCGCCATTTGGGCCGTGCTTCTGTTGTTTTTGACTGTCGTCATGCGAACATGCTTTCGGATCTACGTTCGATTGAAGATCAGTGACGGTAAGCGAGTTCGCCTGGTAGTTGTGGGCGCCGATACGTTCGCGCACAGGGCTGTATTCCGCCTACAACAGGTGCCGCTGGTATCTTGCGAAGTGGCTGCGTTTGTACGTTTGCCCGGACAGCAGGCGGCAGTCACGGATAAGCCCGTGCACGAACTGGAAGAGCTGGGCGAACTGGACGTGGAACAAGGTATTGATGAGGCAGTAATTGCGATTGATCCAGCGGAGTTTCACGAAATGCCGAGGATACTGAAAGCTCTAGAACACTTGAGAATTCCTATGCGCGCCATCGTGGATCTGGGGGAAGGCATTGTGGCGCGCGAACGGCTTTTTCAGCTCGGGCGCATGCAAATGCTCGACCTGACCTCAACCCCCGCCGAATCGCTGGATTACAATCTCCTGAAACGGGCATTTGACATCGTGTTTTCGGCTTCGGTGCTGATCGTGACGGCGCCCGCGTTCGCGCTAATCATGCTGGGAATTTGGTACACGTCGCCCGGGCCGGTGTTTTTCTGGCAGGACCGTTTGGGACTTAACGGGAAACTTTTCCACATGCTGAAGTTTCGTACCATGAAGGTTTGCGCCTGCTCGGAGAGCGACACCCACTGGACCACTGAGAGTGATGTGGGGCGAACAAGCCTTGGCACATTTTTGCGAAAGACGAGCCTGGATGAGCTGCCGCAGTTCATCAATGTTCTTAAGGGCGATATGAGTGTAGTGGGCCCGCGACCGGAACGGCCGCACTTCGTTCAGAAATTTTTGAACGACATAACACGGTACAACAACCGGCATTGGCTAAAGGCGGGAATTACAGGGTGGGCGCAAGTGAACGGGTGGCGAGGGGACACTTCCATCCAGAAGCGCCTGGAATATGATCTATATTACCTTCAGAATTGGAGCTTCTTTTTCGATCTTCGCATTATCGTGCTGACCGTTATATCCGCCGTGATCGGCCGCAACGCTTACTAACTGCCGTCTGAATCCCTAGATCCCGCAAGAGGAATATAAGTGGACCAACATAGCCGGGTGCGGAGCTGTGCGCAGCTCGCGATGTCGGCAGATAAACGCGAATTGCAGCCTTCGCACGCCTGCGCGCACCAATCTTTATGCTCATTCGGATTCTTGTTATAGTGAATTGCACTTACTTTGCGGCTCTTGAGGTTTGTAGCAGCCGTCATAACTCGTAAAGAGAGAGAACAGGATGGCCGTGGAACGTAAGCCGGAGTTTTTTGCAGGGAAGGACATCAAAATCGGCATCATCGGGTGCGGCTACGTGGGCCTTCCGCTGGCGCTGCGTTTCGCGGATGTGGGTCACCGAGTGACGGGATTTGATACCGACCAGGAAAAAATAAAAAAACTCAACGCCGGGCAGTCGTACATCCAGCACATACCCGCCGATAAGATCCAGCACCACGTTCAAGGAAAGCGGTTTGATGCGACTACGGATTTTTCGAAGTTGCGCGAAATGGACGCGGTGCTCATTTGCGTGCCCACGCCGCTGGACGAACGCCGGGAGCCGGACCTGAGCTACGTCGAAAAAACAGCGCAATCGATCGCGCCGAATCTGCAACGCAATCAGTTAATCGTTCTTGAAAGCACGACGTATCCCGGCACAACCGAGGAGCTCGTGTTGCCGATTTTGCAAAAGGGCGGGTTGCACTGTCCCATTGCAAAAGGCGAGGGGTCGGAAAATGTGGCAACGGATTTTTATTTGGCATTTTCTCCCGAGCGCGAAGACCCTGGAAATAAACAGTACGGCCTGGCACAGATTCCCAAGATAGTCGGTGGCATCAATCCTGCTAGCGGGCGCGCAGCGGCGGGACTTTACGCGCAGATCGTTTCGAAGGTGGTTCCGGTGAGCTCCACGCGCGCGGCGGAAATGGTGAAGTTGCTCGAGAACATATTCCGCTGCGTGAACATCGCGCTGGTAAACGAGCTGAAGCAGCTCTCGTTGCGGATGGATCTGGATATCTGGGAAGTGATTGACAGCGCCGCAACGAAGCCTTTTGGCTTTATGCCGTTTTATCCGGGACCGGGTTTGGGGGGACACTGCATACCCGTGGATCCTTACTATCTTTCCTGGAAAGCCCGGGAATATGATTTCGCAACGCGTTTTATTGAACTTGCCGGCGAGATCAATACCGCGATGCCGTATCACGTGGTGGATGCATTGGCGAAAGCATTGAACGAGCGAGAGAAGAGTCTGAAGGGATCGAAAATCCTATTGCTGGGAATGGCCTATAAGAAGGATGTAGATGATTTGCGGGAATCTCCTTCTCTCAAACTGCTCGAATTGCTTACGGGAAGCGGGGCGCTGCTGGATTATAACGACCCGTATTTTCCGGCGCTATTTAAGATGCGCCACTACGATTTCTCGAAAATGCGATCAGTGGAATTAACCCCCGAGCGATTGGCGAACTATGAATGCGTGCTGATTGCAACCGACCACTCGAGTTATGATTTCAATGAAATCGTGAAAAATGCCAAGCTAGTGGTCGATACACGGAATGCCACGCGCCATGTGAAGCAACATCGCGAAAAAATCGTCAACTGCTGACCTGCCTTGATCCGCACGTGGGTCCGGCGGCCTATGATTCGGATGGCAGGCTTTGCAGGCCCGTTTCTCGCCCTGTTTACTCAAGAAGGCAGCTAGTAAGATAGTCCTATTGCCCCAAACGCGGTGGAACGTTACGGTATCGATTATGGGCGCTCCACTTACAACCCAAAAAGAAAAGCAGAACTGGATCACCGATCCAGGCCGCCGCCGCAGCATGCGGGTACTTCTGAGCGTGCCAATATCGGTGAACGGGAAAACCGTGCAGAATCAGGATTTTAGCGAGGAGACGCGGACTCTTGTGGTCAACGCACACGGCGCACTGATCTCACTAGCAGCTCCGGTTGTCGCCAACCAAACGATCTTTGTATCCAACAATGCCACAGAAGAGACCGAAGAATGCCGGATCGTTTACCTGGGGAACACACAGGCGGGAAAGGCGCAGATGGGAGTTGAGTTCTTAAGCCCTTCGCCTACGTTTTGGCAAATTGATTTTCCACCTGAAGACTGGGTCATGCCGGAAAACTGAATTCTGGCAGGCCTCCGGAAATTACAAATTACCGCCAAGCGGAAGTCAGTTCAACTCTCACGCTACCCAAGGGCAGCTCGGCCTGCAACAGAACAGGGGTCCGCATTACATCGTTAGCCAACCACATAGTGAAGCTCTCCTGTGATACCTCCACGCCTTGTTTATAGAGGTGTACAGAAATGCGCGCGGCCGAGAAATTACCCGCGTCGACAGCTATGGTTTCATTCGGTACTTCCCGACGAGCGCGAACCTCGAGGAGATCCTCTCCATCATAGACTGGCGCTCGAAACTCGGTTGTCTGCCGCCAATCTACGGTGCGAAGCACGAATAAAGCTCCAAGCGGATCCAGCGTGCCCGGAAGTACCTCAACCACAGGAATGCCAGCCCGGTGGGGCTGGCCTATGGAAGAAGGATGCAAGATCTGATTTTCAACACTTCCCATTTCGTTGAGATGTGTTTCGTACTGGCGGCTCTCGAGGGTTGTGGCGTCGGCATAGGAATCGATTTGGTCGTCAACAGTGAGAAAAGACCTGAAAGGCCTCAACGTATGGGCTGACGCGCGAAAATGCCAAGTACTCCAGCCAAGAATCCGGCGATGTTCCGGAACGCTCAACTCTACCGCGGCGGCGCCTGAGAATCCTGCCCAGGTAACGTGGTAGTTCAATGTTTCGCCGATGCGGAAAGGCATGGACTTTTCGTCGACGGGACCTTTCGTGCTGCCATTCGTTTTAGCGAATCCGACCGGGGCATCTTGAGTTCTTGCGGAATAAGCCGGCAGGAACATGACGGAGATGAGGAATGGTAAGGACACCGTGAGGCCCAGATGCCAACGGAATTTTTTGCCCTTCGTCGCCATAGACCCGCACACGCTGATCTCGATACTGAGTTAGCTCACCGATAAGAAGACAAATAATTATGTCCCGCCGCGCTGTGCCAAGCTATAGTAAATCGTTCCGAGACACCAATTCCCTGCAGCTTGCCGGTCAAGGAGATTCCCTGAATGCGTTACCTGGTTACGGGTGGCGCCGGATTCATAGGCTCAAACATCGTGGACGACCTTGTTCGCCAAGGCCAGCAGGTGGTAGTGCTGGACGATCTTTCCGCGGGAAAGGAATCAAACCTCAGCGATGTTCGCGAGAAGATCGACCTCCGCATAGGCAGCATCACAGATTTGGCAACGGTGCAGTCGGCATGTCACGGTGCCGATTACGTGATTCACTTGGCCGCGCGGACGTCGGTTCCACGCTCAGTGGAAAACCCCATCGAGACGAACCACATAAATATTGATGGCACTTTGAACGTCCTGGTGGCAGCGCGAGATGCCAAAGTGCGCCGTTTGGTTTACGCCGCTTCCTCCTCCGCCTATGGTGAGACCCCAACGCTTCCGAAAACCGAGGCCATGCAACCCAACCCGATTTCTCCTTACGGGATCACAAAATATGTCGGCGAACTCTACGCGCAGGTTTTCGGCCGCGTCTATGGCCTCGAGAATGTCTGCGTTCGCTACTTCAACGTCTTCGGTCCCCGGCAGGATCCGACTTCGCATTATTCGGGAGTGCTTTCGCGGTTCATGCTGGCAGTGATACAGGGGCAGTCCCCGGTGGTGTACGGAGATGGGGAGCAATCGCGCGATTTCACCTTTATCGAAAATATCGTGGATGAAACTTTACGCGCGTGCGAAGCCAAAGGCGCATCCGGAATAGTGTTTAACGGCGGCACCGGGGCCCGCATCACGTTGAATCAAGTTCTAAGGCTTCTTGAGAAAATCACCGGGAAAAAGATTCAGGCTAAATACGATCCGCCGCGCGGGGGTGACATCCGCGATTCTCAGGCTGACATTTCGCTGGCACGTAAAGTGCTCGGCTACGAGCCGCGAGTTCATTTCGAGGAAGGTTTACAGCGCACCTGGGAGTGGTACAAAAGCGTATACGGCAAGAAATGAGGCGTGGCTCAGATCGTGCGGCCGTTAAGGAACGCGGGGAGCTCCGTAAGGCTGTCCAGCATTAGGTCTGGCGGAAACGAGCGCAGGCCTTCGGCTCCAAGACCGTAAGTCACTCCACAGGCCCAAATGCCGGAGTTGCGCGCCGTCTGAATATCAACTTCGGAATCTCCGACAATCATCGCTTCTTCGGGCTTTGCCGCCAGTTCACGCAACAAAGTTTCCACGCCCATAGGATGAGGCTTCTTCTTCTCAAAACTATTGCCGCCGTAAACAATTCGAAAATAGCGCGAGAGACCCAAGCCATCGAGGATTGCGCGGCTGAAGTTAACAGGTTTGTTGGTCAGGACAGCCATGGGATGATTTTCCAGGAGCGCCAATCCTTCGCGAACGCCTGGACAGGTCACCGTGTTGTCGAGCATGTGATTGCGGTAATAGCTTAGAAAATACGCGAGCCCCGCGTCGGCTTCCTCATCGCTCGCGGTTTCTGCTCCTAACGCCCGGCGAACGAGCACGGGCGCGCCATTTCCTACCATTCTGAAAATTTCTTCGTGCGCTAGCTCCACGCGGCCCATGCGTTTGAGCATGGCATTGACCGAAAGCGCCAAGTCCAGTTTTGAATCGATGAGCGTGCCGTCTAGGTCGAAGATCAGGGCTCGCACAGCCGAGAAGCGATTGTCCTCAGACGACATACGCGCCGCTCCTATGGAAAGTCCTACAAGAACTCTCAGATTTTATGCGGACCGATCAGAGTTGTCACCTTTCACGTTCGTCGAACGCAAAAGTGCTCCGGAACGATGGGCTACAACTAGCCGGCGCTCGCTGCTACAATGTTTTGTTTCTGCGGCGCTCGCACCGCTACGAGAGGCCCCATGGCAGAAATTCATCCCTTCCGCGCCCTGCGATACGATACCAATCGCGTGAAGCTGGGCGACGTTGTTACCCAACCCTACGACAAAATCACTGCCGCCATGCAGGAGCGGTACTATGCTACGAGTCCATACAATCTGATTGCAATCGAGAAGGGCGTCTCGCACGCTGATGATTCCAGCGAAAATAATGTCTATACGCGCGCGGGAAAGAAAATCAAGGAATGGATTGCACAAGGGATTTTGACCCAAGACCCGGAGCCTGCGATGTATGTTTACTCGCAGGAATATCTGGTGCCCGGCACGCACACGCGCAAGGTGCGAATCGGATTCGTCGCGCTGGGCCGCTTGGAGGATTACGACGCGCGGATCGTTTTCCCACATGAGCGCACACTCTCCGCTCCCAAAGCGGACCGCATTGAATTGCTGCGTCACACACACGTCCAGACCGGCCAGCTCTTCATGCTTTACGATGATGCGCCCAGACAGATTGACATCTACCTGGAAGAAATTGCGCGCGCACCCACTCCGTTCGAAGTCCATGATGAATTCGGCGTGAAGCACCGGCTGTGGCCGGTCGCTGATGTCGCGTTCATCCGCCGTATCCAAGTTGCCATGGCGAATAAAGAAATCATAATCGCAGACGGCCACCATCGCTACGAGACCGCCCTGAATTTCCGCAACGAATGCCGCGCGCAGTTCGGAAGAATCGATCCCCTCGCCGCTCACGAATTTGCGATGATGACGTTTATAAACTCGCACTCAAGGGGATTAACCATCCTACCCACCCATCGCCTGGTTCGCGGTGTCGCGAATTTTGACTTCGAGAAATTCCGCAAAGCACTCGCGCCATTTTTTGATTGGTATTCTTATCCGTTTCTGACGCTCGAAGAACGCGTAACAAGCTACTCCGAGTTCCGCAAAGACTTGGGAGGCCAGAATCATGGCCGCCGGGCTATCGGTATTTATCCAGGCGCGATCGATGGGAGCGCAGGGGCATTCTATTTATTCTTGCTGCGGAGGGACGTGGATCTCGAAACGGTATTGCCGGATCTGTCTGAAGCGCAGCGTGGGCTGGATGTGGTTTTGCTGCACCGTCTGATTTTAGAAAAAGGATTGGGCATCACCGCCGAAGCTGTCGTAGCGGAGAGCAACGTCAGTTACGAGCGTGAAATCGACACTGCAATTGCAGCGGTGGATCGCGGCGAAGCGCAATTGGCGTGTTTGTTAAATCCGGTGCGTGTGCAGCAGGTTATCGAAATCGCTTTAGGCGGTGACGTTCTACCCCAAAAATCCACGGACTTCTACCCCAAGCTGCTAAGCGGGTTGGCTATCTATAGTATTGAAGGAAAGGTCGATCAATAACTGAAGACAGGCGCGGCCCAGAGTTTGATCTGGGCCGCAATCGAAAGGCTTCCGCCCGGGTTACTTGGCAAAGCTTTGGACGGCAAGAGCCTCGCTGTCGTAGGTGTCGAACACGGTCATGAGCTTCGTAACCTGGAGCACTTCCTTAAACTTCGAACCCAGGTTGGCCAGTTTCAGCGTGGCACCTTGCGAGCGGGCGCTGTGAAATGTGGCCACAAGCGTACCAAGACCGGCGCTGTCGATGTAGCCGACGTTCGCGAGGTTCAGCACGATCTTTTTCTTGCCCGCAGCCAGCAGGCTTTTCACTTTCTCGCGAAACGCGTTGCTCTCTTCGCCCAGCACAATGCGCCCTTCAATCTCCAGCACGGTAACGCCATTCACTTCTTGATCCGTCATCCTCAGTGCCACGTTCTCGCCTCCTGGAAGTCTTGAATCCGTTTTTCCCTATTTGTGATACGAAGAAGACACACAGTTTACCTTCTCGCGTGGCCTTGTTCAGTAAAAATCAGAGCAAGACATATAATAACCACAAGCGGGGCAAATCAACTTGCAACTTCGCTGCGCCAAACGGGCCGAACAACTCGGGCAGAACGCAGATGCAATTTCCGGCTCATGTTTCGGCAAGTCATGACCGATTTGGGACTCCACTTGGTCTGCCGGATGATTCGCTCCATTTGGCTGTGACATAGCTGACAGGCCTTTGAACGCATGTTTATAGCACATCCCGCCCTAAGGGAAAAGCGTAGGTACACGTCCCGCAGACGTCCAAGAGGTGAACCACAGGGTATAGACACCACTGGGCGCGCTTAGTTCCCCTAAATTGCGGAGATGAAGACTCTTGGCGAGGATAACGGATGTGGTGGGCCAAAGTGTGGAATTCGAGCAACCGCGAGTCGGTGGGGCGCGTCAAATCAGGAGAGCGAGAAGAGCTTTGAAAGTTAGGCTTCAACCCGGGCCAGTTCTCACGATTCTTGTTGCAGGCCTCTTAGTTTGTCCTCTTGCGCGGGCCCAGCGCGGTTCGCACGGTTCGGCTCCAGCAGCGGCGCGTCCTGCTCCTTCCGTAGTGGTGGGTCCACACGCAGGCCGCGCGCGGACAACGACGTCGAATCAGGCGACCGTTCGCGCATTCGCTGCGTCTAGCGTTGCGCGTCCGGATGGAATCGGCCTGTCCGGCCACGGAGGATCCAAGCTCCCACCGGTCCGCAATCCGTCGCCCAGAAACCCATTCCGGACAACTGGATATTATTTGCTTTATGGCGGAGGGACGTATTGGGTTCCCACCAACGGCGACGAGGCTTCCGACCAGGCGACCGTCGATCAGGCGGACGCGGATGAAACAGGCGGCGATCAATCTCTTGACCAATCAAGCCGGAACCAATCGCAGAATGCCAATGCCGTGACGCTGCAAGGCCAGGAAGCGCAGTCTGCTGAGGAAGATTCGTACGCTCCGCAGAGTGCTGCGGACCAGGAAGTGCAGGCTCCGATTCCTGATGAAGGAGAGTTCACCCTGGTGCTAAATGACGGGAGGTGGATTCAGGCCGTGGCGTTCACGCACTCTAACGACAGGATTGTGTACATAACCACGGCAGGCAGCCGCTATACAATCGCTGCGAACGAACTCGATTCAGATTCCACACTAAGAGTTAATCAAGAGCGCGGCACACCGTTACAGTCGCCTCTCTGAAGTTTGCTTCCACTCCGATCGGCAAGCACCTCAGATCTTCCTACAATTCTGAGCGACGGGCAGGTTCAGGCATATAGAGCCCGGCTTCAGAGGGCAATCCTGCGCGTTCGAATTGGATGGTGGTATGCGTTATTTTGAAGTCTTGTGCCAGCACGTCACGGACCTGTTTGAGGACTCTTTCGCTATCCTCCATATGCATGTCGGGAATGCAAACGTGGCACGACAGTGCGGTCAAATCGGTTCCCAAAGTCCAGACATGAATATCGTGAACCTCTTGCACGCCTTCCACACGCAGCACTGCGGCAGCCACAGCATCGAGCCGCATTTCCCGAGGCAGCCCTTCCAAAAGGATGTGGCTGCTTTCGCGGAGAATGCCGATTCCTGACCAAAGCACCATCACGCCGATGCCCATGCCGATGACCGGATCGATCCAGAGCGCTCCGGTCCAGCGAATGAAAAGCGCACCCAGTACGATTGCCACATTCGAAAGCGCATCTCCAAGGTTATGAATCCAAACGCCACGGATGTTCAGGTCATGCCGGCCGCTGTGAACGGCAAGCGTGATGCCGCTGTTGATAACGAGGGCAAAGAGTGAAACCCATAGCATGATCCCGGTTTGGACTGCCACCGGATGGCGCAGACGCGCAACGGATTCATAGACTAAGAAGAGCGACAAGATTGCCAGCAGCATTGCATTCACAAACGCCGCAAGAATTCCCGCTCGATGGTAGCCGTAGGTTTTTTCAGCCGTCGGCGGGCGTTTGGCCCAACGCATGCCGAGCCAGGAAATTACAAGTGTCGGGACATCCGTCAGGTTATGTAGAGCATCGCTGATCAGCGCGATGGAATGGCCGGCGTAACCGGCCGCCAACTCGACTGCCACGAGGATAAACGTGGCTACGACTGCTGCGCCCAGGATGCCAGTCATGCCCTCCAGCGGTAGATGCGCGTGCGCATGCCCGCCGAGGCCATGGCTGTGATCATGGTCGTGGCTGTGCCCCGCCTGTCCGCGTGAGTGCGCCTGCATGGCCTAAATTCTACTCGCAGGCCGCGCTGGTGCACAGGGCCGGCATTGCCGTTTGTGACTGATTAGGACCGAAGACAACGAGTGAGTTCGGAATGAACTTTGCAGATGAAACTGGATTGACTTCAATCGCCGCCACCGCCTACCATTGCAACAGTTCCCGAAGCTTTTGAAATTGCGATGGAGCGCAGGCGGGAGGCGTTAAGATTCGCGTCGGCGATGACCCACCACGTTGCCAAACTGACCTTCTGGGGAGTGCGCGGCTCGACGCCGACGCTCGAGCGCGATACCTGGCGCTATGGCGGCAATACGCCTTGTCTTGAGTTAATGGCCCCGGACGGCACGCGGTTTGTTCTGGACTGTGGAACGGGATTGCGGATGCTGGGGAATCGCTGGACGAAGGCGCACGGTGGCCAGGGCATCGATGCCCACATCCTTGTTACGCATTACCACTGGGACCACATCCAAGGTATTCCGTTCTTCAACCCCTTCTTTCAGGCACAGAATCGCTTCCATCTCTATAGTTTCCAGTCAAAATATCTGGGGCCTGACAGTCTTCGCCAAGTGATTGAAGCGCAGCTCGCCAAACCGTATTTTCCGGTGGAAATTAGCCTCATGACGGCGGCCCGCGAATTTCATGAAATCACCGGTGGCGACAAATGGGAAATCAACGGCACCCAAATCACTGCCAGATTTTTGAACCACCCGCAAGGATGCTTGGGCTATCGCGTAGAGACCTCGGGGGGCTCGGTGGTCTATGCCACGGACAATGAGCCGGGTGTGGCGGAATTTGACCAAAATCTTCGGCAGCTCGCTCAGGATGCGGATGTGTTGGTATACGACTCTCAATATTCCCCGGAGCAGCTCGCCTCAGAACGCAAAGGCTGGGGCCATTCGAGCTGGCTGGAAGGTGTGAAGATTGCGCGTGAAGCGAAAGTGAGAAACCTGGTCCTCTTTCACCACGACCCAGATTCAGTCGACAAGACCGTGGATGGCTTCCTTTCCGCGGCGCGGCAGGAATTCCCCGCTACCTGGGCGGCCACCGAGGGAATGTCCATCACCATGAGCGAGCGCGGCATAAATGTGGAGATGCGCGAGTCACGAGGCGGGCAGCGACGCCGGTTACGTTTTACCGCGACTGTCAGTGGACAATCTGACGACGGTAAGCGGTTCGAGGAGAAAGCTACTGTACGAGATTTGAGTCTGCAAGGGGCTTACCTCTGCTTGAACAACCGGCCAAAGTTGCAGTCGGAAGTGCGCGTGGTGATTGAAGCCACCGGGGATCCCGCGGCCTCCAGTATTCTTTCCTTGCGCGGAACCGTAGTTCATTTCGACGCGGGCCGCGAAAAAACTCAAAACGGCGTGGGCGTAGTTTTCATCGACGACTCAGACCCCGCGCGCCCGCACGATTGAACTAGTAGCCCAATTGGCTGCGGTCACCATTGCCGTATCGCGCAGAGGGTTATGCTGCAGGCCTGCAAAATCGGTAGAATTTGGGCTGACTGTTATCTGGCTGCGCCTTACTCGGTTCCGTTTAGCTTCGAAAGTTGTGCATCGAGGTCGGCCAGAGCGCGGCTGAGCTGTTCGCGATAGCGCGCGTCCTGGATGGATTGCAGCTGCTTCTCAACGCGAGCTCGCGATAGAAGAAGTATTTCCTTTTGGCGCCGAATTTCAACCTGGGCCTGAGTTAACTCTCTCTTATGTGCACGGTTCTCTTTGGATTCAAACTCCTGAACCTGACTCTCGACGGCCTTGCTTTCCCATCCTCGCGCCATGTGTAGATTTTATGTTGCTCACCGTAGAGGGCAGCAAGATATTTTCAGTTAATTTCGCCTAGGAAAACAGCAGGCTTCGGTGAAGTCCCGGGACCTTCCAGTTTTGTAGGAAATCTCGAGTCCTAAACTGAACGTGCCTAACGCCTACAGGGGACACCTCTAAGAATCTGCTGTAATTACCGTATGGCTCGCGGGGCTTATCTGGGGCACGGTAAAAGGTCTTTTGAAATTGAAACTCGGGGAGCCAATTACATATGAACACAATCAAGGTCTTGATAGCGGACGACCACGACTTAATGCGGCGAGGAATCAAATCGATCATTGACACGAAGAAGGGTTGGGAAATTTGTGGAGAGGCACAGACGGGTGTGCAAGCAGTGGCCAAAGCGAAGGAACTCAAACCGGACATTGCGATTTTGGACATCACCATGCCGGAGTTGAACGGTTTGGAAGCGGCCAAGAGAATCCAAAAAGTATCGGAGAAAACCGAGATCCTGATGTTGTCGATGCACTATTCGGACCAGCTCATCCGCGACGTGATTGAAGCCGGCATACGAGGCTACATCGTCAAGTCCGATTCGGACCGCGACCTGTCCATCGCTCTAGACAACCTGGCAAATCACAAACCGTTCTTCGCCCCGCGCGTAACCGAGGTGATTCTCAATTCGAGCAGCGGAAGTATTTCTCCAAGGACGGAAGGGCCGAGGAGTCGAATTACGACCCGCGAACGAGAAATCATTCAGCTTCTCTCCGAGGGCAAGAGCAGCAAGGAAGTGGCAGCGCTTCTGAATATCAGCGTAAAGACTGCCGAAACTCATCGCGCTAACATCATGCGCAAGCTTCAAATGCATACCGTAAGTGAACTGGTCCGCTATGCGGTGCGCAATCGAATCATCGAAGCTTAACGAAGGGCGAGGGAAGTTGAAATCATTGCCGAAAGGCCCGGGGTCTCCGACCCTTCGGCCATTACTCTCGTTTATTGCAGAATCCAATCGACAGGCTTTTCAAGGAACTCGAAGTCGCATCTTTGACCCACGGTCCCCGGCCAGTCTACCTGTGTGACTCGCGCCTTCCCCGCAGATGGCGCGCCGTCCATGGCGAGAGAAACCTCGAGAATGGAATTCAGCCCCACAAGCGCCGAGCATCCACACAGAAAGCCGTTCGCGCTCACGTTCTCGGTAGCCGTGACGATTTCAAAATCCGTGTCCGTCGAGTCGATCCCTCGAAGCCTCAGCATCACCCTCAACCGGACTCGGGGTTTAGGCTGGGATTTGTCGTGACTGAGTACAATCAGGCTAGCTAGTTTTTTTTGCAGAGCCTCGATGTTGACGGGCTTTTGAAAAAAGCCCTTTGCTCCGATGCTCTCGCACAGCGATTTGTATCGCTCGCTGGATTCTCCGGAAACGATCACAATGGGGATGTGCGATGTGAAACTTAGGGAAGAAAGGGTCTGGCAGACTTCGAAGCCGGAATATTTTGGCATCATAAGGTCGAGCAAGATTGCATCGGGCTTGTATTGCAGCGCCAATGCCAACGCTTCTTCAGGGGAGCCACTGTCGATGATGCTGTAGGAATCTCTCAATCGGAATCCCATCACTTTTCGAACGGATTCATCATCGTCTATGATCAGCAGTTTCGGAACCGCCGTACCCGGTTTCGTAACTATGTTGACGTCATTCTCTGCTTTTAGCGTATTCGGCATTTTCTTCCGTCTTCCCTTGGCGGGGATTTTTCGTCAGCATCTCTGCAACACTCTGCTGCAACTGCACTCGCGAGAAAGGCTTTCGCAGGATCACAATTCCGGACTCCAATATTCCATGCGCTGCAACCGCGCCGTCGGTATATCCAGACATGTAGAGAATTTTCATGCGAGGGCACTTTAGAGATAGGTTTTCAGCAAGTTCACGGCCGCTCATGCCCGGCATCACCACGTCGGTCAAAAGAAGGTCGATGTCGCTGTCAGAGTGTTTGGCGATTTCAATCGCTTTGGACGCGTCCTCGGCTTCGAGAACTTTGTATCCGGCCTCTTTCAGCGTATTGCACGTCAATTTGCGAAGGGACGGTTCGTCTTCGGCTACTAGTATCGTTCCGAGCCCATGCGCGATAAGCGATGGCTGCTTCCGAGCAGGTTCTGTCGCGACGCCCTCTGCACGGGGAAGGTAGACCTGAAATTTAGAGCCTTTGCCGATTTCGCTCTCGAGCCAGATATAGCCGCCGCTTTGCTTGACGACCCCGTAAACCGTCGCCAGACCCAGGCCCGTTCCTTTGCCTTGCTCCTTCGTAGTGTAAAAAGGCTCGAATATGTGGGATTGCACTTCGGCGCTCATTCCCGAGCCGGTGTCGCTTACCTGCAACATGACGTATGGCCCAGGCACGACATACCTTTTGCGGCGGGCGTCGTCTTCATCCAAATCGGCGTTCATCGTCTCAATTTTTAGTTGCCCGCCGCGAGGCATGGCGTCGCGTGCATTCACGGCTAGGTTCAGAATGACCTGCTCGATCTGTCCTCGGTCGGCTTTCACCCTTCCCAGCGTCGGCGAGGGGATAATCTCCAAATCAACGTCCTCTCCGATCAGCCGCCGGAGCATCTTTTCAACGTCGGTCACAATCGAATTGAGATCCAGGATTTTCGGCTCCAGGACCTGTTTACGGCTGAAAGCCAGAAGCTGTTGCGTAAGAGCGGCCGCTCGCTGGCCGGCTTTTTCGATTTCATCAACGGCTTCTCTCATCGGATCGTCCGCGGCCATCTTTTCTTGCATTGCTTCGCTGTAGCCGATAATCACCCCCAGGATGTTATTGAAATCGTGAGCGATTCCGCCTGACAGTTTTCCCACCGCCTCCAGCCGCTGCGACAAGACCAGTTGTTGTTCCAGGTGCCTGCGTTCCGTGATATCGCGATTCACGATGATGAGCTTTGCGACCTCTCCGTTTTCGTTTCGCACCGCGCTGGCAGTAGACTCCAGTACGCGCCATTCACCGTTCTTATGCCGAATGCGGTACTCAACCCGGCGTCCGATTCCCGTTTTTTTCGCTTCGTCTGCCGCCAGCTTGACCGCTGGTTGGTCGTCAGGATGAATTTGTTCATAAGCCGAAGTTTTTTCCAGTTCCTCAGGAGTGTAGCCCAGTACTTTTTGATAAGAAGGACTGTTGTAAAGGCGCTCTCCGTTTGCGGTCACGACCGCGATCATGTCCGCGGCATTTTCTCCAATCAAGCTGAACAACTCCTCTTGCGCCACAAGATGCATTCGAAAGCGGTGAATTTGAAGTTGCTGGTAGACGACATAAACAACAAAGAGAAACACCATCCCCACCAATGCTCGCATCGCTAAATGAATGTTGAGTTCATCCCAGAAGTCGCGTTGAAGAAAAAACACGGTCAACGAAAAAGAAACAATTCCCAGAGTCAGGAGCAACGTCACGAGGACGCCGGAGAAAGAAAGCCACCATTGTCGCCGCTCCACGCGCCGCATGACCGCTTGGAGCGAGTAGGTTTCTCCCGCGCGAATTGATTTGGGCAGTTTCATGCCGCGTGCTGCCGAACAAATAAAATGCCTTCGGCGCTTTTCTGGCGACTCACAACGGTGTGCATAACTCAAAACGGTGCACGTTCGCTGCCAAGGGCAGGAATCCAGGAATTCGCGAGGCTTACTATCTTATTCCTATAACTGCACTTATATCGCGCCGCAGCTGTGTTGGCCGACGAACCCGCGAGGTTAATGCTCCAAAACCGCACACTAGTCTCTTAGCGAAGCATCCCGGACAACCCGCTAGCTGTGAGGGGCACGACCCGGCAGAACAACGGCCGTCGCCTTTGCTAATCTCCGCGCCGTCGAGCCGTTCTTCGTGAGCTCGACTAGAGGCTCACAGGAGCGGCATACGGAACGGCTCTGTCAGAGTCGGATTTGCAGCCTGCAATCGACGGAGCGAGGACCGTGTTAGCGCTTGGGCAACGCACGCGTGCTGGGAGTGGTATGTTGTTTGCGCTCGGCGGGATCCCAATCGTCAGACGGAAAGGTGATACGCCAGAAGAGCGGGGACGGTTCGATAAATTCGAGGCCGACCTCGGTTTTGCCGGAATCTTTCTGTCCAATAAAAGTCACCGTGCAAGGCAGTTCTTCTACCGTCTTAGGATTGACGATTGCGAGCTCTTGTCCTCGCACGAGCTTTGCCGCAAGTCGCGCCATGCACCCGTGTGCGTTCACCGATACCGTGTGCGCTTCTTCGGTGAAAGGCACCTCTCCGTTTTTTCCACGGATCAACACTGGCATCGTGATCTGTACGCGGTGTGAACGCCGGCGCTCCGCACTGCTCTCGCCGGCAGCGGGCACCGTCTTAGCTCTCAGCTCTCGCATGAAAATCTCCCATTCATGAAGGTATTTGCGCGTCGTAGCATATAGCGCCTAAAAAGTCCTTCCCTGCACAGTGAACCTCTCTACAAGAATACCCGGTAATCAGATTGAAACCGTCCGTTTTGGGATAGTTTCCTGTAGGGCACTCTGGTTGCCGCCAAACCTAATCAACCCCGTCTTCCTATTTGGGCGATTTACGCGGGCGCTTAGTGGGCGGCGATTTGCGCGGACTTTTCTGTGGAGCGCTCACAGCTTCCCGCACCGCCAAACCAATCTTTGCATTCAGCTCCTCGGCATTTGCTTGGCGTGTCTCGCGGGCCTCAGCAACAATCGCGGCGGTGCGTTCGGTTGCGTGCTCTGCCACGGCCTTCAGAACGTGCTCGGCGATACGATCTGCCAAGGATTTGACGGTCTCCTGCACGGCCTCCTGAAGATGCGATTCAAGGCGCTGGCGCAACAGCGCCATGTCTTCGGTCATTGCTGTTTCTATGGTCGCTCTCAACATTTGCCGCTCGGCGTCAAGCTCCGATTGATTCTCCTGCAGAGAACCAAGATAGGCTTGAGGTATGGCAAAGTCCGGGGTCATCGCAGGTGTAGCGACGGCTAAAACGGCGTGAGCAGCCGCTTGCATGTGACCTGCTGCGTCTGCTTCTCGTGCGAGAGGCGCCGACACCGGGACGGCAAAAGGTTCTGGCTCGTCTGACTCCGCATACACTGGAACGGTCAACTCCTCGTCATCAGGATGTGGGAACCAATCTGGCGGTGGGGATTTGATGTCCCAGACATTTCCGGGAATTTCGAACTCCAATGCGATGTGGAAAATCTCGCGGTAGGTGCGCGGCCGCTGGACCCAGACGACTCGGGCGGGAAATTTCCTTGGGGGCAACCCGCGGTCACGGCCGCCGATCTCCATAGTGAGCTTAGAACCCTTTGGGACGTAGTGCTTCGACTCGTACTTGCAACCATTGCAGTTTACCGTCACGGTTGAGGTGTGTTCATCGAACGCCTGGCCGAGGGCGTCGATCCCCCGGATCGTGATCGGCACGGCGTGAATGACTCGAGTACTGCGACGGTTTTCTGCACTGCCGTCGTTCGACGGCAAGGATGCGGACACACTGGCCTCCGGAAGGGGGAGCTTGAAGATTAGCATCCTGTTACGGTGTGGTCGATGCGTCGTATGCGGTTGTGCGAAAGGGTAAAGGACAGACTGCGTAAGTCGGATGTTCACGTCCGAGCCGGCAGAATCCTCAGCACACGGTCGGGGGCAAATCACCGGAACTTGCAATCTCGGGTCCGGCTGGACAACTCCTGATCAACACGCGGGTTAGTGGAGTGAAATTCACGTCGAGTTTGCAGAGAAATCACTACGAATTTATTAGAATGGCTGTTTTCTTGGTCGTTCCGAATCCTCGACACAATTCGCCAAACCCATATAAAATCAGTCGGTTGCTTTCGGCGGGCCTGTAGCTCAGCTGGTTAGAGCAGCGGACTCATAATCCGTCGGTCCCAGGTTCGAATCCTGGCGGGCCCACTATTTATTTTAGCGAGTTGGTTTGAGCGTCTGCGCTCGCACACACGTCACTTTTCCGTTCTGCTGCCTCGCCTGTCCATAATTGGTCGGATAGTCACGCGATGAGGCGTGTGCAGTCTTCAGTCACTTTTTCACTTCATCGTCGATGTCGGCGGGGAATTAATTTCGATCCGCAAATTGGCCACAGATCGAAGCCGATGTTCATGAATCGGGAGGAAGGCGATCTCTGTGGCAGTGAGCTATGGCGCGCCCGGAGGGAGTTGAACCCCCAACCCTCTGCTCCGAAGGCAGATGCTCTATCCAATTGAGCTACGGACGCGTGACACCGATTTTACCCGAGCTTTCGGCCCAAGGCGCGGAGATTGTCCGCAAGCCTCAGCGATGAATAAAGACCGAATTGCGCGAATGCTCGGAAATCTAGGTGAGAGCGTTTTTCAAGCGCTTGGTAGTCTTCTGCAATTGGCGCTTGAGTGATTCCACCTGCTTTGACAATTGCACCAATTCTTCGCGCGCCACGATTCCCGCTTTCGCAACCTTGTGCGCTGTGCGGTCCGCTCTTCCCATTGCCTCGCCGATTTTCTTAGCTGCACGCTTCAGCTGGTTTCTTGCCATGATTGTCCTCCTTTTTGAACAACTGCCATCGTATACGTGAGGCACACGAAACGTCAATCAACCTTGTAAATCGCGTGCTGAGTTAATCGGAAGAATACGTATTTTAGATCGTCGACCGCATAGCTAATTCGGAAGCCGAAAAACGACGCTGATATCTTCCTGCGTCTCAATAGGCTGCCCATTCAGCAAAGTAGGGTTGTAGCGCCACTCACGCACGGCGGTGAGCGCTGCCGGCAGGAGCGATGCGGGGCCGCTCAGCGGCTGAAGGTCCTTGATCGATCCATCCACGCCAATGGTCGCGTGCAGCCTGACAGTTCCTTCAATCTGCTTCTGTTCGGCCTCGGGTGGGTAGAGTGGGTCAACCAAATTCACCAACTGTCCGACCTGAAGATTTTTTCCCGGTGGCGATGTACTTTGCGAAGATTCTGCAGGCACCACGAGCGAACGCTGAGAACTGATTGCCACCGAGCCCGAAGCGCTAACCGAGTGTTCCGGCAAACTCAATAGAGTCGGCGACGCACCCGCCTGGCTAGGGACGGCAGACGCGCCTCCTGTGTCTTGATGTTCCGGCGCCGGCCGAAGGCCGGAAGTAGCTGTCTCGATATTTTCCGAAGCGTCATGCGAGATACCGTTGCTCGCACCGCCCCCTGGTGAATGAGGAGCCGACACGCTTGCAGGAATCGTCCACCGTTGATTGCTCGAATCAACGATATCGATCTGCAGCGGTTTCGAGAGCGTGCGGGTGGGCGGGAGAACGGGAACTGAATTTTGAGTTTGGGCACTGGTGGATGGGGGCGTGTCCGCGTTGGGTCTAAGTCCGACTAGACCGCCTCTCCTTACCGCCATTCCCGCGGAAAACGAAACAGCTACAAGAAAAGTCACCAGAGCTGCAACCATCCAACCTCTTCCCATCTGAACTCGAAAATCCATCCAATTTTCCGGCGCGTTTTGCGCTCTCGATACTGAGGGCACAGATCCCGGTTTATTAACAGCCGGTAAGGCGGTGACCGGCAATCGAGAGGCGGGCGCAGTGCTGGCTGCCTTTGGGAAGAGCGTTGCACCGTACTCCTGCCTTTCGGCGGGCGCTTTCGATGCCATTGGACCGGAAAACCTGCTTTTCGAATCTGGAATTATGGAAGGGCCAGCCACTTGATGATCGGCGTCGTCTTGCGTCTCAGCCTCAACAATCTCACCCCTCGAGAGCTCATCGGAGATGGATTCATTTTTCTCAGCCATTGCTCCAAAGGAGCGGCGAGCAACAGGGAACTGCTTTGGCGAGCGCCCTGGCGATACTTCCTGAAGAATCCATGTCCTGATTTCCGAGAGCGCTTCATCGCGCAAGTCTGTGAAGCACACACCCGCTTCTTTCCGCGATTCGCTCGTCCACGCGATCTTGCCGCTCATTTCCAACGGTTGGGTGGCGTACTGCATCTGAAAGCGCAACCGCGAAAGACTATCCTCCTGTATGGCCTCCGCGGCTCGGACGCCAAATCCTCCTTCGCTGATATTGAGAACAATTCCCCCGTTGTTCTCCCCCAACTCAACGTACGCAAGCGCCCTAATGCGATGGCGCGAATGGGTACGGCGGTCCGTATGTTCCGGGAGATTCTGCATCAGCTCGGGAATTTCTGGCATTTGTCACGCCTCGCTGCGAGGGGGGCTGCGCAGCAAACCGTTTCGTCCGCGATTATACCTTCTTATATGCGATCCCGGGATGCGCTACTCGACGAGGATTAATCGGTTCCGGCCGCAGCGGTGGCTGGTTGCAACTCTTGCCAACCGCCCGGAAGTTCGATCTGATAATGCGTAACCTGATCGAACAGGATGAATCCCTGCAAATCCGCCACTTTCCCGGTAACGAACGACCTGAATTTCTCTTGCGTCAGCGGCCCCACCTGCCCGGGAAACATCTGTGTCGGCCAGTTAAAAGAATAGCTTATCTCCAGGGCGATACGCGCCCGATTTCGAGCTGGGAGAAAAATCGCATTATCAATCTGCATCGAATCTTCAGCTTTCAAAGTGCTGCTCGATTTGAGCCGCCCCATAATCAACATCTTCGGGTCGTTGGCCAAACGGTAGTCAGAATCCGTTGTGTTCTCAAGATCGTAATTGAAAATCAGTGCGGCATGCGTAGGGTCAACTTCTTTAACCTGAAGTCCTTCGAAGCTGCTCCGAATCGCGCTTGGGTTCCAGCCCTCCGGCCGCTTTGGCGCGATCGCTTCTGTCGAGGATCGGGTGAAAGTAAAAAATAACAGCGCACCGGAGATTATGAATGCGATTGTGACAACCAGGAGTCTCATGGGCATTTACCGAAAAATCATGGATTGCCGGCATCCCCTCTAGCGATGCCAAGTTCTAATTTCGTAACCGACTATTCATCGAGATATTTCACGAAGACGACTTCGTTTTGCGCTTCATTGTAGAGCAATTCATCCACGCTAGCCTTAGTCATTAGCAGACCAAAACCTCCTGGACGCAGCCCCTTTTCACGACGAATGTCATCGTGCTCGGTGGGACTGTCGGGCATGTGCGAAATTGCGGCGTGCTCAAGCTCCGAAAACTTGAAGCCTGTGCCGGGATCTGCGATGCGATACATCAGCATACGTTTAGCTCGAAGATAGGAGATCCGGACCTTCCGNNTTCAGGAGCAACTCATGAAATGCCTGCCCCACGGCCCTTTGTACGTCATCCGACAGCCCGGTTTTAAGATGCGCCATGAAGCTTTCGATTCGTTCGGCCTCCGCGAGCGAGCAGGAAACCAGCAGCTCAACCCACGTGGGAGTTGCCGAAACAACTTCGATAGGAGTTGCCTCCGTTTTCTTGGCGAGTGTTTCCCGCACTAATGCGACCAGCGCTCTCGGTTCGATCGGCTTTGCAACGTACTGGTAGGCTTCCTCACGAATCGCGCTCAGCAACGTCCCAGGCGTGTCATCGGAAGTCATCACGATCACCTTCGGCCGCACTTTTAGGCTGCGAAGATTCTTGAGAACTTCAAGCCCGTTCATCTTTGGCATCCATATGTCCAGCAGCACCAAATCGAATTTGCCCTGCTTCATTTTCTTGAGCGCGGCCGCGCCGTCCGCCACACTCACGGTCGTGAATTTCTGAGCGCGAAGCGTCTCGGAAAGCAATAACCGCGTTGTGCGATCGTCATCTGCGACAAGGATGCGCGTCATTTTTTCCTCCGCCGGGAATTTCGCGAGCGGATTCTCCGCTTTATGTTTTTGTTTCTTTGCGCAATTGCCTGGAGCGCCAGAAGAAAAGCCGCGATTCGCTCTTCCAGTGTGCCGCTCAACTCACGCGCGCCGTCGAGTTTACCCTCACGAGCCAATTTTTCAACCTCTCGAGCTGTCTCGAAGGCTGCCGACGCGCCGAAATTCCCGACCGAGCCCTTTAGCGCGTGAGCTGCATCTGCCAGAGCGGCGGCATCTCGCGATCTGATGGCGCTTCCAATCCTTGTGATCATGCGCGGACAATCCTTGCGAAAAGCATTTACCAGCTTGATCACCAATTTCCGATCACCGCCGAATCGCGCCAAAAGCGTGGAATTATCCACGGTTTGTTCCGACTTCAAGATACTCGGCTCGGTTTCGCTTGTACCCCCCGGCAGAGCCGTGCCCTCCACAACCTGCAGAAATATTTTAGGATCCAACGGCTTCGCCAAATATCCGTCCATCCCGGCTTCCAGGCAGCGCTCGCGATCTCCCTGCATGGCGTGCGCCGTCATGGCAACAACGGGCAGATGCTTGCCCGTGGATTTCTCCTTTTCGCGAATTGCCCGCGTAGCTTCCAGGCCTCCCATCTCCGGCATTTGCACATCCATTAGGACCAGATCAAATATGTTTTTTTCGATTGCAGCAAGCGCCTCGCGGCCATTTTCCGCAACGATCGCTGAATGTCCGCGCCGTTCAAGAAGGTGCAGCGCGAGTTGCTGATTTACCGGATTATCTTCGGCCACGAGAATCCGTAGAGGACGCTTCGCACCAAGCGCCCGCTCGCGCGTCATCGAGGGTCGCTTCTTAGCGCGCCCCGGAACGTGCAGCGCAGTTACGATTGCATCCCAGAGTTCGGATTGTTTTATCGGCTTTGTAAGCGCCGCCGCGACCCCCAGCGTCTTCGCCCGGGTCACATCCTCACGCCGCCCTGCGGATGTGAGCAAGATCACGGTTGCGTGACGAAGGTGCGGATCTTTTTTCACCCGAGCGGCCACTTCGAATCCGTCCATTTTGGGCATGTGCCCGTCCAACAGAACTACTTGAAACGGATTCCCTTCCGTTCGGGCCCGCTTCATGGCCTTCAGAGCGGCTGCTCCGTTTGCGGCCGCCACAGGCCGCATCCGCCAATTCTTGATCATCTCTTCGAGTATGCGGCGGTTCGTTGCGTTGTCATCGACAACCAGCACGGGCAGATTCTGCAGTTTTACCGGGGCAGGTTCCGGAGATTTTTCCGCCGACGCATTCTGTAATCCGAACCGCGCCGTAAAGTGAAACGTGCTCCCGGATCCCACCTGGCTTTCGACCCATACGCGCCCGCCCATTAGTTCCGCGAGTTGCGCACATATCGCGAGGCCGAGTCCCGTGCCGCCGTACTTTCTGGTCGTGGAAGTATCCGCTTGCGCGAAGGCTTCGAAGATTCTCTTTTGCTTATCAATCGGGATGCCGATTCCCGTGTCTGTAACGGCGAAGTGCAGCACCACCTCAGCGCCTTCGCGCTTTTCCAATCCGACGTGTAACACCACTTCGCCGCGCTCGGTAAACTTAATGGCGTTGCCTACTAGGTTCACGATGATCCGCCCGAGCCGGCTCGGATCACCAACAAGATCATCGGGAATGTCGGGAGGAAAGTGTGAGGCTAATTCCAGACCTTTTTCCTGTGCGCGGACAGCCAACACCTTCATCGTATCCGCAACCGTATCCCGCAGCTTGAATTCCACGCGATCTAATTCTTCTTTTCGTGCCTCGACCTTTGAAAAATCAAGGATGTCGTTGATTAAGTCCAGAAGCGACGCCGCTGAAGTCTTTACCGTTGTCAGATATTCGCGCTGCTCGGCCGTCAACTTGGTTTCCAAGGCAAATTCCGTCATGCCTACGATGGCATTCATCGGCGTGCGAATTTCGTGGCTCATGTTCGCAAGGAATTCGCTTTTGGCTCGGGTGGCTTCTTCTGCTTTTTTCTTGGCGATTTCCAGTTCCTTCACCAACGCGGCCAGCCGCTTCGCGTCCTTTTCCTGCACGTGTCTCGCTGCTTCCAGATAATCGGCATACAATTTCAAATCCGTCTCAGCGCGCCGCCGTTCGATGAATTGTCCGATCTGGCTACCGATAGAATCGAACATTTCTACCAATTCGCCTTCCAATTTGCGGATTTCGCGGCTGAAAAATTCAACGGTGCCCAACACGCGCTCTCCCGTCCGAATCGGAAAGCAGAATGCCGCGTGCAATCCTGCGGCTTCCGCCAGAGGCGCTCGCGGAAAATTGGGGTCGTGCGGTACATCCGGGATCCATGCCGATTGTCCCGACGCCCACACGCGCCCGGGAAGACCGACGCCTCGCTTGAACGTGATTTGGCGCGTGGCGCTGACGAACTCGCTAAATTCCAGCTGGGGCAAATGCCAGACGGTGAGACATTGAAGACCTTCCCCGCTATCCTCAACGCCCCAGATCGCACCCAATTCCCATCCCAGTCCTTCGCAAATCGCTTGCAGAATTCCCGGGCCCGCCGTCTCCAGGGATTCAGCCTCGGCCAGGAGATTCGTCACGGCATAACCCGTAGCGAGACGGCGTTCGGTCTGTTTGCGCTGGGTGATATCGCGCGCAACCGCAAAAATCAGCCGCAGGCTCTTGTTCGGAGTCGCATTCCACAGCAGCCAACGGTATGTACCGTCCGCTGAGAGATAGCGATTTTCGAACGAAATCGTCAGCTCTCCTTGATCCATTTTTCTTGCTTCGTTAATTGTGGCTTCGCGATCGTCCGGATGAACAAAATCCACGTACGGGCGCGATAGCAACTCCTCTTTCGGAATGCCGAGAGTGCCCTCCCATGCAGGATTGATTCGTTTGAAATATCCGTCAAAGCCCGCGATGCAAAGCATGTCGAGCGATAGTGTAAAAAGCTGATCGAGTTCTTCTTCTGCACGGCGGCGCTCTCGGATCGCTTGCGCCTGGTCGGAGACGCTTCGGCGGAGTTCGATCTGAGCTACTACCAGGCGGCCCAGCGCTTTCAGTGCTTGTTTCTGGTCCGGCGTTAGATCCCGAGGAACGTGATCGAGCACGCACAGAGTTCCCAGCGCATGGCCCTCCTGCGTAATCAGAGGCGCGCCGGCATAAAACCTCACCTTGGGCCGGTCGGTGACCAGAGGATTACCTCGAAAACGTTCGTCCGCCAGCGCGTCCGGAACCACCATTACATCCCGTTGCATAATTGCGTGCCCGCAGAACGCAATGTCGCGCGGCGTTTCGGCCTCATCAATTCCGATTTTCGCTTTGAACCACTGCCGATTTGCATCCACCAGGCTAACCAGCGCGATGGGTGTGCCGCAGATCAACGCAGCAAGGCGGGAAAGGTCGTCGAATTCCTGTTCGGGAAATGTATCCAGAATGGCGTACCGCTGGAGGGCTTCGAGTCGCGCCACTTCGTTTTCGGGTGTAGGCGCTTTCATGGAGGGCGATGCCGGACCAACACAGCAGCGAGCAATCTTATGGCCGCTGGCGACGGCAAGTCAACGGAAGCCGCAATCTTGCGCCGGTTCCGTAGCCAGCCACAACGTTTCAGTTCGTTGCGATTAGAGGCTACCGCGTGTGCGAACGCACACGATTTTCCTGCAGCCACTCGGCTATGCGTCCCAGCGCCTCCTGCAAATGTCCAGGATCGCCGCCAAAACCGAATCGGACGAAAGACTCCATTCCCAGTTGTTCGCCCGCCACCAGAAGCACGCCCTTCTTCTCTCGCAGTTCTTCCGCCATTTGAGCGGAATTCCGGCCGCCGCTCAGCCCGGCCCAGGCAATTGCGCCTGCTTTGGGCGGGACGTGCGAGAACGAATCCGCATGGCTCTCCAGCCAAGCGCGCAAAACAGGATAGTTGCGCAGCAGGATTTCTCGCGTTCGATTTAGAATCCACGCGCGGCGCCTCGGTTCCAGCGCAACGCACGCCAGAAGATCGGTGAGCATGCTCGGGCCGATAGTCGTGTAATCATGATGTCCCCACAGCTTCGCTACCATTTTTGGCGATCCGACCACCCATCCGGTACGCAAACCAGGCAGACTGTACGCCTTCGAAAGCCCTGCCGTGCATAGGATGCGGTCATATCCACCCCAAAAGCTTGGAGTCATTGCGCCATCAAATTCCGCTCCGCGATAAACTTCGTCGGCAAGAACCCAGGCGCCCACCTTTTCGGCGGCAGCCACGATTGCCTCGCGCTCGTCTTTTCGCAAAACAGAGCCGGTGGGGTTGCTCGGATTGCAAATCGCTACCAGTTTCGTCTTTGGCCCGATCAGCCGCGACAACTCGCCAATGTTGATTCCCCACTGAAGTTCCTCGCGCAACCAAAGCGGCTTTACTGTTGCGCCAAATGAGCGCGCCAACCCAACAACCTGCATGTAATTCGGCATCATGAAAACAATTTCGTCTCCGGGCTCGATGAGCGACCAGGTGGAAATGAAATTGGCTTCGGAGCCGCCGCAGGTTACCAGCACATTCTCGGCCGTCGCTCCGGGATACAACTCGGCAATACGCGAGCGCAATTCCTCGCTGCCATTCGTCTGCGGATAGTATTGCGGCACATCGAGGATTTTCTGGAGCGTTGCGGCGTCCGGCACGAGTTCGGAAGTCGTGAGTGGATGCACTCCGCTCTCGGAAATATTTAATTCAACTTTGTTTTCCCAGACGGACTGCCAACGTTCGAGTTCAAAGGGCTGTATTTGCATGCCGGCTGCCTCTGCGCCATATCGAGTGCGCGTACCGCCGTTTCGGTCGCAAGAAATGTAAGCGAGACCGCGGCATTCTTCCAAGTGAATTCCGTATTTCTGCGATTGCCTCCTGTGCGCGCTAGCGAGAGAATGACACCCGTTATCTTTGCCTTAATTTTCTTTGTGCTTGGCTGCCAGAAACTGGCAGGGGGTTCGATGAATTGGCGAACAATTCTTTGCGTCGCGTTGCTTGGGTTCAGCTTGATGTGCGCGCTGGCTCCCGCGGCGCTGGCCCAGACTGCTGCGCGGGAATCCGCACCTGCGGCGCAACAATCGAATGGCAGCGTATGGTACTTCGCCGTCTCCGGCGATTCGCGCAATTGTGGGGATGTGGTGATGCCCGGGATTGCTGCCGGCGTAATCCAATCAGAAGCGAGCTTCTATTGGCACCTCGGCGATTTTCGCGCGATTTACGAATTCGATGAGGATATTCAACACCAGCCCGAGCACCTTGCGAAGCCGCTCGATATCATCGATTATGAAGAAATCGCGTGGGACGACTTCATTCGAAATCAAATCACTCCGTTCGGAGAGTTTCCCGTTTTTTTGGGCATCGGCAACCATGAAACGATCTCTCCGAAGACCCGCGAGCAATACATCATTCAGTTCGCCGACTGGCTGGACGCGCCCAAGCTTCGCGAGCAGCGTCTTCGCGACGATGCTTTCTCGCACAAGCTCACCACCTACTACCACTGGATACAAAACGGAGTGGATTTCATCAACCTCGATAATTCCACGCCCGATCAATTCGATGCGGCGCAGATGAGGTGGCTTGAAAAAACATTGCGGGCTGCGGAATCGAACGCGCAGATCCGCACCGTCGTCGTCGGAATGCACGAAGCTCTTCCTGAAAGCATTTCAGAAAATCACAGCATGAATCAGTCTGCAGCCGGAATCGAAAGCGGCCGCCGCGTTTACAACGATCTGCTCAAGACGCAAGACCAAGCTCACAAGCGCGTTTACGTGCTGGCAAGCCACTCGCATTATTATATGGATGGTATTTTCAATACCGAGTACTGGCGCACTAATGGCGGTGTGCTCCTGGGCTGGATCGTCGGCACTGCGGGCGCGGTTCGCTATGCCCTGCCGAAGGATCACTCCGGCGCGCACGCGGCGGAAACAAACGTGTACGGCTTCTTGCTCGCGGCAGTGCAGCCTTCAGGCGAAATTCAGTTCACGTTCAAGCGCTTGCAAGAATCTGACGTGCCGGCTGCTGTCGTCAGCCGCTATAAGCCGGAGTTCGTTCACTGGTGCTTCGCCGAGAACTCAATTACTCACTAACGTAAGAACTTCTAACTCCAGGAGAAATCCACATGGCTTCAGCCACAGATCGTCCATCGCAGGGTCCGGGGCCGGAGCGTATCTTTGAAACGCTCAACGCGTATCAAAAAACAGCAGCGCTAAAAACCGCGATCGAACTCGACGTTTTCACCGCGATCAGCCAGGGAACAAATACTGCGGCAACGCTTGCCCAGAAATGTCAGGCATCCGAGCGCGGAATTCGCATCTTGTGTGACTTTCTCGTGGTCAACGGATTCCTGGCGAAGGACGGGCAGCTCTATGAACTCGCGCCTGATTCATCGATTTTTCTTAACAAGCGGTCCCCTGCATATATCGGCTCAGCCGTCGGATTTCTTACCCTTCCGGAATTGACCGACCCTTTCAAGGATTTGACGGCCATCGTACGTAAAGGTGGCTCGCTAGAGGGCGACGCGACTACCACCGAACCCGACAGTCCGAAATGGGTGGAGTTTGCCCGCTCCATGGCTCCTTTGCAGAAACTCGCCGCGGAAGGACTCGCGGAAACCGTTAACGCGAGTGCCGGCAAGAAATGGAAAGTGCTCGACATCGCTGCGGGTCACGGAATCTACGGCGTCACGATTGCAAAACACAATCCCAACGCGGAGATTTTCGCCGTGGACTGGCCTCGCGTTTTGGATGTAGCCAAGGAAAATGCTCAGGCCGCCGGGGTGGCCGCGCGTTATCACACTTTGCCGGGAAACGCATTCGAAGTGGAATTCGGTAAGGACTACGATTTGGTCCTGTTAACAGGGTTCCTGCACCACTTCGATTCCGCCGCGATTGGAACTCTTTTGCGCAAGATTCATTCTGCGCTCAAACCGGACGGCGCCGTAGTCAGCGTTGAATTCGTTCCCAATGAAGACCGCGTGACGCCTCCTGTCGCAGCCGCGTTCAGTATCGTGATGCTCGGCTCCACGCGAGCAGGCGATGCCTATCCATTCTCGGAATACGATCGGATGTTCCGCGCGGCGGGATTCTCTTCGAGCGAGCTGCACCGTACGCCGGGTCCGCAGAGCTTTATCATTTCTAAGAAATAAATCGCAGAAGACTATTTGGCATTAGGTAGGCCGAACGCCAGGGAGATGAGCGTGTGCTGCTCCATCTCGTGCGCTTTATGCGAGCCCGTAGCCGGGCTCGCGCTTGCAGAGCGTTTCACGGAGAGCACCGCTCGTCCGCGCGCCAAGCGTTCGAGACGCGGCAGCAAAAACGCAAGCGCGCCCATATTGGCCGGCTCTTCCTGCACCCACACAAACTCGCGCGCGTTCGCGTGACGATCCATTTCCGCGGCTAACTCGGCCTCAGGAAATGGATAGAGTTGCTCGAGAGTAACAATGGCCGTCGAAGTGTCTTTGCGTTTCTCTCGTTCAGCCGCTAGCTCGTACCTGATCTTGCCGCTACAAAGCAGAACGCGTGTAGCGGATCCATCGCCTGCGTCTGGAACCACACGTTGGAATCGAGGCGCCGCGAGATCGGACAGCGCCGAACAAGCCACCGGATTGCGCAGCATGCTCTTCGGAGTGAAGACCACTAGCGGTTTGCGCCACGCTCTCAGCGCTTGCCGCCGCAATAAATGAAAATACTGCGCGGCGGTGGAAGGCTGGCAGATTTGAATATTATCTCGCGCTGCAAGCTGCAAGAACCGCTCGATACGCGCACTCGAATGTTCCGGCCCTTGCCCTTCGTAACCGTGGGGCAGCAGCATCACAAGTCCCGAAAGCAAATTCCATTTGTCTTCACCTGCGGCTACGAATTGATCGATGATGATTTCCGCGCCGTTGGCGAAATCACCGAACTGCGCTTCCCACAGCACCAGCGCTTCCGGAAAGTCCCGGCTGAAGCCGTATTCGAACCCGAGAACCGAAGCCTCGGAAAGCGGCGAATTGTAAGCCTCGAACCAAGCTTGCCCTGGCGACACATGTTCGAGCGGCACGTAATCCTGCTCCGTCTCGATATCGATCAGCGCAGCATGCCGCTGATTAAACGTCCCGCGCCGCGTGTCTTGTCCCGTCAGACGCACGGGCGTGCCTTGCTTCACCAGCGAGCCAAACGCAAGCGCCTCCGCCATCCCGTAATCGATAGCTCGTTTGCCGCGCGCCATTTCCAGTCTTTGTTCCAGGAGCTTTTTTACTTTCAGATGGATGTGAAAGCTTTTCGGATAACTGGAAAGCGCTTCGCCGATTGTTGTCAGTTCGCTTTCCGGCACGCCTGTATTGACTTCCATGGACGCGGAGTAGCGGCCGCCGCGATAAGCATCCCAGTAAGCAGGAAGCTTCCGCATCGGCGGGTTTTTCTCCAGCTCCAGTGCGTGTTTCTGCGCGGCATCCAGTTCCTGCCTTATCCGCGCCACGATGGGCTCAGGATCAACGCCGATTTTCTTGGCGTAAATCTGCCAAAGTTGCGGGTGTGCCAGAATTTTTCGATAGCGCAACGGTTGCGTAATGGTGGGGTCGTCCACTTCGCTATGCCCGTGCCGGCGATACCCGATCAAATCCACCACTGCGGGTGAATTAAACGCGTAGCGGTACTCCATTGCGATCCGTCCGACGCGTGCGACCGCCTCCGGATCTTCAGCGTTCACATGAAAAATAGGAATGGGCAGACGCTTCGCCAAGTCCGATGAAAATTGCGAAGAATGCAAGTCGCGCGGAACAGTGGTGAACCCGATCAAATTATTCACGATAATATTCACCGAGCCGCCGACGGTGAAACCCGGAACCTCAGCCATATTCAACGTTTCCGCGGTGATTCCCTGCCCCGCAAACGCAGCGTCGCCGTGCATCAATACCGGAACAATTTCTTTTCGACCGGATTCTCCCGCGCGGGTTTGTTTTGCGCGCGCGCGTCCCATGGCGACTGGATCGACGGCTTCCAGATGGCTCGGATTGGAAACAAGGTGGATTCCGACCGTCCGCCCGTCCGCGGCAGAAAAATCCCCCGTCGCGCCCATGTGATACTTCACGTCTCCACCGCCCAGCACGCTGCGCGGATCCACGTCCTCGAATCGCGCAAAAACCTCTGCAGCCCCGCGGCCCACGACGTGCACCATGACATTCAATCGGCCCCGGTGGCTCATTGCCAACATCGCTTGCTGCAGGCCTTGTTCCGCTCCCGCGCTCAGGATTGCATCCAGCAATGGCAGCAAAGCCGCTTCACCCTCGAGCGAATAACGCTTCGTTCCCAAATAGCGGGTTTGCAGGACCTGCTCGAAAATTTCCGCGCGCACCAGCCATTCCAAAATTCGTTCGCGATCGACTTCCGGAGCCTCTGATTCCATCCGCTCCTGAATCCACTGCCTGCGCTCGCGATCGGCGATGTGCATGAACTCCACGCCGATTGTTCCGCAATAGAAGCGCCGAGCCGCGTCGGCTTCCGGCCCGGTCACTTCAAGCTCCGGCATAGCTACCGGTTGCAGATCGCCTAAGGGGTCGAGGTCTGCTTGCAAATAGCCCCACCGGCGAAACGCATCCCACACCCGGTCCTGGCTCTCTTTTGAGGCTACGGATTCCGCTACAGCGTGTTGCCGGCTCATGAATCTCCTCGCAATTGGTCCTTATATTATAACGGCTGCACAGCCCGACCGGTGAGAACCGGTCGTTATTTCTCCTTCCAATCCTCCAAGAGCCGGCGCACCAGCACAAATTGGCCCAGATGATAGGAATTGTGATCGGCAAGCAACAAAACTTGGCGCAAAATCGTCTGGCCGGTCCCGTGGGCTATCGGCGCGAGGAGATCGTGTTTCGGATCCACCACCAGATTTCCCATCGCCTCGTTATCTTTTTGAAACGCTTCCACCGACTGCTTCCACGCGTCGTCGCTGGGTGGATTCGGTGTCTTTGGCCAATAGCCGGACGGCCACGCCGGCGAAGCATGTTTGGGGTCCAGACAAAAACTAAGGATGTCCCACTGAGCGATTCGCATATGTTCCAGAAGTTCCCATGCGGAGTGGGGTGCACCGGGCGGTCTTACACCGCGCTTGGATTTTGAAAGTCCATCAATTGATTGTTTCCCATCTGTGTGAGCTTCACCCCAGCTTAGAACTTTTCGCAGCTGCTCGCGTAATGCTTTTTCCATGAACTCTCTCCTTACAAGAAGAAATAAAAATACCGGCTAGAACGGACATCCAGCGGGCTTCGGCCAATGCTGTTGGTAGCGTCAAAGCGACTGCTTGCCCGATTGCTTTTCGCGTCGTATTATCGCTGCGAATCCTCAGGAGTGTGACATGTCTGATTCACTTTTTTCTCGGCGCCACTTCTCGCGCACCCTCGGCTCTCTTGCCGTCGCTTTCACCGTGCCGCGCTTGCCCTTAAGATTGGATGACAAACTCGAGCTAACGGCCTCAGAAAATACCATCCACTTGAACTTCAACGAAAACCCCTACGGCCCGTCCCCTAAGGCTCTCCAAGCGCTCGATTCATGCGGGCCTGTGGCCGCGCGTTATCCTCACAACACTTATCTCCAGTTGACCGATGCGCTCGCCAAAAATTACGGCATGTCTCGCGAAAATATCGCCTTGGGTTGCGGATCAACAGAAATCTTGCGGTGTGTGGACATGGCTTTCCTTGGGCCTGGCAAAAATGTTGTCGCCGCCCAGCCCACTTTCGAAGCCGTTCTCGATTACGCGCGCATCACGCACGCCGACCCCGTGAAAATTCCTCTCACCGCCGATCACCGCCATGACCTTCCGAAAATGGCCGCGGCCTGCACTTCGAAAACCGGCGTCGTGTATGTTTGCAACCCCAATAATCCTACCGGCACGATCGTTACCCGCGAAGAATTGGCAACTTTCGTTCCCGCTGTCCCATCTTCCACTCTGATTCTCGTTGACGAAGCCTATTTCGATTTCGCTGAGGATCCGCGCTACGGCAGCGTCGCCGAATGGACGCAGAAATACCCCAACCTGGTTATTGCTCGCACATTTTCAAAAATCTACGGCATGGCCGGTATGCGGCTGGGCTACGCAGTGGGAGCCAAGGAAACGATTGCGCGGATCAGCGAGCAAGCCTTGCAGGATAACGGAAACGCTGCCGTGCTTGCTGCAGGTCTGGCGAGTCTCGCGGATACGGAGCATGTCATGTCCTGCCGCGATAAAATGAACGGCACACGCAGCTGGCTTTGCAGCGAACTTTCCAAGGACGGCCGGTCTTTCATCCCTTCGCAAACCAATTTCGTCATGATCGACATGCACACCGACGTGCAGCCGATCATCGACCAATTTGCCGCTCGCAATATTCTCGTTGGCCGCCGTTTCCCTTCGATGAACAACTTCCTGCGTATCACCATCGGCACGCAGCAGGAAACGGAAATGTTCGTCACGGCTCTTCGAGAAATCGCCCCGGCCCGGGTCTCCCAAGCGGCCTAGCCTATGCGTCCGTTCGCGGCGCAAAAAAAAAGGCTTTCTGGCCGCGCCCTGCGACGCGACCAAAAAGCCATAACAATACGAATGCCGCTTCGTGAGGTGAAAGCCCGGTGCGCCCGTTATTTCCAGGCTCCGCAAAACCGGTGGCTCACCCGAGCAGTTTTGACCCGCGGTTGTTGCCGGCGCGTCTTCAACTACACTGTCGCACTGGGAGAGCCTGCACTGCGCCGCTGCTGAAAGCATTCGCGGCAGAACACCGGCCGTCCCTGTGTGGGTTTGAAAGGAACCGTGGTTTCTTTACCGCATTGCGAGCAAACAGTTTTGGTCTCGACCCGCTGCGCATTTCCCGAGCCTGAGCCCGCACCCGTGCTCTGTCCGCGGCTCCCTTTGCACGCTTTGCATCGCTTGGGTTCGTTCTTAAAACCCTTGTCCGCAAAAAACATCTGCTCGCCGGCCGTGAAGATAAACTCCGCCGAGCAATCCGCGCACTTCAGGACCTTATCGCTGTATTCCATACGCCACTCCGAAACCGGGCTGGGAAGGAGAGGCAGCGAGGCAGTTCCGCTTTCTGGCTGACACGAAACTGCCGGGATGGACCCCAATAAACTGGCCTAATCCTGTTCACGCCTTTGCTTCTTTCGGAGACGCTTACGCGAGAGGGCTTCCTTTGCGCGACGCTTTTCACCGGGCTTCATGTAGTAGCTATGCTTCTTGATCTCTTTGATGATGTCTTCCGACTGCACCTTCCTCTTGAAGCGCCGGAGAGCATTTTCCAAAGATTCTCCCTCTTGAATTACGACTTCTGCCACGCGTATTCACCCCCATTCCCTGTTGTCTGTAGAATTGGTCTGATGGAATCTAATCAGTTTACCGGTTCAGACCGCTTCCGGCAATTGTGAAGTTCTTCTAACGGAGGCTACCACCGAAGTCAAGATATATATTGCTTAAGGGTCTTAATCACCATGTAGATACCTCCCCAGTTACCCTCAGCGGCGCTTTTCGGGGGCTTGCATCCAGCCCGGCGGGCTCGCACCTTCAAAAAACCAAGCACGTGCTTGCCTCCGTTGGTACTGCTAGAATACATTTCTCCGGTTGCAGGTTCTTGGAGAAGGCGTCCCATGGCCCCTCTGATGCGCAACGCCCTCGCTGTGCTCCTGGCAGGCGGCCAGGGTGAACGCCTGTGGCCCTTGACCCGCGACCGTGCCAAACCTGCCGTCCCTTTCGGCGGCGTGTATCGCATCATTGACGTTACGCTCTCCAATTGCCTGAATAGCGACTTGCGCCGCGTTTTCGTTCTCACTCAATATAAAGCGCTGAGCCTCAATCGACACGTTCGGCGCGGCTGGTCCGTCTTGATGGGGCTTGGCGATTTCATCGAAGTCCTTCCGCCGCAGATGCGCGTCTCACAACATTGGTATCAAGGCACCGCTGACGCGGTGTACCAAAACATTTACTCTATCGGCAGCGAGCAGTCCAACTACGTCTTTATCCTCTCCGGCGATCACATCTACAAAATGAATTACCAGAAAATGCTAGAGCAGCACGTCCAAGCTCACGCCGACGTCACGGTGGCCACTCTGGAAGTTACCTGTGAAGAGGCCAGCAAACGATTCGGAGTTCTGGAAACGGACAGCGATTGGCGCATTGTCGGCTTCGAGGAAAAGCCCGAGCATCCCAAGGAATCTCGCATTCATCCCGGGAAAGTGAACGCCTCCATGGGCGTCTATCTTTTCAACACGCAACTTCTCTTGCCCATCCTGATCGCCGACGCCGAAGATCCCAATTCCTCGCACGACTTCGGCAAAGACATCATTCCACGCATCACCGAAAAATATCGCGTCTTCGCTTACAACTTTCTCGATGAAAATAAAAAGGACATGTCCTATTGGCGCGACGTGGGTACCGTCGAGGCTTATCACGAAGCCAACATGGACCTCGTTTCCGTCTCGCCCATTTTCAACTTATACGACAAAACCTGGCCGCTGCATACCTGGCAACAACAGTATCCGCCCGCAAAATTCGTTTTCGCCGACCCCGAACGCAAAGGCGTCGCGCTCGATTCCATAGTCGGTGCCGGCTCCATCGTTTCCGGCGGGCGCGTAGAGAAATCCGTACTGGGCTTGGATGTGCGCGTGAATAGCTACAGCGAGGTCGACGACTCCATCATCTTCAACCACGTGATTATCGGCCGCCACTCCCGCATCCGCCGCGCCATCATCGACCGCCACGTGAATCTTCCCGAAGGTACGGTAATCGGCTACGACCTCGAAGCCGACCGCGCCCGCTACTCCGTCACAGAAAACGGCATCGTCGTAGTAGTTCGGCCGGAATCCATGCTGGAAGAACCCGAGTAACATTGAGTATCTGCGATGTTTGTGCGATCCGCCCCGGAGTGGCTGGGTTGGCTTGCAGACTCTCGTGAGGAATGTGATTGTGGCCGGCTACGTCGCAGCAATTGATCAGGGAACCACCAGCACTCGCTTCATTGTGTTCGACAGAAACGGAAGGATTGTCTCTGCCGCGCAGAGCGAGCACGAGCAGATTTATCCCAAGCCCGGATGCGTCGAGCACGATCCCGAAGAGATTTGGCGCCGGACGCAAGATGTAATTGTTGCGGCGATGGAGCCGAAAGGGCTTCGTCCAAACGATCTGGCTGCTATTGGAATCGCAAATCAGCGGGAGACGACGATCGTCTGGAGCCGCTCAACGGGCAAGCCGGTTTGCAATGCCTTGGTGTGGCAGGACACACGGGTTGCAGACGACGTTGCCCAGTTTTCAGCTGACGGCGGCCAAGATCGGTTCCGCAAGAATACCGGACTTCCGCTCGCGACTTATTTCAGCGGCCTGAAAATACGTTGGATTCTCAATAACCTAGCCGGAGTGCGTGAACGGGCGGAAGCCGGCGAGGTGCTTTTCGGAAACGTGGACACCTATCTTGTCTGGAGGCTGACCGGGGGCCCTCAGGGCGGCATCCACGTCACCGACGTGACAAACGCGAGCCGCACGCAATTGCTCAATCTCGAAACACTCGCGTGGGACGACGACATACTCGGCGCCTTCGGAATTCCTAAGAACATGCTCCCGCAGATTCGTTCTAGTAGCGAGATATACGGACGCACCGAACTTCCGGCTATTAAGGATGTTCCAATCGCGGGAATCCTAGGCGATCAACAAGCGGCGCTTTTCGGCCAAACCTGCTTCCAACCCGGCGAAGCCAAGAACACCTACGGGACGGGATGCTTCCTACTAATGAACACCGGCGCTCATCCGGTGCATTCCAACTGCGGCTTGCTGACCACCGTTGCTTACAAGCTCGGCAGCGATGCGGCTCAGTATGCACTCGAGGGCAGCATCGCCATCACCGGCGCCCTGGTTCAATGGCTACGCGACAACCTCGGCCTCATCGAGAAAAGCGCGGACATTGAGACGTTGGCGCGGTCCGTGAAGGACAACGGTGGCGTTTACTTCGTGCCAGCCTTCTCCGGTTTGTATGCACCCTATTGGAAGACAAGTGCTCGGGGCGTGATTGCCGGCTTAACCCGCTACGCAAACAAGGGACACTTGGCTCGCGCAGTCCTCGAAGCAACGGCTTTCCAAACTCGTGAAGTCGTGGAGGCCATGGCTCTGGATTCGGGAATCCAACTCGATGTGCTTCGCGCGGATGGTGGCATGACTGAAAACGATTTGTTGATGCAATTCCAGGCGGATATTCTCAACCGATCCGTGGTTCGACCCGCGATCACTGAGACCACAGCGTTAGGCGCTGGCTATGCTGCGGGCCTCGCGGTTGGCTTTTTCAAAAATCTCGAGGAATTGCGCATGCACTGGCATGTTGGACATACCTGGGCGCCGCAAATGGCGGAAGCAACCAGGAAAGAACTTTACCAGTCGTGGAAGAAGGCCGTGACGCGTTCATTCAACTGGACAGATAACGCGAGTGTGGACGTCTAGACAACTACGACCTACGTTTCGAAATGGAAAAGTGGTCGGGGCGAGTGGATTTGAACCACCGACCTCCTGGTCCCGAACCAGGCGCGCTAGCCAGGCTGCGCTACGCCCCGAAAGTAATACCGACTGCCAAAGAGTTTATCCCGCATCCCCTTCTACCGCAACCTGCCGCGTTTCCTTGAATGCTATTACATTGATCTGACGCGTATTATCAGCTCGACTGCGATTGCGTGCGATCTTTTGGCAATTCGGGGAGACGGATTAAGCGCGCTTCGGTGATGGAAGGAATGGCGCGGATAGTTTTTAGAATTGACGAGTCGACCGCGCCATCGAGACGCACTAGCGCGACGGCTTCGGCTCCATGCACGGGGGTGCGACGGCCGAGCGCAAACGTGGCGATATTCACACCGAGACTCCCGAGCGCGGTGCCGATCATGCCGATCACGCCGGGAACGTCTCGATTCCGAGTCAACAAAAGAGTGCCTTCCAGCGGAGCTTCGAGCGGAATTCCATCGAGCGAGAGAATTCGCGGCGAGCCATCTTGGACCACGGTTCCTTCGACGGTGAGTTCGGCACCGCCATCGGCCGCAATTACCTCAAGCGTATTCGGAAAGCCGCGCTCGCGGCGCCGCGTAGTTTCTTCCACAATCAATCCACGCGCGGCGGCGGCTTGCGAAGCATTTACAAGATTCACTTTTTCATCGAGAACGCAATTCAGGAGACCGATCAGCACCGCGCTCCGGATAACGTGCGAACCCAACTCGGCTGGCTCTCCTGCATAACGAATGCGGATGTGACTAAAGCTGGCCGAAGGCGCAGCCTGGGCAACAAGCGCCCCGAGGCGTTCGCCGAGTTCCAGATACGGGCGCAATAGGCGGTACTGTTCGGCGGAAAGCGCGGGCATGTTTACTGCGTTGCGAATCAAGCCCTCGGCGAGATAGTCACGGACCTGCTGCGCAATTAATGTTCCAACCTCTTCCTGCGCCTCCGCAGTGGAGCCGGCGATATGCGGAGTGGCGATCAAATTCGGCAAGCCGATGAGCGGAGAATTTTTCGGCGGCTCCTGTGCGAACGTGTCCACCGCCGCACCCGCGAGATGGCCGGAGCGCAGAGCCTCGGCGAGCGCGCTTTCGTCAATCAATTCGCCGCGGGCGCAATTGATCAAGCGCGTACCCCGCTTCATTTGTGCGAGCGCCGCCGCATTGATTATTTTATCCGTGGCGGCGCTGAGCGCGGTGTGCAGCGAGATCACGTCGGAACGGCGCAGCAGATCTTCGAACGGGACTAGCTCGACGTCGAGTTCGCGCGCGGCCGCTTGCGTGACGTAGGGATCGTAGGCCAGCACTTTCATTTCGAGCGCGCGCCCGCGCCTGGCTACTTCGGTGCCCACGCGGCCGAGACCCACGAGTCCCAGTGTCTTTCCGCGCAATTCCATTCCGGTGGAGGATTTTTCCCAGCGGCCCGCGTGGATTGCAGCATTGGACTGTGGAACGGAGCGCGCGAGCGCAAGCATCAGCGCGAAAGTATGCTCGGCGACGCTGACGGCGTTGCCGCCGGGCGTATTCATTACCAGGACGCCGCGGCGTGTGGCCGCGTCCATGTCCACGTTGTCCACGCCAACTCCGGCGCGTCCTATCACGCGCAGGCGCTCGGCTTTGTCGAGAAGTTCTGCCGTAACGCGTGTGGCGCTACGCACGATAAGGCCATCAGCGGCGGTGAGTTCGTTTAGCAGTGCTGCCGCTTCAGGGAGAACCACTTGCCAGCCCGTTTCGCGCAGAAGCGCGATTCCGCGCTCGCTGATTTTGTCCGCAACGATGATTTTCATCGCGAAGAGCGTAGCGGCTGGGCCGTGTAGTGTCAAATGCGCTAGCTATCGCGGCAAGAGTCAGCGCATCTATAAAAAAACTACATATGTTACTACGTAGGGTATGAACAGATTATATACTTAGACTCTGCGGCTATTGCTTCCCGCGCTACGTTTCGCTACAACTGTTACCGAAGTGCTGGAACTCCACTCTTAACTGAGCCATAGCGTAAGACAGACGAAGCCCGAGCCCATTTTCTCAGGGGAGCTCATGAGCCAACCCGACAAAACACAATTTACGAATCGTAAGCCCAACGCACCCGCCATTTCGAGAATGCCCCGGTGCTTCGGGCGATTTCACTTCCTCCATGCATCAATTTTGGTGCTGCTCTGTCTGGCTCTCGCCACTCACCTGCGCGCGGATACGATTTCCGGCACGGTCAAAGATCCTTCCGGCGCAGTCGTCGCCGGAGCGCGTGTCGAAATCACCGGCGGTGACCTCTCGCAGCCGATCGTGCTTACGTCCGATGAATCCGGCAAGTTCGCCGCGCCCAATCTGAAACACGGAAGATACTCGGTACGGGTGGCCAAGGAGGGCTTCGACGATCTGGTCACGACGGTGGACTTGGAAGGCACCGCCGACCTCCCGATTAAGCTGACGATCGCGGCGCAGCAGACCCGCGTCAACGTCAGCGAAAAAAGCTCGGGGTTCGCGAATTCAGATGCGGCTTACCGCCAGCTCCGCGACGCTGGCCTGGGCGAAAGCTACCGTTGCGAAAATTTCACGTTGACCATGGACGTGGGAACCTTCCAGTTGAAGACCGGAACGATTACGTTCCTAGCCCTGGTCAACAAATACGAAACCGGGGCCGTTTTCGTCGGCCAGGGACATTTCACACTGAAGCCGCTCGACGCCATCGATACGAGTGAGATGATTCGCCGCACCGGCAACCCGACCGCCGAGGAAGACTTCACCGAAGTGGTCTTTCGTTTCACCGGCAATCAGTACCCGCAATTCGCTGGGGCGCTGGGCGAAAAAACGGAAACCCCGCCCGAAGCCGCCGCAGCCTTTCAACATTGGAAAGACAAAGTCCGCCATCGCCACGAAATTCCCGAGGGGTTCACCCAGGCTATTCTCCAGGGCGAAACAATCGATAACGTGGATGCCGACCTACTTGCCGCCATCTACAATCCGAAACATCCTCCGTTTTTCAACGCCTACATGCACGGTACGCCAGACAAGGACCTGCGCTTCTTCATCCGTCTGCGCGTGGGCGCGCTTCCGCAAATGGAATCTCCCGAGGAAGTGGCGCTCGTGAATTGCAACGGCGGAGAATTGGACGACGGCGTCTGGTACTCACAGCATTTGTTATCCGAACTTAAAGCGCATACCGCAAATTCCCGCGAGGATAAGCGCTTGTTTGCCACGAAGCGCTATAACATCGAGACCGTAATCGCGAAGAACGATCATCTGCAGAGCGTGGCCAGCATCACGTTTGAACCGCTGATCCCCGGCGAACGGGTATTGAAATTCGGGCTGCTTCCTAATCTGCGCGTCACGCGCGTCACCGATCAGAACGGCCAGGATCTGCATTTCATTCAGGAAAGCAGAAAGGAAGACGGATCGTTCTATGTCGTCCTCGACGAAGCCCCGGCGATGGGGCGGGAACATTCTGTCAGCGTCGAGTATGTGGGCGACAAAGTTCTGGTCAACGCAGGCAATGGAAGTTACTTCGTCAGCGCGCGCGAGTCCTGGTATCCGAATCTGAACGGTTTTGGTGAAAAGGCGCTCTACGATCTCACCTTCAAAGTTCCACCTTCGAACATGGTAATCAGCGTCGGCAAGCTCGAAGGACAGACCACCGAAGCCGGTTTTGCAGTGTCCCACTGGGTGACGCCCGTGCCGGTGGCCGTCGCCGGCTTTAATTACGGCCAATACAAAAAAATCGATTATCCCGACACCATCACGCACTACAACATCTCCGGATACTATTTGACGGAATTGCCGGACAGCCTGAAGCCCTATGAAAACAGCGCGTTTTTAGGCGCTATGTCGCCAACGGCGATGACCAAGTACGCCTTGGACCAGACTCGCGCCCAGATGCAGGTGTGTACGATCTTTTTCGGCAAGGCTCCGTATGACAACGTGTACATCACCGAGCAGCCCAATTTCAACTTCGGGCAATCGTGGCCCAGCCTGGTGTACTTGCCGATTTCCGCATATATCGACTCGACCCAGCGGTGGATGTTGTTCGGCCAAATCAACACGAAGTTCAACGGATTCGTGCAGGAGGTCACACCACACGAGGTAGCGCATCAGTGGTTTGGCCACGGCGTCGGCTGGGCTTCCTATCACGATCTTTGGCTTTCTGAAGGCTTCGCGGAATTTTCCGCGGGATTGTTTCTGCAGCAAGCCGTGGGGAAAAAGTGGGAGAAGGACTACATTGATTTCTGGGAACGTCAGCGAGTGCGCATCCTGGAAAAAAATAATTTCGGCGTTTCGCCGAATGACGCCGGTCCCCTGTGGCTGGGATTGCGGCTCAACTCACCGCGCTCTGCGCAGGCGTATCAGGGCGACACCTATTCCAAGGGCGCCTATGTCTTGCTCATGCTACGGTCACTCATGTACGCCGATCATGGACCCGCTGACAATCGAGACCAAGCTTTCATCGACATGATGCACGACTTCATGGAAAGTCACCACGACTCGCCCGCCTCCACCGAGTCGTTCAAAGCCATCGCCGAAAAGCACATGACCAAGCAGATGGATTTGCAGCAAAATGGGCGCCTCGATTGGTTTTTCAACGAGTGGGTCTATGGCACCCAAGTGCCCCGGTATAGTTTCAAGTATGAGTTGCAGCCGGCCGATGGAGGCAAGGTCAAAGTGCGCGCGGAACTTAAGCAGAGCGAAGTGGACGACCATTTCGCCATGTTTGTTCCCGTGTTCGCCGATTTTGGAAATGGAATGGTGCGGCTGGGCCAGATGGGGATCATCGGAAATTCCACACGGACAGTGGACTTCATTTTGGATCGCCAACCGAAAAAAGTCGCCCTCAACAGCTACAAGGATATTCTGGAGCGCTGACCCGGAGCGCGGAGGCTCTTGCTTTGGTCATTGCATTTGATCAAACGGGGGGAACACACGTTCGCAGATGTCTCCGCTATAGATAGCAGGTGCGAGAACCTGATGAATCACAGTGATCCAGGGCGGTTCAGATTCATTGCGTGGGCCGTGACGTCTGTGTATTTTAGGCCTGCGCCGGTATTGAACACCACCACGCGGTCTGCAGGCTTCAGAAAACCGGTTTCGATAAGATTTTTGTATGCGGCGGTTGCAGCGGCGCCTTCCGGAGATAGGAAGATTCCTTCGTTACGCGCCCAGTCTTTCAGCGAAGCAAGAATCTCTTCGTCGGGCAAGGCGATGGCCATACCAGCGGACTCGCGCAGTATCTCAAGCATGATGTAATCTCCGTAAGGCTTTGGGACGCGCAAGCCGGCAGCGAAAGTTTCCGCGTCCTGCCACATCTCACTCGCGCGCGATTTGTTTTCAAAAGCTCGAACGACCGGAGCGCAGCCAGAGGATTGCACGGCGATCATGCGCGGGCGCCTACCCGATTGGACCCAGCCGAGCTCTTCCAGTTCACCAAACGCTTTCCACATGCCAATCAGTCCCACGCCGCCGCCAGCCGGATAGATCACAGCATCGGGATATTTCCAGCCAAGTTGTTCGACCAGCTCGTAGCCCATCGTTTTCTTGCCTTCGATGCGAAATGGCTCCTTAAGCGTGGAAACGTCGAACCAGCCCTCCTTGTCCTTTCGCTCCGCGACCATGCGGCCACAGTCTGAAATTAGACCGTTGACCAGCGTGACGTTCGCGCCGTAGGCTACGGCCTCGACGTAATTGGCGAAGGGGACGTCGCGCGGCATGAAGATGTGGGCTTCGATTCCGGCGGCAGCAGCGTAAGCGGCCAGCGCCCCGGCTGCGTTTCCCGCGGAAGGAACCGCGAGTTTTCGCAAGCCGTAGTGCCGAGCCATGGTGACCGCGAGCGCAAGTCCGCGAGCTTTGAAGGTCCCGGTGGGATTTGCGCCTTCTTCTTTGAGGAAAATTCCTGGATGGCGCCGGCTGCGCAGCATCGGCGTCCAACCTTCTCCCAAGGTAACCGGCTCGACTGTTGGAAGCACGGCGCGATAGCGCCACATGCCGGACCACAGAGACGCAGGGTCCTGGGTTACAAGAAGTTCGCGCGCGGCGGGCCCATGAAGCTGCTCAAGATCGTAGCGAACGTAAAACGCGCCTTGGCACTTGGCGCACACGGTTTGCGGGCGTTCAGCAGACGCGAGAGCCTTGCAGCGCGAGCATTCCAAATTCTTAATCGATGGCATCTTCGCAACGATAACAGATGGCCGAAACGCCCAGCAACATTTGCTGGATAACGTCAATCGCAACGAGCTCTTTACGGGAGGGACCCGAAAGTGGCGCTCAAAGGGATTCAGGATGAGTAGTCCTGTTTCGAATGTCTCGGCGCCCGAACCCCGTTTGAGAGTATTGCGAACGCTTACCATAACGGGTGTTCTATTGTTTTTGTTGGGTGCGGCGCTGGCGGTTTTGCTTGGCCCCCAGGTTTGGAACTCCATTCTGCGCTGGGCCGGGCTGGTTTTGATCGCAGCGGCAGGCTTGCGCGGTCGCTCGCTGACCTATTGGATTTTCTTCTCCATGCTGCTAGGCGGCGAAATTGGACTGGACCGGCCGCAGCTCGCTGAACATCTGCGCGTGCTCAGCGATATATTTCTGCGTTTAATCAAAGTGATTGTGGCGCCGCTGATACTCGGCACGCTGGTGACGGGGATCGCTGGGCACGGGAATCTGCGCAGTGTTGGCCGCATTGGATTGAAAAGTTTGGTCTATTTCGAAGTGGTAACGACGCTGGCGCTGTTCATCGGTGTGGGAGCGATCAACATCAGCCGTGCAGGCGAAGGCCTGTCCATTTCGGTCACTCCAGGCGTCGCTGCCGCCCAGAATGCGGAGCCGCTGCACTGGGAGGAATTTCTTCTGCATATTTTCCCTGAGAACATCGCGAAGTCCATCGCCGAAAACCAAATCCTGCAGGTAGCTGTTTTTGCACTGCTTTTCGGAATCGCGCTGGCGCTACTCCCGCAGGCCAAGCGCGAACCGATGTTGAAGTTCTGCGAGTCGCTGAGCGCGACGATGTTTTCCTTCACAAATCTGGTGATGTATTTCGCCCCAGTCGGTGTTGGCGCGGCAATGGCCTATACAGTCGGCCACATGGGAATCGGCGTGTTATTGCCGCTGGGAAAGCTCTTGTTTACAGGATACGCCGCGCTCATCGCATTCCTGCTGCTGGTGCTGCTGCCGATTGCAGTGTTCGCGCGCATTCCGATCGCACGGTTTCTTCGCGCAGTTTCCGAACCCGCTACGATTGCATTTGCGACCAGCACTTCCGAAGCGGCTCTCCCGCGCGCGATGGAGGAGATGGAGGCGTTCGGCGTGCCGCGGAGGATCGTGGCTTTCGTCATTCCTGCCGGATACAGCTTCAACATGGACGGCTCTTCGGTTTATTTGGCGCTGGCATCCATATTTGTGGCGCAGGCCGCGGGGATCCATATGTCCTGGGGACAGCAGCTCGTCATGGTTTTCACGCTTATGTTGACGAGCAAAGGCGTAGCGGGAGTTCCTCGTGCAACGCTCGTGGTGCTGCTAGCCACCGCGTCCATGTTTCATCTACCTACCGAGCCGATTTTTATCATTCTGGGCATCGATGCGCTGATGGACATGGCACGCACCGCCGTAAACGTGATTGGAAATTGTCTGGCTTGCGCCGTCATCGCCCGCTCGGAAGGCGAACTTCAAGCAAATGCCTGATTCTCCCGCGCCGAATAAAAGACGCTCCCCGGAAATTTTCGCGCTCCGGATAATTCAAAAAGAAGAAGAGGCGTTGCTACCGACTGTGCCGTCTTCCGTTACCTGCTGGAGAGTACGAACTTATTGCCGTCTGGATCTTGGAAGATCGCCGATGTCCCCCAGGATTCCTTTTTGGGCTCCGCTGCAAACTCCACGCCTTTGGACTCCATAATTTTAGCGGTCGCGAAAACGTCGTCGCACCAAAACGACAGGGGCTGAAAATCGCCGATGCGATTCTCATGCCCGTCCGGCGTGAAGAGGACAATCCCGGTTTCCGCACCCGGGATTAAGAGCTCTATCCAGCGCTGCTTATCATTGAAAGGCTGGTCCGTGCCGACTTTGAATCCGAGCTTCTCGGTGAAAAACTTTAACGAAGCATCCTGGTTGCGAACGGGGATGCTGACGAACTTGAGTCCACGAATCATGTTGAATCTCCAGAATGATGAGTTGAATTTCCTGCCTGCGGGCCGGAGCATAACTTGAGCAAGTTGGCGGTTGCAATCTGCTAACAAATCCTATACTAACTGTTGGTATAGCGATGCCCGTCCTCGACGATTACGTAACCGATGTATTGATGCGCGACCTGGTCGGCCATGACCGCAGGCCGGTCAGCTTCTTGGTATACCTGTGGCTTGCTGCCGAAGAGCGGCGCAGAAATTCCGTCGTTCAAATCAGCTATCAGGAACTAGCGGAATCCATCGGAGTCTCGAAGAGCTCCGCACAGTCTGCGGTGAGGTGGCTAATTCGAAGGAAACTTCTGTCTGCCAGCAAGGAAAATGCGACCGCAACGCCGCGTTACACAGTACTCAGTCCGTGGAAAGATTCAACGCGTCGTGGTAGCGTCCGCGTCCGATAATGCTGGGGCGAGAGTGACCTCGCCCCGGATTCTAGGGAAGATCCTAGTGGGCTGCGGCGGGCATTTGCATGGGCTCGTCGAAGCTGCCGCCGTAGATGTTCGGAACTTTGGCTCCCATCGGCCGAAGATAGGTAGCAAGCTGTCCGCGATGATGGATGGAATGATTCGTGACAAACGCGAGGTAGGCAGCCGCCGGCAGTTCGAACATCCCGAATGCGGGGATGATCTTGGCAAGTTTGTCTGGCGAGAGAGCTTTCACTTTGGCAAGCGCAGCCGGAAACTCCCTTTCGTAATAAGCCACGATCTCGGCCACGCTCCGAAATTTCTTGTCGCCTTCGGGAATAAACTCGCCCTTCAAAATACCGTTCAAGAACCAAACATCAGAGCTGGCGATGTGGGAAGCGAGCGCGAAGGCAGTGCGTGCGTCCGGGTCCGGACGGAAATCTTTCTTGTCTTCGGGGACCGCAGCGAGGACTTTTCTCGTGATCGTGTATTCATTCTCGAGGCCTTGTACAAACATTGCGGTGGCGAATGCTGCCTGTTCGTGATTCATTGATTGTTCTCCTTTTTATAAAAGTCGGACCACTCCGGCGCATATGCCGGGGATTTCTCAGACGCAATCGAGGCAAGGACTGGGTATCTTCCGCTTTGATTCTCAAGCTACCAGGATTTGCACAGAAGCCTAAATCATACTGCTCTACAGACAGCTGACATTGTACACCGGCTCGGGCATTCGGAGTGATTTGAGGCTTTACTCGAGGCCTCTGTCCAACCTGCGAACGGCGATGCCGCGGGAGGACAGTTCTGCGAGCAATTGCGACACGGCTGGAGAAACATCTCCATCACCAGGGACGACCACCGCCCATTCCAGGTTTTCTCGAAACTCTTTCGTGCGAATCTCCCATTGATCGAAAGAAAGGGATTTCTGATCGCCGATCTGAATGATGGACCAATGGCGGGCAAGAGCGAGCGCGGCGGCTTCATCGGGTACTGGGCCACTCAGGATGAAATGATTGTCACCATGTACTAAGATGCCGACCATTTCGTTTAAGCCTCCAAACGCGGATCAAAGACTGGATAACCTGCGGCAAAATGGTACACAACTTGTCCCTGCTCGGGCGCAAGGCCCAGATATTTGTGTACTTCGTCATCGAAGAAGGCGCCGATGCCTGTAGCGCGAAGACCAAGAGCTTCGGCGGCAAGATACATTCTTTGACCGATAGCGCCGGCTTCGAAATGAACGTATCGATAGCCGCGATCTCCGTAAATGCGTGTAGCGCTTTCGAAGCCGCCTATCATCGAAAATGCCACGCAAGCGTTCCCTGCCAGGTCTTGCCCCAGGCTCAGCGCCGCGGCTACCAGCCGCTGGTCTCCGTGATTGATATTTTCCAGCTCCGCGTGCTCGGGCCAGTAGCGATAAGCGCCCGGCGCCAAACCTTCCACGCGATGGACGTAAAGATAAAGTTGGACGAAACGTTGGGTGGCGAAATCGGCGAAGAGAGGTTTTCCCGTGCCAGCGAGGAGAGTAGCGAGCTGCGCGAGCGACATCGATTCGTCGCCGCCGCGAAAGTCGAGAGCGGAGCGACGGCTGCGAACAACTTCGCCGAAGCTGAGATTAGTGGAGATCGGAGGAGGTAACTTGATCCCGCCGGCGCCGTTTGGTTTCGGCGGGTCCGGCGAGATTGCGGGTTCGGCGAGATGTTTCGTCGCGGCGTGAATCTGTTCGATCCGAGGATAAGGCACTTGCTCGTCCGAAAGGCGGTTTGGCGCGCCGCGAAACAAAACTGTCTCGATGGGACCCTTCGTAGTAACGGGAATGGATGGGCTTTGAAGAGTTACGAGCAGCATGGGCCACTCGTCGTCGTTTAGGAGACAGGCCGCCGACACTTTGTCGTCTGAGAACTGGCCGAGGGCGAAGCTCTCGCATCCCATGGCGCGTGCGGCGAGCGCCAGCGACTGCCAGGCGTGCCCGATGTCGTGCAAGCAGTACCGATATGCGCGATCCCGGTATTTCCAAGCCTCGCGCCACGCGATGCTGGTCAGAACAAAGACGAGAGGTGCCGTTATGTCAGTGAGCTTGCTGACGAAATCTCCGATNNGGGTGCAGATTGCCGGAAGAAGGGTTGACGCGCAGCGCGTAGGTGCCGCCGGTTGAAGACACTCTTTTGGTCGCGCTGATCGAGGCGGAGTAGAAGAGCAACTGCGAAAGAAATGCCGCACCGTCTGGGGCCAGCGTGGTCCCAGCTCTGCCTGCGAGGACTTCGAGCGCTGGAATCTGGGGGGCTGGGGGGTCGGCCGGCAGGTCGAGGACCGGGACGCCTTCGTAGTGGCGGAAGGGGTTGGGCATGTTCGCCCAGTCGAGGGAGTATCGAGCGCGGCGAAGCTTCTCGACGGTGTGTTTTGTGAATTCATGGTACTCGCGCCACGCCATCTAAATCGTCTTGATTGATTGCGACGCGGGACGGGTGCAGACGAAGACGATTTGCGAGATCGCAGACAGGACAGCGAGGTCAGCGCGGAGGGTACGAGGCGCGGAGCGCGTGGCTTCGCGGGCGAGACGAGCAATTTGCTCCGGGGTGAGGGATAGCGCGTAGATATCGCCGTGCTGCGAGTAGGAGTATTCGCGGTAAGTGGGAGCGGCATTGCGCGCGAGGTTCATCAAATTATCCCAGAAGCTGCGCGAACGCAGCAGGCGGCGTTTGCCGGCCTCGTCGCGGCGGATGCGCAGCGAGTGGCGCGGAGGGGAGCCGCTGGACTCGAGGATTACTTCGGCGCAATCCTCGGCGCGGAATGCGCGCGAAGGGTCGGCGTCAGGATATTTTTGCAGGAGTTCGCGCAGAGCGGCGGGGTCGGCTTCGAATCCGGTCCACCAGTAGCGGAAGGAGTGAAAGACAACCGTTCCGGCGCTGAGAATTTTCTGAACGCGGGCGAGGTCTTTGCCGGCTACGCTGACGACCATGTCCACCAGCTCGGTGGAGCT
>PLZZ01000007.1 GCA_003153585.1 Acidobacteriota bacterium | reverse complement strand
AATGTTTCCCGCTCATGTGCCAGTGAAAATTCTTCGTCTTCAAATAAAGTGCGAACGTGTCCGCGAGCAGTTTCCGCAATTCGCCGGTAATTTCCTCCACACCCTTGCGCCCGAGATCGGTTGGTGTTTGCAAAGCTTCGTTTTCCCGTCCCTTCGTCTGCGTTCCACCATTCTTAGCCATCGTTGCCTCCTTAAAATAAATTGTTCGTTCGAACTTCGTTGGCCCGTGTGAGCGATGAAGTCCCAAACAACGTCGTTGACCTATCGGCCCAGTCAAATCTGGTTGAAGTACTCTCCGAAAAAGCTTCGCGTACGTCCTCCGGCACAACGGCTCTCAAATTCCCGGTATGAGGCTCGCAATCTTTGTGGGTCGTGGCTTTAGCCACGACAAAAAGCCTCCAAAAACCAGATCGGCTTTAGCCGCTGAAGTTCCGGTTTTGCGGTTTGCTCACAGACGCTGCGGGCTTTCACCGCGATGCCTCCATCCCCTCCGCCATCTCCATCAGCTTTCTCACCGTGTTCTAGTTTCTCCCCGTCCACGATGTTTTTAGCGTTCTTTCAACCACCGCCATGGACAGTTTCGGCCGCGCCATGCCGTTGGGGAAATAAATATAAGCCTCTCGCCCGTGGATGCGCAACTCCTCGGGGTCCGTCTTGATGCGCAGAACGTTTGCACGAGCTTCCGCCCCAGGATCGCTCACAAGGAATGAAACGAGAAGCTTGCTCGCATCGACGCCGGCCCGCTTCGCAAAAGGATTCCTCGCAACCACGTCCCGCAGCTCCGCAGAAGTCCGAAGAATCACATCGGAGTGAAATCCAAACTTCCGCTCGATCGCGTCCTCAATCTGCTCGGTCAGCGCAATAAGGTCTCGCCGCTCAGTCCTGAACACGACGTTCCCGCTCTGCAACAGAGTCTGCGCGTCCCGCAGCCCAAGCGATTCATACAGCGCCCGAAGCGCCTCCATCTTAATCCGGCGTTTTCCCAAATTGATCCCGCGCATCATGGAAATCACCACGCCCATACTCTACCCTCCGACGTCAAATCAACCGGCGCCGTCGTCGCAGCAACGATTGATGTCGTCGTTCTCCAACAATCGCTTCGCCGCTCCGCGCTTGGCCACGCTAAGCATCGCTCGCCCCACTTGCTCACTCGTCGTCACATACTTCGGAAAAATCCTCAGCAACAGCGGGTAAAACACCCCGACAACCGAGAAAAGCGCCTGGTACAGTTTTGGCTTCGACTTGATTCCGTGCAGCGGCTGAATGTATCCCGGACGGAACATATAAGCCTTGAGCGGCAATTTGAACAGCGCATTCTCGGTCTTCCCTTTCACCCGCGCCCACATAAGGCGCCCATGTTCCGAGCTGTCCGTCCCCGTCCCTGAAACATAGATNNATACTCGAAAAGTCCAAAAAATCCCGATGCACGATTTCCCGCACCTTTTCATCCTGAATCCCGATCGAGCTGCGCCCAATCACCAGCACCCGTTCCACCTCAGGATCGCGCAAGCATTCGCGCAACACNNTCTGCCTACTACGAAAGGCAAATGTCCACAGCATGCAGATCCTTCCAAACTGACTTTCTTCGTGCTAGCGTACTTCTGGAGTTACGAAGATGGAGAATACAGTAACGACGAGCAAGGTCGCCGCAGCGCCCGACGGACCACTCCGCCCGGCCGCCGTCTCCGCTACCGATCCCCGAACGATGGCTGTGCGCGCAGTCGAAGGGCTCGCCATGACAACGGAAGGGAGATGGATGCAGCAAGGGCTTGCCCCGAGCGTAGCCGAAGGGCTCGTCCTGGCCATAGTCAAAGCACCAGCCCTACATGTTTTGTCCTCCCGAATTCTGCCCCAAACCGAACCCATTTCTGGCCGCAAACACACAGAATTAAATCGCCAAACTCGTGAAGTAGAACGCCCTGTAACTTACAGAAAACAATCAGCGACGACTTGCTCAAATCGCCAAAAATTTCAAAAATGGACTTCCACGTTTTTGCCCGAACTTGTCCAAGCTAGGATGCTCAGTTTTTCGCTTCGCATCCAGCAGGCAGTCCTCCCAGAAGGAGGCAAGCTATGACCACAAACGCCGCGATTCCCTATCCCGCGATCTCCCGCGTCCGATCCCATGCCGCTCCTTGGTACATCTGGTGCGGCCTAGTGGGCGTCTCCTCCATCGTCTTCGGTCTCTACTGGGACATCTCCTGGCACATGAGCATNNACTTGGGGCAGCGATCCCGTTGCCAAGGCCGCTTCCGTAAAAGTTTGGGGATTCCGCGGGCCCCTCGGCGCATTCATGGCTTGCTGGGGCGGAGTTGTGATGGTCACCTCCGCGCCCTTCGACAACTGGTGGCACAACTCCTTCGGCCTCGACGTCCAGATCGTCAGTCCGCCCCATATGGTCCTGGGAATCGGAATTCTGGGGGTCGGCGTAGGCGCGCTGCTCCTTCTCGCCAGCCAGATGAATCGCGCCGAAGGCACCGAGAGAAAAAATCTTCTGCGCATGTATCTGTATCTCGGCGGCGTGCTGCTCGCTCTTCATTTGCTCTTCGTCTCTGAATACAGCTCTGGCGACCAGATGCACGGCGCCACTTTCTACCTCGCAGTTTCGCTCGGTGTGCCGTTGATTCTGGTGGCACTGGCGCGTGGTTGCGGCTATCGATGGGGCGCTACCGTGGTCGCCGCGATTTACACCGCCATTCACTTGGCGCAGCTCTGGGGCTTGCCGCTGTTTCCCGCAACGCCGAAGCTCGGCCCCGTGTACACCAACGTGACACACATGATCCCGTTGGAATTTCCTGTGCTGATTGTAATTCCGGCGCTCGCTATCGATTTTCTTCTAAATCGTTACGCGCAGAAAAACAAGTGGTTGCTGGCTGTGATGTTGGGCGCCGCATATCTCGTGGTAATGCTCATCGTCCATTGGCCGCTTGGCAATTTCTTGATTGCTCCAGCCGCCCGCAATTGGATATTCGGCCAAAATTATTTTTCTTACGGAGTCCCGCCCTCGGAGTACCACTTTCAATTCGAATTCATCGACCGCGAGGCCACCTTCGCGCTCCTTCTCCGCGGGATAGCGATCGCATTCGTTATCGCGATTCTTTCGTCCCGCGTGGGACTCGCCGCAGGCGACGCCTTGCGCCGTCTCCGCCGGTGACCGCCCAAATGCCACCTTACGAAAAGCCGGAAGCGCGGGGTTTCGACTTAATTTTGTGGGCACACGGAACGGCGGGTTTCAACATGACGTCT
>PLZZ01000197.1 GCA_003153585.1 Acidobacteriota bacterium | reverse complement strand
GCAGGAATTCCGCGGGGGCGGGCAAATAACCGCCTTCGCCTTGGACCGGCTCGATGAAAATTCCGGCTACTTCGTCGGGATCTACACGACGGCGGAAGAGTTCATTTTCGAGATACGAAAGGCAATCGGCGGACGCGTTCTCCGGACGGATTCCGTAGGTGCCGCGGTAGGTGTCCGGGAACGGCATGTGAAATACGCCGGAGAGTAGAGTGCCAAATCCTTTGCGCTGGACTGCCCTGCTGGCGGTGAGTGAAAGCGCGCCCATGGTGCGTCCGTGGAATGCACCGTGAAACGCAACNNGAATTGCCGAAATAAACGCGCTTGGGTTCCTTGCCAGGCGCAATGGAAGCAAGCTTCTCGGCCAGCTCCACCATGTTGGGATAATAAAAATCCGTGCCGGACATGTGAATCAATTCGGAGGCTTGCTTTTGAATTGCGGCGACAACCTCAGGGTGGCAGTGGCCGGTGGAAACGACAGCGATGCCTGCAGCAAAATCGAGGAACGAGTTGCCGTCCACGTCTTCAATCACCGCGCCGCGGCCTCTTTTGACGACGAGCGGATAATCACGCGTGTAAGAAGGCGAAACTACGCGCCCATCGCGCTCTACAACCTGCTGGGCTTTGGGGCCCGGCAGCGGAGTAACCAGGTGCGGAAGCTTGGTTTCAATATTTGTCTCGGTCGCTTGCATGTCTTCCTCCAGGAAGCAGATTTATGAAATCTTTATTTAAAAACGCGCACAAGTTTCTGCACGCGAGGAACAAACAGATGGAGGAAGAAGGACTTAATCGACGCCGAAGAGGTTCGGGCGTTCGTGGGAAGGCTGGCTGTGCAGCGACAGGATGTATTTCGTTGAAATCTTCATTTGTACTTCCAGCGGACACTTCCGTCTTTCGTGTCTTCCACTATGATACCAGAATCGGCGAGCTGTTGGCGGATATCATCGCTGCGTTTGAAGTCTCGACGCTTCTTTGCCGCATTGCGTTCCTCGATTAGCGCTTCGATGCGTTCCGCGGGCATTCGCTCTTGTGACTGACCAAAACCGAGCTTGGCGAGCTTCTCATCGTCATCATCCGCGAGCACGGCCAGGATGGCATCTACTTTCTCCATGGTGGCGACGACGCGCGGAGCGTCCTGCTGCAGGAATTCGCCGCGGTCCATGGCCGTATTTATGTCGCGCACCAGATCGAAAACCGCGGCCAAGGCCATTGCCGTATTTAAGTCGCCGGCCAGCCCAGCGTCGAAATCCGTCTCGGCCTTTTCGGCACGTTTGAGGATTTCCGCCCTCGATCCAGCAGGAAATTGCTCCACCTTCAATCGCGAGACAAAATTTCGAAGGCGCGCGACCGAACTTTCCGCCTGCTTCAGACTGTCCGAGGTGAAATTAAGCTGGCGGCGGTACGGAACGGAGAGCAGCAGAAAACGGATGGTGGAGGGCTTGTGGCCTTTGGCGAAAAGATCGCGCAGGGTGAAGAAGTTTCCGAGCGATTTCGACATTTTTTCGCCGTCGATGATCAAGTGTTCCGCGTGAAGCCAAAGCCGGACAAAGGGATGGCCTGTCGCCGCTTCACTTTGGGCGATTTCGTTTTCGTGATGCGGGAATGCAAGGTCCACGCCGCCGGTGTGGATGTCCAGGGTGTCTCCCAAATATTTCATAGCCATCGCGGAGCACTCGATGTGCCAGCCAGGGCGGCCTGGGCCGATNNTACTGATCAACGTCAACGCGCACGCCGGTTTTCATCCCGGCCAGGTCAATCTTTGAGAGCCGTCCATAATGCGGAAATTTTGCGATGCTGTAATAAATCGAGCCTTCGCTCGAATAGGTCAGTCCTTTTTTTTGAAGGCGCTCGATCAGGCCGACCATGTCTTCGATGTGGTCGGTGGCGCGAACGAGCTCTTCAGGAACTTCCAGATGCAGAGCGTCCATGTCCTGGAGAAATGCCTGGACGTATTTTTCGGTGTACTCGCGGATGCTCACTCCGGCGGCCGCGGCCTTCTGGATGATGCGATCGTCCACGTCCGTTAAGTTCATGACCTGAAGCACGCGGTATTTGCGAGATTGAAGGAAACGCCGGAGAACATCCTGAAAGACGAACGTTCGGAAATTCCCAATATGCGCAAAGTCGTACACGGTGGGCCCGCAGGTGTACATGCGAACCTCGCCTTTATGGACTGGATCCAGAGGCTGCAAGCGGTTCGTCAGCGTATTGTGCAGGTGTATGGCAGTCATTTCAGGGCCGTGCAAGAGTGTAATTCTAACTGACGCATCGGTTTGCAGCAAAGCTCCGTGGAGCGACGAAGTTCCTGTACGCCGTCAGTGTTTGCCCGGATGGATTTAGCGCGGTGGCCAGCCTGAACGGATCTAGCCGATATACGACACGGGGGAAAATGCTCTGGCCGGCGGGTACTGGAACTCCTACGGAAAATTTGCGGTTCGAACAGTACCAATAGGCCGTCTGTACCATTTTTTGAAAAATGTGTTCGGTTAGTCTATAGGCAGATTTGGAGGCTCGCGGCGAAAATTGGCGCGGGCCCAAAGAGAAAAATTATGAAAAAGATAATTCTGCTGGCAGGCATCGCGCTGCTGGCCGGCACAGCGCAGGCGCAGTTCGGCGGCTCATTAAATTCGGCGAGTGGCATGAACGGTTCTCGTTCGACTATCGCCAACAACGTGGCCCCGGCTTCGGCTTCGCAGGCGAACGTGAGCGGGACAAACCCCGGCGAGTTCGTTCCCTCGACTTTTGAAAGTTACCAGCAGGCCGTAGCAACCGGGCAGGAAGAGCTGGACGCCAGGCCACTCCGCGTGGCTGAGGTGGCGCGAATGCTTCAGGCGCGGAGAAAATTGGAAATACAAACGCCTGCGCTTATCGCCGAGCAGGACGATGATGGGAACGTCATCATCTCCAGCGGGAAACAGCGGGGAGCCGGCAAGAGCAATTAGCGGAACGATTAAGGATTCAGCTGGACCTGACGGCTGAGAATGGTCACGTCACCTTGGGAATAGGGTGTGGCAGTCAGTGGGCGGGACTTCAGCACGAACATTCCCTCAAGAGGCAAACCATAGCTTAGATCCAGGACGTAGACTTCAACCGGCTTTCCCAAAGGCAACTCAAACTGTACCTCAATGCCTTTCGCAGTCATGGTCAAGCAGCGATACAGATCCCAGCCGTTAAAATAACGAAAGACCCGCGCGGTTTTCTGCGGAATTGGCTGGTCTTGTATGCGGACGTGATCGATTCCCGAATCCGGCGGGAAAAAAACTACAGCTTCGGGCGCACCGCGTTCAGACCGCAGCAGAGCGCGGTAGTGCCGCATTCCTCCCGATTCCGAAGATTCAAGGATGGTGAAGGTGGGTGCGGCAATTTCCAGGTGCGGCGCGTCGGCGAGAAACGCGGGTAGCGTATCCCACGGAAATGAACCTTTGTCTATGCGATGGAAATTTGTTGCAACTCGAATGGGCTCGGGCAGGCGGCCGGAATCCGTGTAGACCACCCATTGCGATCTGCCGGAATCGGCGTCCTGGCGGTATTGCAGATTGACGTGTTCCGGCGCCTTGGCCGAGTACGCGGGCGCGACAACGGCCGCGAAAATCGCGAGCAGAGTGGCTACGAGCGCCGCGCCGGGAAGAGCAAATCGCGCAAAACCTTTGGGCTCGCGCAAACTGGCCAGCAGGGGTGCGAGCGGCGAAAGTAGTAGCGCAACGAGAAGTGCGATGCCTGCAAGTATGCGGATGCCCAGTCCGTCATAGAGCAAGATCACGTGGCCGAAACCCAATACGCCAGCTACAAATAAAGGCAAAGCAGCGGAGAGCCAAACGCCATTGCGAGGCTCGCTACGCCGCAACGTAAATGGCAATCCGACCAGCACTGCGATGCACGACGGCACTAGCATGATGTAGGCGATTCCACTGCTTAGCCAAGAAATCACAACTGAAAACAGCGTCCACCAGATCCACACGCCGGCCCACAAGCCCCAATAACCGGTACGACTCTCGAAGGCGAGCGACAGGACAGTCACCACGGAAATGGCCAGACACCAGAATGCGATCTGCAAAGGAAGCGGGTGGGCCAGCCAGTTAGTCGGCGTAACGCCGGTAGCATGCAGGATTGTTTGGAGGATTAATGCAAGGACACCGGTGGTGACAAAAATCGCCAGCCAGTTGACGAATCCCCACAGGAGCGCGGAAGGGAGGAGGCGATTTTTGGCTATCAGCCATCCAACTTGAAAGAGCAGAAGAATCAGGGCGACGATTGCGACGGGAAGGCTCCAACCCGCCGGCCACATGACCACGCCACGTTCGAAGAGATCAAAGAAAACGGCCTCTCTCACCGGTGGGCTGGTAAGGTCGCTATTCGCAAGGGCCAGAACCATTGGGAGCGCGTTATCCCCGTGATGCTGCAAGCTTCCGGGATCGGCATTCGCGAAATTATCGAGCTGGGTGTGGTAGTGATTCACATCCCCGATAAAGGCAAAGTTAGCGCCTTGGTATCCGGAGGCCTTGAACACGGTGAAATCCGTGTCGTTCGGCAGCTGCTTATAGGCCTGGTAGAAAATCGAACTGGCGGCAGGGCGCGAAGCATGCTGTGAATAAAGTTTCACGGCCCAATAGTTGGCAGTGCCCGTTTCGAACATCATGCTCGGGCCGGAAGTGCCGCGCGCTTCCAAGTTGACGGCCGCGCGAACGTCTTTGGCCCAAGGGCTCTCCGCTACGAACACACGCGCGCCGAGCAAACCAGCTTCTTCGCCATCGTCGATCAGAATAATGATGGAGTGACGCGGCACTGCGGTGGATTTCAGAGCGCGCGCGATCTCGATTACGGCAGCGACTCCCGCGCCGTCATCGGAAGCTCCAGGGCCCGCCGGAACTGAGTCATAGTGGGCGGCTAACAGCACTGACGCGCCAGGCTCGACTCCATCCAACCGCGCCAGGATATTTTTAACCGTGGCGCAGGTTCCGAACTCGTCACACGAAAAACCAGTTTGCACCTGCGGCTGATAACCGAGCTTGGTGAGCTCATCAATGACGCGGCCGCGAACGACACCGTTTGCGGCGCTTCCGGTGGGATGCGGGATACCGTCGCCCACAAGATGATTAAGAACCTCACGAGCGCGAGCGGCGGAAAACTGAGCGGCAGGAGCGCTGGCCGGCTGCGGCGCAGGGGGCCGCAATCCCGCCACCGAGAGAAAAAAAATTACGGCCAGGATGGCTACGGTAGGCAGTACTCGACGGGCCCCAGGCGTATCTTCAGGTTGCAAACACTCCCCCTGTGCGCGTCATCCTAGGATGCGACTGGTTTCAAGTCAATGCGGATGTGGGCTTAGCTGGTTGTTAAAGCGCGGTATTGGGCCTCAGTCAGAGGGACGACCGAGAGCCTGCCCTGCCGAACCAAAGGGGAATCGGCGAAGAGCTTGTTCGCTTTGATTTCTGC
>PLZZ01000124.1 GCA_003153585.1 Acidobacteriota bacterium | reverse complement strand
TTGCTGAGCGAAGGATCGATCGGATTGACCTCTTCTCCCAGATTGGAAGACTGATCTTGAGATTTGCTGTAGGTGTAGCCTGCCAGCACATTCAAGCGCCCGCTGGTGTGGTTCAAGATGACCTGGAGTGCGTTGTAGTTAGAATTGCCGATGGTGGCTTGATTGGCATTGCTGCCGAAATTTGATCCCAAGGGCCCTCGCGTGCCGTGGAACACTTGGCCCGTGGAACTTGTGTAGGTGGTGTCTTCGCCGAAAGGGCCGCAGGGAGTTTGCGGAGGATTCGTAGGGGCCAGATTAGCGGGGTTGCTCAGAAACAGGCACAGCGCCGGATCGCCGGGGTTTGCTTCCTCCAGCACCAAAAGGCGATGCGCCTGTGTACCCACGTAATTCACGCTGAGTACAGTATTGGTTCCAAACCCGCGCTGGAGCGAGAGCATGTACTCCTCGGTGTATGGAATGCGATTGCTGGTGAGATAGTTTGGAAGCCCGGTGATGGGTTCGAACTGCGACCAGTCGACGTTGGGATCAGGATGCTTGGCGGAGGAGTTTAACGGCGCAAGCGTCACCGGGAAAACCTGGCCAAGATTCTGGCCGCTCGATGCGGTGATAAACGGAGTGGCAAAGAGCGGCGGAGCAGGGCTGGTGTACGTGGTTCCATAAGGAGCGTTGGCGCTCATAACGCCAAGCGTGAGCGCTTCGATGGCGGTGTAGAACATGCCGAAGCTGGCGCGCACGCTGGTCTTGCCGGGGCCGCCAAGTATTTTGGCGAATAGGCCATCTCCGGAAGCGTTGGGCGAATAGGCCAGGCCAATGCGCGGAGCAAAATCGCGATTTCCGGGAGGCGCCAGAGTGCGCGGAACTCCAGGATCGGTTGGGTACAGGATGCCGGCTGGAGCGCCCGGGAAAACGACGGACTGCTTGCCGGCCTCGAAGGTTGCGATCTGATTGTACTTCTCGTACCACGGTTCAATGCGGTCCCAACGCAAACCATAATTGAGCGTTAGATTCGGTTTGAGCCGCCAACTGTCCTGCGCGTAGAGCCCCACATAGTTGTTTCGCCCGTAGAAAGGCTGAAGCTGGCTTTGATTGTATTGGCTTGGAACTCCCAGCAGGAAGTCGGCAAAGTCCAATCCCGTCTCGGTTCCGAAGAACAGGAAGCTTCCGTTAAACTGAGCGACGGCATTGACATTTACCTGGTCGTAATGGAATTCGCCGCCTGCCTTGATGGTGTGAGTTCCCAGCACTTTGGAGAAGTTGTCGAGCAGTTGATAAGTGTTGTTGAACTGCTTCAGCTCATTTGTATTGGTTCCGAATGTAAAACTGTTAAAGCCGACGCTCTCGACTCCTTCGGTTTTCGGCGAGAGCGGCACGATGCCTGGAGTTCCCGGGCCAACGGTGAAACCCTGGGACGCCAGGCTTACGCCGACTCCTCCCTCTGGTTTGCCCAGGTCATTGGCGTCGCGCAGATAGCTGAAGCGCAATTCGTTCACCGCAGTCGTGCCCATTGTTTTTGTGTCGCCGAGGCTGAGCAACTGCGCGCGGCCTGAATAGAGCGCGTTGAAACCCGGGACGTTCGCTCCACCCTGTGCGACCGGATACGGATTGTTTTGGGCCCAGTCGTCCAGAAAGTAGTAAGCGGATAGCAAACCCCAGTGAGTGTTGGCATCCAGCCGATAGGAACCTTTGTCGTCACGCAAGGTTTGATTGAAGGCCGANNTTCGTGCCGGGTGCGACCCAAGCTCTCGTCGGGACGGTGGCGTTGGGAAAGACACAACCGCCAACCGGATTGTTGCTGACACATGGTCCGCCAGTGGGATTCTGTTGCGTGGGGCCACTAAAGTAGTAGGGCTCGCCGCTCGTCACGGTTTGGCCGAGTTTGCTGGAGAGCTGGTTGGCTATGTTGGGTCCGCTTACAGTGCAGGGGATTTCGAGCATTTGCGTTGCGCCACAGAAACCCAGCGGATTGAAGCCGCTGGAATTGTCCGGTAGGTCGGAGAAGTTTCCCGTGGTGCGGTCTTGTAGAGACGGCACGGGAATCTGGCCGGTATCCACGCCCTGTGTCGAACGAGTGCCTTGATAGTCGGTGAAGAAAAATATTTTATTCTTTCGAATGGGCCCGCCGAAGGTTCCGCCGAATTGATTTTGGTCGAATTTACCGCGCGTGGGTGAAAAGAAGTTGCGCGCATCGAGATTCGTATTACGCAGGAATTCGAAAGCGTCTCCATGGAATGCGTTGGTCCCGGACTTGGTGACCACATTAATTTGGCCGCCGCTGAATTCTCCATATTCGGCGTCGAAATTACCGGTGAGAATGCGGAATTCGGAGATGGAGTCGAGGTTGGGAATGATGGCCGCGCCCATGTTGACGTCTTCTTCGACGTCGCTTCCGTTCACGATAAAAGCGTTTGCAAATTCCCGCTGGCCGTTAATGGAAATTGTTCCGGGATTTAAATCGCCGGAGGGAGCGAGTGCGCTGGCACCCACGTCTTGAACGGTCTCGGATGTGATGGATGTGACCGGAGCAACTCCGGGTTGAAGCGCGAGCAGGTCGGTATAACTGCGGCCGTTTAACGGCACCGCGGTCATCTGGGCCCCGGTGATGACTTCGCCCATCTGGGTGCTGACCGTCTCCACATGGGTAGCATTGTCGCTGACTGAGACCGAATCGTTCTTTTCACCGACCTGGAGAACCGGATCAATCAGCAGCGCGTCGTTCACGTTAATCACCACGCCGGAGAGCTTATAGGGTTTGAAACCCGCTAGTGTAATCGCGAAACTGTAGTGGCCGACGGGGAGGTTGAGGAACGAATAAGCGCCTTTGTCATCACTCGAAACCGTCTGTGCAACCCCCGTATCTGTGTTGGTGACCGTCACCGTGGCTTTCGACACAACGGCTCCGCTGGAATCCCTCACGGTACCGGAAATATTTCCTCCCACGCCGGCCCAGGTCACGAAGGCAAAGCATGGAATGAGCGCGAGGAAAAGACAGCGGAGCATGTTGAATCGAGTTCTTCGCAGAGAACGCTTGGCCGAAGGCAAAAACCGGATTGGTTCTAATTCCACGAACGATATCTCCACATGTCTATGTTCGCGCCGCGGAAGTAGCTTTCCCCGCGCTACGGGGATGGGAAGCAGCCTGAACATTCCAGTTGCAACTGATTTACAACTAGGGAGGCTATTCCAGTTGATACTGGCTGTCAAGTACAGAATTGTAAAGATTCTGTAATGGCAGCTTCCGGAGGATTAGGCGGAGCGATACGACAACCAAACAGAATGATCAGGGGACGGGGGAATGTGTCTGTAATAGCCCACCTTCCCCCGTCGCCTGAAACCCCCTAGAAGTGGAAACCGATCTGAGCCGTAATCGCCCGCGGTGAGACGTAGTGCGTGCCGCTGAAGGTGGAAAGGAAGTTGTAGAGTGCGAAGTTATTGGTCAGATTAATGACCTCCAAGCGGGCACTCCACTTGTAGCGGTCCCCGCGAAATAAATTGTCATGGCCCACGGCGACATCAAAAAGACTGCGCTGTTGGATGCGCGGAGGGTTGGAGTCATCATTTTCTTTGTTTGGCGCCGGCACTTTTATCAGCGTGGACCCGAACTGCGCAGCGGGGCAGACTCCGACTACGCCACCTGAGCTTAACGGGATACCGGCAGGATTTGCCGCGCTGGGCGGTATAGCGTGCACGCCGTTACAGGTGAATCCGGCCTCAAACTCCTGATCGGCGCTCAAGGGCACTCCGCCTACGTTGCTCGCTATCAGGGACACCATCTGCACGCCGTTTTGCACAAACGAGCCTGGGCAATCGTTGGTTGATTCTAGGCCGAAGCACGGAGTGGCGCCAGCTACCAGCCCGCTGTCGTATCGCCAATTGAAGGCGACCCAAGGAAGCTTCTTCCAGGGTTGGTATTGCAGGTGGGTGGTCTGGTTGAAATGCTCGTCGTGATCGATGCGAAATACGCCTGAGGGCGCCGTGGGATTTGCTCCGGCTCCGGCGACCTGCGGGGTAAAGAACCGGGCAGCCACGCTGGACATCACGACCAGGGCCGTCAAACCGTGAAAATTCGGGACTGATCCGCGGACCGCGAATCCGGGGATCTTGGAGCGGTCCCACTCGATCGGGAAAGTAATCGGCGTGTTACCCAAAACACTGAAGTCGTAGGCGTTGTGGGTGTACTTCCAGATGTACTCGCCGTCGAGAACAAAATACTTGCCGAACGCTTGTTGCAGACCGGCATGGAATTCATTGCGATAGCCGGGAGTCACTGGCGTCAACGAGTTTGAAGAACAGAGAAGCAAGGGATTCAGGACGTCCGACTGGCACCCGATGCTGGAGAGCACCAGGTTTTCGTTAAAGGGAGTTTCAAGAGTTCGCGCATAGGAAACGCGAAGAACAGTACTGGTCGGTTTGAAGTTATAGGCGACGCCGAGGCGAGGTTCCGCTTGGCGTGCGGTGGTCAAACCATTGTACAAGTCGCCGCGGATGCCGAGGTTGAACGACCAGTTTCTCCACGTGATCGTATCCTGGACGTAGAGAGCGAGTTCTTTCACATCTGTGTGTCCGTTAAATGCGAACAACCCTCCTCCGCGCGTCAGGTCAAATGGCAGCAAGACCGAGTTGAACGCAGGGAACTGTGGCGTGTTAGGCGCGTTCGGATTCACCGCCGAGACGTTTTCCGCGAATCCAGCGGCCGCGCACTGGGACGGGTCGGTGAACCCTTGAACCGGGACGTTCGGATCGGCAGCGGTACTGAGCGTCAAGCACGGCGCGTTGAGAGTGGGATCAACAATCCCCAAGTGGTCGTCCTCGTTCAGAAATGTTTGCTCGTAGGTGACGCCCGCCTTGATGTTGTTGATGCCCTTCACGTAGGAAATACTCGAGCGAAGACCTGCGTTGGTGAGCGTGCGATTCTGAGCGACCGTTTCCCGCTGAAGGCTTGGCGGCCCGAGATCCGCGAAGGGATTTTCGCTGGGATAGTAATTGTAAGCATCGCGCCGGACGAAAGCGCCGACGGTCAAGACGGTATTGGAGCTGATCAAGCGCGTCCAGGAAGGAGCGATGTTGAAGGTTTCGATTTTTGAGCGTTGGTCCGTCGGGCCGACGGGCTCTCCGTTTGGCCCCAGGCCGCCGTTGTCAACGACGACTCCGAACCAAGGGGAAGCGAATTGAGCGTCGAGAGAATTCGGCGTCTGGAACCAGGAACGCGTGTAAGCGAGGTTCAAATGAATCGAGTCGCCGGTTGAGATTTGGTAGTCCACCCGATCGAAAATGTTTTCCTGGTTGCCTTTGTCATGGGTGACGGCGAACTCGGGCGGATCGAGAAACCGGCCGCTGTTCAGTCCGTCAACCGCGATGAAATTTCCCCATTTCTGGCTTCCGTAGGAAAGGTCGAAGCCGGCACTGGAGGAGCCAAACGCCCCGTAAGAAGCCGTGACGGCGCCATGAGGAGTGGTAACGCCGAGACCCGACCGTGTGGTAGCGACAATCACAACGCTGGTCTTGCCGCCGAATTCGGCGGGCGGTGCGCCGGAAATGACTTCCAGCGAATCGATCGAATCGATCGGAATTTGGTTGGAAAAAACCTTACTCTGCTGATCGGTGATGGGCTGGCCGTCAACGGAGAATGAATTCTCCGCGTGGTCGCCAAGCCCGTGGAACAGCCCGTTTGAGTCCGCCGCGATTCCGGGAGTCGTCAGAGTGACGAGCGAACTCAGCGACGACGATTGACTCTCGAGCGGAAGCTTCTCGAACAAAGCGCGGTCCACGTCCGTATGAAACGTGGAATCGTTCTCCAAGAGGTCGCCTCCACCCTCTACGGTTACGGTGCTGGATGCTCCCTCGACTTTCAGAGTAATCGGAACGCTTAAAGGTACGGCGGACCGGATCTCCACATCCTGGGCGTAGGATTCGAATCCTTTGGCTGTTACAGAAAGGTGGTAGGGGTTGAACGGCACGTTCGGGAATGTAAAGTTGCCGGAGATATCGGTCGTGGCAGAACGCTCCAATCCGCTCACGGGGTTATGAATCGTGACGGTAGCATTCACAACTACACCACCCGACGGATCTACGACCGTGCCAGAAATGGACGCAGATTGCGCCTGCACGCCGTGCGCAGTGCCAAAAACTAACAAACACAATGACGTCAACATCCAAAATAGCTTTCTGCAATTCATATGAATCTCCCTAGGCCCACGTGGGGCTATCCAGTCGTTATGGTGGGAAATTGCGCGGAACTCAGCGCTCGCGAACGAGCGGAAATAAAGAGCTCCCCGTGCCGATTTTCTTTAAGGATGGATTACGACTGGCTGGGAGGTGCGCGTGGGGAGGTTTGATGAAAGACAAGTTCGAGCTGGGGGTCAACAGACCTGGTTGGATTCAGCCAGGTGATCGCTTGTGGCGTTGGCAGCGCGGTGCCATGCGACAAGTCAACGGTTACGGAGTGAGCAAAATGACAAACACGACAGTGCTGATCTTCGAAGGGCTGGTTGTGCCAGTGGCCCGCCGCTTGAAAGGCAAAAGACAGCACCACGGCCGCCACGAGGATGGCTAGGAATCTGTATGCTGTCCGACGCGACATGTCTAAATAGCCTCGCTAAGCTGTAACTTTGACGTGGGGCGGAGCACAAAAGCCGCGAAGACTCCGGCCCCCAGCCAATACTTCCATCTCATACCTGCAAGACGTCGCCCTCTTTCGCGACCATCTTATAAAGAACGGGACTCACGATTCGGCCCAAGAACAAGCGCGACACAAGCCCGGCAACGATGACGATTGCGAACGGCTTCTGCGAATCGGAGCCGATCCCGGTGGAAAGCGCGGCCGGGAGCAGCCCCAGGCAGGCCACCAGCGCCGTCATCATGATGGGCCTGAATCGCACGAGCGATGCTTCATACGTCGCGTTGAGGATCCCGCGGCCCTCGAGCCTGAGCTTGTTGATATAGGAGGTATCGATGACCGCAGTTTCCACCGAGACACCCATCAGTACGAGCAGCCCTAAGATAGAGGAGACGCTAAAGGGCGTATGGGTGAGTTTCAAGGCAATAAGGGCCCCCACGGGCTCGGTCATCACCACGCTCAACACAACGATTACCGGGAATTTCACATTGCCGTAGAGTGCGAACAGGATCAGGAAAATCAATAGCACAGTCAGGGGCGCAACCACGTACATCTGGCTCATGGCTGCGAGGAATTCGCCGTATTCGCCGCCCCAAGCAAGACGGTAGCCCGCCGGCAGCGACTTTTGGATATCAGCGATAGCGCGCTGGCCGTCTTTCACCGCGCTTGCGAGATCGCGTCCTTCGATGCTGTATTGCACGCCGATGTAGCGCGAATTATTTTCGCGATAAATAAAGGAAGCGCCGTTGGCTTCGCGAATATCCGAAAGCTCGCTCAGAGGAATTTGCTGGCCTGTGGGCGTGCCGACTAACAGATTGCCGATTTGCTGGGCGTTTTCGCGGAACTCGGGCTTCATGCGCACGACAAGATCGAATAGTCTTTCACCCTGAATCACTTGGGTGGCGGCCTGTCCGCCGACAGCGGCTTGCACTACACCCTCGACGTCGGCGACATTGATGCCGTAACGCGCAATTTTGTCGCGATCTACCTGCACGATAAGGCTGGGTTGGCCCAGTTCGCGCACCACGGTCAGCTCCGTGAAGCCACGAACCTGCGAAAGGCGCCGTTTTATTTCGAGCGCCCTTTCCTGCAGCACATTCAAATCTGATCCGTAAACTTTTACCGCCAGCGCGCTTTTTAGTCCCGTGAGCGCTTCGTCCACGGCGTCTTCGGCGGGCTGCGTGTAATTGAAAATTATTCCGGGATAACTTTCCAGCTTCTTTTGCAAATCTTCGATCAGCTCCGGCTTGTTGTGTATGGAGCCTGTCTTCCAAGTGGAATCATTATAAGGTTTCAAGCCCACGTAGAATTCGCAATTGAAAAAGCCGGTTGGGTCCGTGCCATCGTCAGGCCGGCCGAGTTCGGAACCGACTTCGGTGACTTGCGGGTATTTACTTAAGAGGTCTCGAATCTGAGGGGCGATCTTGGCCGCCTCTTCGTACGAAATCGTGTACGGCATCGTCGCTCGCACCCAGAGGGCGCCTTCATCCAGGTGCGGCATGAATTCGCCGCCTATGAATGGAACCAACAGCAGGCTGACCGCCAGAATCGCGGTGCATCCCAAAATCGCGAACCAGGGACGATCGAGAAACCACTTCAGCTCCGATGCATATTCATTCTTGATCCATTCGAAAGCTTTGTTTCTGCGCTCCCGCACGCCTTTCTTAAACCAGTAAGAGCACATCACCGGGACGAAGGTCAGCGTAAGGATGAGCGCGCCGACCAAGGCGATAGACATGGTGTCCGCCATCGGGTGGAACAGTTTTCCCGAGGGCCCGCTCAGCGCGTAGATCGGAATGTAACCGGCGATGATGACCGCTACGGAGTAGAAAATGGGGCGATCCACATCTTTGGCTGCGGCCAAGATAACTTCCTGCAGGTTATATTGCAGCCCTTCGCGCAGTCCCAGCTCGCGATAGATGTTTTCGACCATCACGAGCGTGCCGTCAATGATGATCCCAAAGTCGATCGCGCCGATAGAAAGCAAATTTGCGGCCACGCCATTGGCGTGCAAAAAAATGAAGGCGAAAAGCAGAGCGAGAGGAATGGTCAGAGCCACAATGACGGCGGCGCGCATGCTGACCAGAAAGAAGACAAGCACGATCAGCACCAAGGTCATGCCCAGCAGCAGATTGTCTTCCACCGTGCTGATCGTGAGCCGTACCAGATCACTACGGTCGTAATAGGGACGCACTTTTACGTCCGGAGGAAGAATATGTTCGTTCAGTTCCTTGGTTTTTTCTTCCACACCCTTCAGAACGTTCTGGGTTTGCTCGCCGCGGAGCATCATGATGACGCCTTCGACCGCGTCATCGTTCTTGTTAAATCCGAATTGGCCCAGGCGTGGAGCGTGGCCGATCACAACGTCGCCCACATCTCGAACGTGCACCGGGACGCCGTTCTGCGCACCGATGATCACTTTGCCGATGTCCGTTTCATCCCTGAGTAGTCCGAGGCCGCGCACGTAGTAAAACTGCTCTCCCTGCGAATAAAATCCGCCGCCCGTATTTGCATTGTTCAGGCTGAGCTGCTGAATCACGGTGGGAACCGTGATGTGGTAGCCGTAGAGTCTTGCGGGATCGAGCAAGACTTGATACTGCATTACCGTTCCGCCGAATCCGGAATCATCCGCGACTCCGCGCACCTGCTTGTATTGCCTCTCGATCACCCAGTCTTCAAACGTTTTTAACTCTTGCGGAGAACGATCCGGGCTTTCCAGCACGTAGCGATACACCAGACCGGAAGGGCTGGATAGAGGAGCGAGCGTGGGCTGCACCCCCGTGGGGAAATTCACCTCACTCAGGCGCTGGAAGACGATCTGACGGGCGAAATAATCGTCGGTGTCTTCGTCGAAGGTGAGTATCACGTCCGAGAGGCCGTACAGCGAAATCGAGCGCTGGATGGCCATTTTCGGCACGCCATTCATTTCCACTTCGGTAGGCAGCGTCACTAGACGCTCGATTTCTTCCGCCGCGTGCCCGGGCCATTGGGTAATGATCTCGACCATGGGCGGCGATAAATCGGGATACGCATCCACAGGCATGCGCCGGAACGAAAAGCCGCCCGCGATCACGATGAAACCGACCAGCATCAGGACCAAGAATCTCTGTTTCAGCGCGAATTGGACGATTCGATTAATCATCGAGATTTTGCCGTTCTAGTGCTGAAACGAATTGGCGAATTGCAGAAATAAGCTGCCATTCGCGGCCACTTTATCTCCAGGGGAGAGCCCTTTTAGAACTTGCGTTTGGCCATTTTCAGTTTGTCCAATATCAACGGGGCGCCGGCCGAATTGATTGGAGTTGGAAGCCACGTAAACGAATGGCTGATTTTCGTCGTCGCGCAGGATCGAAGAATCGGGCACGGCAATCGCGTTCGAGATCGTTCCGGCAGTCACGGTCGCGACGCAGTACATATCCTTCTTTAATTTTCCGCCGGGGTTATCGACCACGATGCGGGCTTGCAAAGTGCGCGTGTTGGGGTCGAGCGCCGGAGAGATAAAAGAAATCTTGCCGGAAAATTTATCGGGATAGGAATCGGTGGTGATGGTAGCTGGGTCGCCATCTTTCACGTAGGCGAGGTCGCCCTGATAAATATTGGCCATCACCCAGACGGTGCTCATGTCCGAAATGGTGAAGGCCTGAGTGGTGCCCGCTTGCATTACCTGGCCGGGCGAAACGAGGCGTTCCACGATTTCTCCGCCGATGGGCGCCAGCAACGGAATCTGCGCAGAGATGGGAGATTTCTCCAGATCTTCCGGCTTAGGTATTCCCAGAATTCTCATTCCCTCCTGGGCCGCGCTCAAATCCGCCTGAGCTTGTATGCGATCGGACTCAGCCTGGAGCAGGTCTCGATCCGCGATGGCGTGATGGGCAAAAAGGTCCTGGGCCCGCTCGTAATTCTTATCCGCCACGCGAAATGTATCCCGTGCCTTCAAATAGGCAGCCAGCAGCAGCGAATAGTCCGGACTACTGACTTCCAAGAGCGGCTGCCCGCGTTTGACGCGGTCGCCGGGGACTACCAGAATCTTGGCGACGGGCCCTCCCACTTGGGTAATCACGGGGGTGGTACTGAATGCGTTATAAGCCACAGCTCCGGTGAGACGCAGCGTGCGCGTAAGCTTCGAGGCTTGCACGGTTACAACCTGCACGTGCGACATCTGATCCTGAGGGATGGTGAATAACGAAGCCGTATCGGTCTTCGATTCATTCGAAGAGTAAGACGTCATTTCATTCGCGCCGCGTTCCGAGCTGCAGCCAGCGAGCAAAATAGCCAGCGCGCCCGCGAGCCCTATGTAGGCCGCTCCTTTTAGGATTCGTAAATTGTTCATGGCAAACTCCTCACTCCTACGGCCTCGCGAAGCTGCTCGACCGCCGTCAAATAAGCAGCGAGAGACTGGCGATAGGCCAGCTCGGTGGCCCGGTAACTGCGCTCGGCATCGAGAAAATCCAGCAGGCTTGCGGCGCCTCGCTTGTATGAGTATTCGGTGATGTCGCGCGATTGCTTCGCTGCGTCGAGGTATCCAGCGCGATAGAGCGAGATGACCTGGTCGTTGTCGCGGACTGCCTCGTAGGCGTTCAGGACATCGCTCATCACCTGATCGTTGGCGGCGAGTTCCAGCTCCTGCGCCTGATTGATTGCGTAATTCGTGCGCGCGATTTCGCCCTGNNGTCTCGCTTACATGGTCGTAATTGAATGTGCCAGTCACATCCACTTTCCCGTTGGCCTTGGCCAGTTCGTGCTGGCTCTTGGCGGCGATCAGGCCTTGTTGCGCGGCGCGCAGATCGGCGCGGCTCTGCAGGGCTTTTAGCTGCAAGTCTTCCAGTTTGATGGTGACCGGCAGGTAGTCGAAATCTCCGGAGACGTCGTAATCCGCTCCAACGGTTTGGTATCCGAGGAATTGCCGAAGGCCGACGAGCGCTTGAATCTTGGCGAGTTGTGCTTGTGAGACGTCGCTCTGGAACTGCAGCAATTGGAGCTTGATCTTCAGATAGTCGCCTTCGCTGATGTCGCCGGCTTTGTAACGCGCTTGACTGATGTCCACGGTGTTCTGAAAGCTCTTCATATCTTCTATCGCCAGATCGAGAGT
>PLZZ01000202.1:13836-14479 GCA_003153585.1 Acidobacteriota bacterium | reverse complement strand
TGATGGCCGAGCTGGACAAAATGAAGCGCACCGCCGCCAAAATCGTCAACGGCGCGCCGCACGATGTTCTCCTGGTTCTCGACGCCACCACCGGGCAGAACGGCCTCAATCAAGCCCGCGAATTCTGGAGCCACGCCGGNNTGCCCATCCGCTTCGTCGGCACCGGCGAAAAAATCGACGACCTCGTCCCCTTCGACGCCCAAACCTATGTCAACTCCCTCTTCGACTAGCGCCGATGCCGCGTCTCACGACGCGTACATGAAGCACGCCCTCGATTTGGCGCAGAGAGGTCTCGCTCTTGCGCACCCGAATCCAATTGTCGGCGCAGTCCTCGTAAAAAATGGCCGCGTAGTAGGCGAAGGCTTCCACATCTACGACCGTCGCGACCACGCGGAAATCGTCGCGCTGAAAAAAGCTGGGAAAGAAGCGAGAGGCGCAACGCTCTACGTGACCTTGGAGCCTTGCTGCACCACTGGCCGCACCGGCCCNNACACAACAAGCCCAAGCGGCCAACGAAGGTTTTGCCAAGTGGATTCGCACCGGCCTTCCTTTCGTCACGCTCAAAACCGCGCTCACCCTCGACGGCCAAATCGCCTCCCGCGCCGGCACCACTACCTGGCTTACTTCCGCTGCTTCGCTCGAA
>PLZZ01000202.1:8060-13768 GCA_003153585.1 Acidobacteriota bacterium | reverse complement strand
TCACGCGGCGGCCATGTGGACTTGCGCGCTGTCCTCCGCGAACTCGGCCGCCGCGACATTCTGAATGTTTTGCTCGAAGCCGGGGCGGACCTGAATGGCGCCGCGCTCCAAGCCGGTATTGTGGACAAAATGATTCTCTTCTATGCTCCCAAAATCATGGGGACGGGCGGCGTGCCCATGGCGCGCATTCCATCAAAATGGTTTCCGAAGTCGCCTGTGCTCAAAAACATATCGCTGAGCACTTCCGGACCCGATTTCGTGGTCCAAGGATATTTTCACGATGTTTACCGGAATCACCGAGCACGTCGGAAAAATTGAATCGCTCGAGCACTCGAAAGACGGCGGCCGCCTCCGCGTGAGCCTTGAAGGCGCCGGCGCGCTCGCTGCAGAGACGAAACTCGGCGACAGCATCTCCGTCAACGGCTGCTGCTTGACCGTCGTCGAATTCGACAAGAATCATTTCTCCGCGGATCTTTCCGGCGAAACTCTGCGCCGCACTTCGTTCGGCGAGAAAAGAGCCGGCCATCTCGTGAATCTCGAGCGCCCTCTCGCCGCAAACGCCCGCCTTGGCGGCCATTTCGTTCAAGGCCACGTGGACGGCATCGGCCGCGTCACGCGCCTCGTCCCCGAAGGCGACAACTGGTGGCTCTCCGTCCGCGTGCCGGAAGACCAGCGCCGCTACGTCGCGGAAAAAGGCTCCATCTCAATTGACGGCATCAGCCTCACCGTCGCGCGCTGGCACGAAGGCATCGCGGACATCGCCATCATTCCCTTCACCTACCAGCACACCAACGTGCGCACCATGGTTCCCGGCGATGCCGTCAATATTGAGACCGACATCCTCGCAAAATATGTAGAAAGCCTCCTCGCAAATCACAAAACATCGCCGGATTCGCGTCTCACAATCACGCAGTTGATCGAAGAGGGCTTCTGAATGCGGCGTTCGAACAGCCCCACATGAAAATTGCGCGGCGGCAATTTCTTAAAACTCTCGGAGCTGTATCCGTTTTGGGCCGCAACTTGAAGAACGCGCCGGGAAAGTCAGGGGAGACACGCATGAGCGAATCCGGGAAGTATGACGTGGCCGTGATCGGAGCCGGAGTCTTTGGCTCCTGGACCGCCTACTGCCTGCAGAAGTCCGGCGCGCGCGTTTTACTACTCGATGCTTATGGACCCGCCAACGCACGCGCAAGCTCGGGCGGCGAATCGCGCATCATTCGCATGGGCTACGGCGCGGACGAAATTTANNAGCATGAAGATGATGCAGGATGCCGGCGCGAAATTTGAGAAGCTCGAGCCCGATGAAATGCGCCGCCGCTTTCCGCAGATTTTCTTCGAGGACGGCGCCTGGGGAATCTTCGAACCCGAGAGCGGCGTGCTAATGGCTCGAAGGGCCGTGCAGGCCGTGGTCGCGCAGGCGCAGAAGATCGGTGTGAGCTACATTTCTGAAGCAGCTCTTGCGCCCTCGGGCGGCGGGCGGCTATCGGCGGTAAAAACTGCCAGTGGCCAGACGCTCTCGGCTAACACTTTCGTGTTCGCTTGCGGCCCCTGGCTGCCTAAGATTTTTCCTAACCTCCTCGGCGACCGAATATTCCCCTCGCGCCAGGAGGTTTTCTTTTTCGGCGTACCCGCGGGCAACGCGCAATTCTCTATGCCCACTATGCCGACCTGGATCGATTCAAAAGACGAATTCTACGGCATGCCCGATCTCGAAAGCCGCGGCTTCAAAGTTGCCGACGACCACCACGGACCAATCGTTGACCCCGACACGCAACCTCGCATGGCCAGTGTGCAAGCAATAGCCGCGGCGCGAAGCTTCATTTCGGAACGTTTCCCGGCCCTGAAGAATGCGCCGATTGTCGAATCGCGCGTCTGCCAGTACGAAAACACTTCCAACGGAGATTTCTTAATTGATCGGCATCCGGATTTCGACAATGTCTGGCTGGTAGGCGGCGGCTCTGGCCACGGCTTCAAGCACGGCCCATCACTGGGAGAATATGTTGCAGCGCTGGTTCTTCAGGGCGGAGCGTCAGGCTCGCTGAAAATCGAGCCGCGCTTTTCGCTGGCCACAAAACAATCCACGCAAAACCGCGCCGTGCATTAGAACAAAAATTACTGCCCGAGTTCCTTCTCTTTGGTCCGCGCTCCGCGCACAAAAAGCATCACGCCCAACAGAAGGCTGAACCCCGTGCCGCCGATCAGTTTCACTTCAAACAGCAATTTGTTGGCGGTCTCGCCCGGCGGAATCACCGAAAGAATGATGCTCGCGAGAACGATAATAAATCCCAAGCCTCCCGCGAACCACACGCCCGCCTTGCCGCCGGGAATCAGCGCAGCCGTTGATGTTTCGCGGTCCGGCCGGTACGCCAGCTTGATCACCGCCGCATACATATAGAGAAATGGAATGAAGTAAAGGATGTTGGTTGCGTCCACCAGAATTTGGTAAGCGCTTACTGTAGTTTCACTGATCTGGCTGAGCAGCAAAATCGCGCCGGAAATAACGGCCTGCACCAGAATGGAAACGTACGGTGTCTGCCACTTGGGATGCACTTTGGCGAATGCACGCGGCAAATAACGATCCACGCCGACGGCAAACGGCACGCGCGAGATTCCCGCCACCGTAGAACCCACGCCGCCGGCATTTCCCACGGTCACCAGCACTGCCGCGATGATTCCCAGCGCGGTAATCTTCAGAGTGGCCGAAGCAATCGTCAGCGCCTGAAACACGCCGCTTTTCGGATCCACGGACACGCTGCTCATCAACGACAGCACGGCGATCGTTCCCGCGATATAGATCACCGCGATTACGATGCCCGAGCCGAGAATCGCGCGCGGAAAAGTCTTTCGCGGATTTTTTACTTCCTCGCTCATCGACGAGACCAGCTCCAGCCCGCCGAATGCAAACGCGATCTGCGGCCAAAAATTCACCGTGTCCCAATTCCAGTGCGGCTGGATGTTGCTCCAGGTGAACTGCGTCGTCGATCCGTGGCGATACCAGACGCACGCCGCGGCCACGATCAGCATCATCAAAGGAACGAACGTGCCAACAGCGCCCGCGTTCTGCAGCCATTTACCCACGCGCAGCCCGATGATGTTCATGAACACGGCCACAAAAAACAGCGCGAATGACCCCGCCAGCAAAAACGAACGGTTCTGCGCCAGCGGAGCGTACCCAATCCCTCCGATGTAAGCCGCCATCGCCGCGCTGGCGAATAAAAGCGCGGGAAAATAGAACAGGGTATAAATCCAATAGGTCCACCCGGCCACAAACCCGTGAAATTCCCCGAATGCGTCTTTCGACCAGGCGTAGAGTCCGCCTTCCTGCGGAAAGCGCGTGGAAAGCTCGGCGATCACCAGCGCTGTTGGCACGAAAAATAAGAGCGCAGCCAGAAACCACAGGGATATGGAAGAAGTGCCGTTGTGCGCCGCCGCTGCAATCCACCGCGGCCCCAGCACCGTGACGATGTTGAAGAGCAGAACGTCCCAGAAACCCATCACCCGGGGAAGTTTTGGTTTGGCGTTCTCTGAAGCAGCCTCGCTCACGCGCTGGCGTCCAGAGCAGGAATCATTTCATCCTGCGCTAAAAAATTCCGTAGAAAAGGATCCTTGGAATTTTCCAGCTCCTGCCAGGTTCCGAAAAAACCGACTCCGCCGTCAACGAGAAATATCACTCGATCGGCGAGTTTTCTCGCGAGATGCGTATCATGCGTGACCACGATGGAGGTCTTTTTAAACTGCGCTTTTAATTTGACAATTACATCGCTGACGTGCGCGGCCATGATGGGGTCCACCATGGTAGTCGGCTCGTCGTAAAGAATCGCGTCCGGATTTTCCGCCAGAGCGCGCGCGATCGCTACCACGCGTTTCATGCCCGTGCCCAGGTCGGACGGCAAGCGATCTGCAAATTGCGAAACCTCCAGCATTTTCATCAGGTCCGACACCGTCTGCTCCGCTTTTTCCTGCTCCTCGGCTCCGCCGCGCGTCTCCACCGGGAAGGCCACATTCTCTTCCACCGTCAGCGAATCGAACAGCGCTCCGGACTGAAAAACCATGGTCACCCGGCGCCGAATTTCGGAAAATTGTTTTTCGCTCCATGCCGTCACGTCTTTTCCCGCCACGATGATTTGCCCCGAATCCGGCTGCAGAAACCCGAGCAGAAGCTTCAGCGAAACGGATTTCCCCACGCCGCTGCGGCCAAGAATCACGGCCGTCTCGCCCTGGTTCACGAAGAAGCTTACGTCCTTCAGCACGTCGTTATCGCCGAACGCTTTGCAGACCTTCCGAAATTCGAAGTAATGGTCGCTCATGGCTTTGCCTGCGCGCTGAATCGCGCTTTCGCTTCCTCGTAGTCCGCCGGCGAATTTATATTCTTAAATAGGAGTCCTTCTGAATCAAAGGCTTTCCATTCGCTGGGTTCCAGGTATTCCACGCGAATACTAGCAAATGAGTCCGTCACTTTGCGAACCCCGCCTTCCACACCCGCACGAATTCGATTCTCTGCATTTTTGTGATACACCGCGCAAAGCGGCTCTGGGCCGCGCTCGTTCATGGGCACTACTGCCTCCGCGCTTGATTTCAGCGCTCGCCCGACCAGAAAATCGAGCCACGCTTTCGTTAGGTACGGAAGATCGCAGGCAATAATCAAGTTCCGGGGAGTCTTGGACTCGCGAAGGACTGTCGCAATGCCGCCCAACGGCCCGCAATCTGGCCAATCGTCGGCGACGACCGGAGCGCCGAGCGAGCTGTAACGAGACGTCGAAGCGATGATTGTCGGATTGCCGGTGACGGACTCCAAAAGACGAACGGCGCGGGCGATTAGCGATGCACCTGCAATTTCCAGCGACGCTTTGTCGCTGCCCATCCGGGAGCTCTTCCCGCCCGCGAGAACGAAGCCGCCGATTTGTTTCTCGATAAGCATGGGAGGTGTAAGCAAGGCGGATTCTAGCCCTGACGCTCCCGCGGACTCAACTGCCAATTTCTACAGGATCCTTTCGTCCCCTACAGCACTGATAATAGGACACTTACTAATCTGCTCGCAGCCAAATCCATATGTGAGTGAATAATTGTCAGCTTTATGCTTGACACCAAGTGCCCACATGCTACTATTGGCACTCGTTCGAGAGGAGTGCTAACGCTTCGGCAGACAGCCCTTCTCCCCGAGCGATACTAAGTTCTCCACCGGAGGAAATGCACAAATGGCAGTCAACATTACGCCACTACACGACCGTGTGTTAGTGCGGCGGCTGGAAGAAAAAGAGACCGTAAAGGGCGGCATCATCATCCCTGACTCGGCCAAAGAGAAACCACAAGAAGGTGAAGTGATTGCCGTAGGAGCAGGCCGCATAGAAAAAGGTACCCGGATTCCGCTCGACGTGAAACCCGGAGACAAAATTCTGTTCGGCAAGTACAGCGGCAACGACATCAAGATCGACAACGAGGAATACATGATCATGAAGGAAGATGAAATCCTCGCGAAGATCGGCGGCCAAGCCAAAGCGGCTGGCGGCAAAAAGTAACTTCCGGAATCGGCTTCACTCCGACTCCATCGGGGCCTGAGCCACCCGGATAACAATTCCGTATAAATTAGGAGGAACGAGAATTATGGCAAAGCAAATCGTGACTGGTGAAAATTCACGCCAGGCCATCTTGCGCGGCGTCAACCAATTGGCGGATGCCGTGAAGATCACGCTGGGCCCCAAGGGCCGCAA
>PLZZ01000202.1:4488-8048 GCA_003153585.1 Acidobacteriota bacterium | reverse complement strand
GCACAAGCCATCTTCCGCGAAGGCGTGAAGACGGTAGCGGCCGGCGCAAGCCCGATGGCCCTGAAGCGCGGCATCGAAAAGGCCGTGGAAGTTTGCGTCGAGGAAATCAAGAAGTTCCACAAGGACGTGAAGGGCGACATGATCGCGCAAGTCGGCACGATCAGCGCCAACAACGACCGTCACATCGGCGGAATCATCGCCGAAGCGATGAAGAAAGTCGGCAAGGACGGCGTCATCACCGTGGAAGAATCCAAGACCATGGAAACGACGCTGGAAGTGGTCGAAGGAATGCAGTTCGACCGCGGTTACCTCTCGCCCTACTTCGTCACGGACCCCGAAAGAATGGAATGCGTGCTCGAAGACGTCCGCATTCTCATCCACGAAAAGAAAATCAGCTCGATGAAAGATTTGCTTCCTTTGCTCGAGCAGATCGCCAAGATGGGCAAGCCGCTTTTGATCATCGCAGAGGACGTTGAGGGCGAAGCGCTCGCGACACTCGTGGTCAACAAGCTCCGCGGCACGCTGCAGTGCGCTGCGGTGAAAGCTCCCGGCTTCGGCGACCGTCGCAAGGCCATGTTGGAAGATATCGCCACGCTGACGGGCGGCAAGGCCATCACGGAAGACCTCGGGATCAAGCTCGAGAACGTGAAGGTCGAAGATTTGGGCCGCGCAAAGAAAGTTACCATCGACAAGGACAACACCACGATCGTTGAAGGCGGCGGGAAATCCAGCGAGATCGAAGGCCGCGTTCGGCAGATTCGTACCCAGGTGGAAGACACCACATCAGACTACGACCGCGAGAAGTTGCAGGAGCGGTTGGCTAAGCTGGTGGGCGGCGTCGCCGTGATTAAAGTCGGCGCTGCAACCGAGACCGAGCTGAAGGAAAAGAAGGCTCGTGTTGAGGACGCCATGCACGCCACACGCGCGGCGGTCGAGGAAGGCATCGTTCCCGGCGGCGGCGTAGCTCTCGTTCGCTGCATCTCCGCGCTCGAAAAGCTCAAGCTGCACGATGACGAAGCCATCGGCGTCAACATCGTGAAGCGCGCTCTCGAAGAGCCCATGCGTCAAATCGTTCACAACGCCGGCAGTGAAGGCGCTGTGGTGGTTGGCCGCATCCGCGAATCGAAAGACGACAACTTCGGCTTCAACGCCGACACCGGTGAGTACGGTGACCTGGTCAAGGCTGGCGTAATCGACCCGGCCAAGGTCACTCGTCTCGCTCTGCAAAACGCAGCTTCTATCGCAGGCCTNNATGCTCACCACCGAAGCTTTGGTGGCCGACATCAAGGAAGACGAAAAGAAGGGCGCAGCAGGCGGAGCCGGCGGCGGTATGCCCGGCGGCGGCGGTATGGGCGGAATGTACTAAATCGCATCCAAAGCTTCGGGTGCAGATTCAAGGGCGGTCCGATGCAATCCGTCGGGCCGCCCTTTTTATTTCTCGCGTGTTTCGAATCTTCGGGGTTATGGCAATTCCGGCAATCAATCTGACTGCCCCCCGCTGGCTGGCGGCACAATTCCGTTCATCCGCAAATACCCCACCAAGCAACCGGTGCTACTTCATCGGCGAAAAATCCGTCGGACGCATGTAGGTCTCGTCTATTTTTTCCACCGTTTTGTTGGCCTGCTCGGCTTTGAGCACCTCTTGAAATTCTGGGTCTGCCCGGAACGCATCCCAGTTCTTTTTCGCTTCCTCCCGGCTGGAATGAGCCAGCATAAAGATGAACGTGTTGTCCCAAGCGGGAGCACCCTCGGGCACCCAGTAGCCCACAACCTTCAGATCGTGTTTGGCGAGGATCTTTGAAGTTGTGTCGCGAAACCGTGTCTCCAGCTCCGGCACTTTGCCCGGAACAGTGTGATAAACGCGAAGTTCAAAGACTCGATTGCTATCGGCCCTCACTTGGTTAATGTGCACCAGGCGGGCAGTAACGAGCGATCCAGCGGCAAAGGAAACCAGGGCGATGGCGGAAACTGTCCATCTTTTGAATTTCCAGCGATTGAGCAGCATGGCCGGCGATAGATGGTTCGTTTTCATGGGTTCATCCTCCCCTCTGTGTTTCTTGAACGAGCACTAAGCCGCACAACGTGATTGTTGAGTTCAATCAGATTCGTCCGCCCAGTCAGTCGTGCCGCAGCGCGACCAGCGGATCGACGCGTATCGCTCGCCGCGCCGGAATATAACAAGCGAGCAGAGCGACACCGATCAGAAGCAGCGCAACGCCCGCAAACGTCAGCGGGTCCGTGGGCCTCACGCCGTAAAGCAGCCCAGCCATCAAGTGCGAAACGATCAGCGCGCAAACAAGCCCCACCGCAGCGCCGGCAATGGCGAGGCCCAAGCCTTGGCGTAGAACCATGCGCAGGATGTTCCGGCTTTGCGCGCCCAGCGTGAGGCGAATGCCGATCTCGTGCGTGCGCTCGCTGACCAAGTACGAAATCACTCCGTAAATTCCGAGACCCGCCAGAAGCAATGCCGTGAGAGCGAACAGGCCAACCATTTCCATCGAAAATCGCCGCTCGGAGAGAGAGGCAGTCACCACGTCCTTCAGCATCCGCGCGCCAAAAACCGGAAGCTCGGGATTGATCAACTGGATCTGCTCGCGCAACTCTGCGGGAGTAGCGGCGGAGTCCAGGCGTCCGCGCAAAAATATCGCCAGATCTTTGGGTCGGTCCTGGTACACACTCACGTAGATTTGCGGAACGCTCGATTCCGCGAGTGATTCTGTTCGAGCATCCGCGATCACGCCGACCACTGTGGTCCAGGAAGGCTTGGTCGTGGTTCCGCGGGCGTTGTTTAGCTTGAGATGTTTGCCAACAGCGTCGTCGTTCGGCCAGTAGGTACGCGCGAAGGCCTCGTTGATGACTGCTACAGCCGGAGCAGTTTCGTTGTCGGTCTCGCTCAAGAAACGACCGCGCTGCAGCGTCATGCCGATCAAGTGGAAATAGGATGGCGTTACTTCTGTGGCGTTCACCAAAGGAGGCTGATCGCTTTGATTTTCGCGGCCTTCGAGGATCAAGGAGAATGGGTTCAGATCGTTTCGATCGTGGCCCAATGGAACGGCCGCTATATCCCCAACGGCTACTTCTTCCACGCCGGGCAGCGTGCGGCCACGACGAAGTATTTCGCGGACGAACGGCGCTTCCTGAGCCGACGTTTTGTAAATGTCACTGTCAGGATCATTTGGTACGGGCAGCCACGTGCGCACTGCCATCACACTCTGGGGATTGAATCCCGGGCGCACATTCAACAAATCCCAAAAGCTGCGCAGCAGCAGGCCGGCGGCAATCATCAGCACAAGGGACAGAGCAAATTCCGTGACCATCAACACGCGGCGTGTGCGCGCTTGTTCTCCCGAGCAAGTCGAGCCTCGCGCTTCCTGTTTGAGCATAGGAATCAAATCGACCCGGCCTGCATGCAGCGCCGGAGCCAAACCGAAAATCATTCCGGCGACGAGCGAGGCGGCGAGGGCGAAAAGCAAGACCGACCAGTTGATGGATACTTCGTTGAGCCGCGGCAGACTGTCGGGCATGATTTGCAGCAGAAAGCCCTTGGCGCAAAAAAGAAT
>PLZZ01000202.1:0-4429 GCA_003153585.1 Acidobacteriota bacterium | reverse complement strand
ACCAATCCCACAGCGCCAAGCAACAGAATCAACGACTGGCGAACGTTGCCGACCACCGTCTCCGCGAGCGGCACCAACCGCACTTGCCATGCGCTCTGCAGCGGATAATCGTCCGGGTATTCTTTCTGCAAAGATGCTACCAACGCGTCTAACCGGCTCTGCGCCGCGGCAATCGTCAGTCCAGGTGCGATTCGCGCGATGGCTCCCGGAAGGATGCGCAAATTGCGTTGAGGAGGCGGAGCAGGCGGGCCGGCAAAACCTGCCGCAGCCCAAACGTCAGTGTTGCTTTCCTCGGCTGTTGCTCCCGGATCGTGAAAACCCGGCGGCATGACGCCGACCACGCGATACAAATCGTTGTCCAGCCGCACACTTTTGCCCAGAATATGCGGATCGCTTCCGAAGGCCCGCTTCCACAATCCGTCGCTGATGAGAACTTCCAGGTTGAATCCGGGAGTCTGATCCTCGGGATCGAATGAGCGGCCCAACCGCGGTTTCACGTCCAACAGCGCAAAGTAGTTCGGCGGTATTGTAAGAAGGCGAATTCGCGCAGGCTCGGACGCGCCTGTCAGATTGGTGTCCCCGCCGCCGAGCGCCGAAACATATTGAAAAATGCCGGAACGCTGAAAATCGTGCCATTCCGGCACGGAGATTCCCACGTCGCGCGCGCCCACGCCGGGAAGATCGTCCTGGATGGTTACGAGCTGCTCCGGATGCGGATACGGCAGCGGGTGCAGCAGCGTTGCATCCACCACGCTGAAAATCGCGGTGGTTGCGCCGATACCCAATGCAATCGTCAAGATGGCGATAGCGGCAAAGCCGGGAGACTTGCGCAACATGCGCGCGGCGTAGCGAATGTCTTGCCAGAAGTTGTCCCACCAGAGGAGATGGCTGGATTCGTAGAAGTGTTCTTGCGTGTTCGTTACATTTCCGAAGGAGCGGCGCGCTGCCGTACGAGCGTCTTCATAGCTGAGCCCCTGTTCCTGCAAGCGTTCTGTCTCCAGCTGTATATGGGCTTCGATTTCAGCGCCGAAGTCGCTCGCTTTCCGCTTGCGTCTGAACATTGCTCTAGCCCTCCTCAGACTCCAGAATGCGCCCGATCGCTGCTGTCAATCGATTCCACTTGCTGGTTTCTTTCACCAGTTGCTTGCGGCCCACCGGAGTCAGTGAATAGAACCGGGCCTTGCGGTTATTGGCGGAGATTCCCCATTTCGCGGAAATCCAGCCGCGCTCCTCAAGCCGTTGGAGCGCGGGATAAAGGGCTCCGTGCTCCACCAGCAGCTCTTCATCCGACGTCTGCTGAATGGCGCGCGCGATCCCTTGCCCGTGTTGCGATCCAAAGATGAGCGTGCGGAGGATCAGCAGATCGAGTGTGCCCTGCAGCAATTCCAACCTTTCTCTCGCATCTTGGGTAGTCATGTCACCCGAGGATATAAATGCTTGGGTAAGATGTCAACCTGAAAATAAAATTGGCGGCTCGCTGCCACAAAACACTCAAGTAAGAACAAGAACAACTAGAAGAGAGGAAAAAGGGGTCGGTAGAACTTACAGTAACTGACTCGGAAGCAAAGACGTCCCGGTGAGATCCGATCCAGGACGTCTTCTCTTTTCGCGCTTCGAACTCTGCGCGGCGACCGGCCGAACTTCTCAGCCTCTCGCCAGTTCTTCGNNTCGGCGAACGTGACCGTCGCCAGCCCCGCGAGAATGACTTTGCCGTCTTTGTCCGTCGCTTCACTGGTGAAAACGAGCCGCTCGGGCTTGACGATCTCGCGATACACACCGCTGCCCGGATACTCTGCGCCGTCGGGCCCGCGCATGACGATGCGCCAAGCGCCGCCTACCCGCACGTCCAACTCGCAGACGGAATTCGTAAACATTTTCGGACCATACCACTCCTTCATCATCTTCGGATCGGTCCAAGCCTTGAACACAAGCTCGCGCGGCGCATCGAACACGCGCGTGATAACAACCTCGCGCTCCTTGTCTCCCGCGACGTAGCTGTCTTTCTCGCGCATCGTCGGCAGGTGCTCGGCGAGGCGATCCAACGTCTGCGTCGCTCCTTCCGCGGCTCCATACGTTTTCACGACATGTTCCAGCGCTGCGGCTGACGGGAAAAGCATCCGCAAAGTCACCTTGGTCTTGTCCCCTTGCGCCTCGAAAGTCCACGTTTGTTCAAGTTGATGGCTCGGATCGCCCTTTTTGCCGCCCGCAAGCGTGTACGAGATACGCTCGGGTTTCACCACCTCGACAAAGACGGATTCATTGGGGTAGTCAGCGCCGTCGGGCCCGTGCATTGTCTGTCGCCAGACTCCGCCAGGCCTCACGTTCATCTCGTGAATCGTAGTGGTGAAACCGCGGGGCCCCCACCATTGCGACACGTGTTGAGGTTCCGTCCACGCCTTCCACACAAGTTCGCGGGGCGCATCGAACACCCGCGTGAACACCAGTTCACGGTCCTTACTTTCTGCCATGCTGCTTGTTGCGGCCATGTTTTTTCTCCTTTTCTTTTAGCACCTGCAAATAATCATCCAGTCGATCGAAACTCTCCGCCCAGAACCGCCGGTATTCCCCCACCCAATCCGCGACATCCTTCAGCGGAGCCGCCTCCAGCCTGCAAGGCCGCCACTGCGCGTCGCGCCCGCGCGCGATCAAACCCGCCCGCTCCAGCACTTTCAGGTGCTTCGACACCGCAGGCAAACTCATCTTGAACGGCTCGGCCAACTCCGTAACGGTCACCTCGCCCGATGCCAGCCGCGCCAAAACCGCCCGTCGCGTAGGATCGGCCAGCGCCGCAAAAGTCGTACTCAGTTGATCAGCCGTCATTTGTATTTAACCTATAGGTTAAATACAACACCGGCGCGTCCCCTGTCAAGGCATTTTCCTGATTCCCTTCGCGGCTTACTTCCGCCGGTTCCCCGCCGCGTGTTATTATCGCGCGCGAAAACATGAGCGTCCGTCGCGTTCTCGCCGCACTCGCAACATCCCTTCTCTCCAGCGCGCTAGCCATCGCTCCCGCAATTCGCGCGCAAACAAACGAGCCGCAGTCCACGCCCGCGCCAACTCCACGCGCCATCGTCCTCCACGCCGCGCGCTTGCTCGACGTCGAAACCGGCCGCACCACCGCCCCCGGCGAGATCCTCGTCCAAGGCGGCCTCATCGTAGAAGTCGGCGCAAAAGTGAATCACCCGCATGCCTCTGAATTCATCGATCTCGGTGACACTACCCTGCTCCCCGGCCTCATCGACGCCCACGTCCACCTTTTCCTTCATCCCGGCGCGGAAGATTTGCAAACCGTTCAGGAATCCGTTCCGCAACGCACCATTCTCGCCACGCTCGCCGCGCGCGATGACCTGCTGGCAGGCTTCACCGCCGAGCGCGACATGGGCACCGAAGGCGCTGGCTCAGCCGACACGGCCGTCCGCAACGCAATCGATCAGGGTCTGATTCCCGGCCCGCGCCTGCGCATCAGCGGCAATGCCATCAGCATCCTCGGCGGCCACGAAGACGCCATCGGCTACAACCCCGAGCAACATGTCCTCGGGAACGCCACCTACGCCAACAACGCCACGGAACTCGTCACCGCAATCCGCGCCGAGCTGAAAGAAGGCGCCGACTTCATCAAAATTTACGAAACCGGTCCTGACAAGATCGCCGACGGCCGTCTCACCACTCCTTATCAGTACACCGAAGAAGAACTCACCACCGCCGTCCGCGAAGCCGCTCGCACCGGCAATCGTGTCGCGGTACACGCCNNGACCACGCTCTTCAACTCAGCGACGAGACCATGCGCCTGATGCGCGAAAAACAAATCTTCGCCGTGCCCACTTTCACCATCTTCGAATATTTCGCCGACCACGCCGCGTCACCCGCCCAAGGCGCACGCGATCGCCAGCTCCTCGATCTCCACGCACAGGAATTCAAGAAGCAGCTCGCCGCCGGCGTGCCCTTCGCCATGGGTTCCGACGTCGGCCCGTTCCCCCACGGCACGCAAGCCCGAGAATTCGTTTTGATGGTGAAATTCGGAATGTCGCCGCTCGCCGCCCTGCAGGCCGGCACGCTGAACGGCGCAAAATTGCTAGGCTGGCAAAATCAAATCGGCGCGCTAAAACCCGGCTACGACGCCGACATCATCGCCGTCCCCGGCGACCCGCTTCAGGACATCGCCGCCCTGCAAAAAGTTACCTTTGTAATGAAAGACGGCGTCATCTATCGCAAGTAGCCTTCTACGTCGCGGCTTTTTTTCTGAACGCCTTAGCAAAACGTAGCAGCGGCATAAGGACTTTGACTTGAATCCTTCAACTCCCGCGTACGCACTAACAAACAATTTGCGAGCCTTCGCAGCCATTATCTCCGCTGGCCTGCTCTGCGGCGTCATGGACATTACCGCCGCCTTCATCACCTGGTGGCCCAAGGGCGTCAAGCCACCCCGCCT
>PLZZ01000139.1:2123-9025 GCA_003153585.1 Acidobacteriota bacterium | reverse complement strand
CTACTGCGCGGCGCCGGCGGCGGTTGGGGCGCAGAAGCGATCGAACGCCCGCGTAAGATCATCGGCGATCGCGGAAGGATCGCGCCCTTCGATATTCGTCCTCTCCAGCATGAAGGCGACTTTCCCGTCGCGCATCAACGTGATCGACGGGGAAGACGGAGCATAGCCCGTGAAATAACCTCGCGCGCGGTCGGTGGCTTCGGCGTCCTGCCCGGCGAACACTGTGAACAAAAGTTCCGGCCGTGCGGCGCGAGAAATCGCCCGGGCAATCGCCGGACGCGCTCTTCCCGCGGCGCATCCACAAACTGAATTCACGACCACAAGCACGGTGCGCTTCTCTTGTTTCAGAGCGGCGTCCACTTCATCGGCCGTGCGCAATTCGCGAAAGCCGATGCTGGTCAATTCCTGTCTCATCGGTGTAAGCAGATGTTCTGGATACATCGCAACTCCTTTGCAAATTCGTAGTCTTGGATTTCGATTATGTGGCTCGCGCCGCTTCCTGTTGGTGCGCCAGCGGTCCGTGCAAGCCGCCACTGCAGAATACCATAATCATTCTATCGCGATTCGGCGCGCAGAACGAATCGCATCATATCTATCGCCGGGCGCTCCAAAACCGGCGGCTCAGGCTCTTCGATGTGGATCGCGGTACGGACGAGAATTTGCCGGGGCGGCACCGTGTGCGGAATTTAATGGCGCGTGCGTTTGATGATGTACTTAATCAACGAGAGCCCCCCAGTGATGGGCAACAGGAAAACCTGCTTGATGATGCCGGTGCGCCGCTCGATGCGATCGTGAATCTGATCCGCCTCGATCCGTTTTGCGGCCACAACCGCGCCGATGTACTTCACAAAATCGACGCCACACTTCTCGCAGGAGCCGCCTTTGCGCTGTTCGTGCTTGCAAGCCGGGCATTCGTAGCGCAGCGTAGCGTGGCAACGCGGGCAGAATCGCGCGACGTCGCGGGCATCCGCGCCGCACTTAAAACATTTGACCGTGCGTTGCGAAGCCGCGCCCGGGGTTGCGGGTGATTCAACGCGGCCAGGCGTGGGGGCGCCCCCGGCCTTCACAGGCGCGTCGCCAGGTTTACCGGGCGTGAAAGTCCCACTCATATGCATATTTTAGCTCTACAACCGCGCCGCGAATGCAGCGCTGAACGAAAACGCGGGTTTGCGGTTAACACTGGCCCTGCGTACAGTCGGAAGGAATTCCGCATTCTCGCTGGATTGCATCCGTTGCCGCTGCAGGAGAAAAAATCCCGCCGCCGCGAGAGCGAGTGCTTTCGCAGCGACGGCCTGTCTGAGAGAAATCGATAGGTTTAGCGGAAGGAAGGGAACTTGAAGCGCTTGCCGTTTCCGTTGGCAGCGGCATTCGTCTTTTTGCGGCCGTCCGCGTTCGTGTCGCAGCCTGGACGGCGTGTCGGGTCCGCCGGCCGCGGCACAAACTTCCGCTGCATGTGCTCCGGCAGAGGCGCCAGCAATCGCACCACGTGTCCGAGCCTTTCCTGCTTAAAAGGTTTAGCCATGCATACGACGGCGCCGATGGAATGCGCGTTGGAATAATCGCTGGGATAGGCCGAGCGCGTAATCAGCACGACGGGAATATGACGCAGGTGCTCGCTCGATTTCACGTGCGCGCAGACGTCGAATCCCGGCAAATTTTCGCCCTCCACTTCGGCGATCACCAGAGACGGCGTAAATATGTCCAGCACTTCGCGGGCTTCCACGTTCGTGCTCACCGCGATCACTTCATAGCCGTCATTCTGCAAATAAATCTTCAGCGAATCGCGCAGGGCGGCATCGGAATCCACGGTCAAAACGAGCGGCCTTTTCGAAACTTTCGCCGCGGAATCGGAAATGCATACCGGCTCGCTTTTGCGGCCAGCCGCGAAAGGCGTCTCCAACTTCTTGCCGCTGGAATCCACCAGGTCTTCGCCGACCCCCAGCCCCAGTGCGATGGCAACACGGCTGCGCCCGTCGGGACTTCCGTGAACGCGCACCACGCGACCATGCTGCTCGGCCTGGACCGCGTGCTTGGCACTGCTGTAGGGGAAGGTGACCATCACATCCATGCCGCGCGAATAACTGTCCAGCGAAGTAACAAAAAGGATGCCGAAGCGCGAAACGTCCACAGTGGTCGAAATTTCATCCGGGCCGCCGTTGGTGACGTCAACTCCGCGCACGCGCACGGGCGCTGAAATCAGCGCGCGGCGGCGGCGACGGCGGTCTGCCGCCGGATGCACGGGCATCGCCTTGGCCGCTTCGCTTGCGGAGAGTTTCGCCGCCTGTGAAGTAGCGGACGCTGAAGCGGCATCCCTCTTCGATTCGGTAGATGTCTGGTTGGAGTCCTCGGCGATTACTTCGCCAGATTCTTGCGAACATTGCACGATATCGGTGAGTGAGTATTCCGTGACGCAGACTTCCGCGGCTCGGTCAATTTCCTCAAGAAGCTCCGCGCACTCTTTGCGCGTGTCCGGGTTGACGTATTCGTGCGCTCCGGCCTGTATGGTGTGCAGCAGGCTGGCCAGAGGCTCGGAGCTGTTTTGCGCCTCGAGCTCGGCGGCGGCGCGGGGCGTCTCGGCGATGACTGCTTCGCAAATCGCATCCAGAATGCGCCCGTCGGAATCGGCGGATTCCGAAGAGGAGCGATTTGCTTCGGCCAGGCCGCGCTCGATCTCGGCCGCCAGGCCCGCTGGAATGTTTTCTGCCGCGTTTGGATCCTGCATATTAAAGTCGCTCGCTTCACTCATCCGGCTTGAACCCCCGTGATATACATCTTCGATGGTCCAATGTAGCAAGCGGCCCTTGCACGCGCACTAGCGTGAAAGTCACATTCTCGCAGTACTCCGGTCGCGCTCGCGCCAGTACTAACGTACGCCCCCGCAGCTTGCTGAAAGCTCGGCAGATACGGCTTCGGCGGGAAGTGGAGTACTAGAAAAAGCCCTTCGAGTTCGCCCCGCGTTCAGCCCCCGCGCTTCAGCGCCTCTACATTCCGCGACTTTACAAGCCTGTCTCCGACGGCATGCCATCCATGCAGCTCTTGCAACACCAAAAACCCTTGCGTTTTTTCCACTTGTACATATTCGTGCGAAAACGTATAATCGCACGTATTCGTACAATGTCACAAGAACAAGCTGCTGTCCTTATCGCCGATGTGGTGCAGTCCAGCTCGCTTCACGAGCTGCGCTCGCTGCTGGGCCAGAGGCTTGCCGCAGTTTCGAAGGTCCACTTGAAGCGCAAATGGATTCGGCTGCCCTATTCCGTTACCGCCGGAGATGAGTTTCAGACCATCAGCCTCTCGCAGGCGAGCATTCCTGAACTTATATTGGATCTGCGCATCCGGCTGTTGCCGCTCAAGCTGCGAATCGGACTCGGATTTGGCCCGGTGCCCGCGCGCGTTGAACCGCCCGTGAACCGCTTGGGCGGCCCGGCGTTTGTCTTTGCTCGCGCGGCCCTGGAAAGCATCAAGCGAAAGTCAGGCCATAAATTCGGCGTCCTTACATCGTTTCGTTCCAAGAATGCCGTGCTTGATTCAACGGCCAATTTGATCTACGGTTTGCACGACACGCTGCTCATGCGCGTGACCGACAAGCAGTGGGAGACCATCAAAACCTTCCGAGCCAAGCGCCGGTTGGACACGGCGGCCCAGGCGCTGGGTGTGGACGATTCCACGGTGTCGAGAAATCTCCAACGGGGACATTTCTGGCAAATGGAGCAAACCGTGGCCGGCATGCAGACGCTGATTCGCTCTAAAAGCTTCTAGGACGAAGACGTCCTAAAATCATTATTCGGACGAAAACGTGCAAACGACGATTCGCGCGATTCTGACGCTTTATTTAGCCCACCTGCTGACCGATTTTGTTTTTCAGACCTCGCACCTGGTGCAGCAAAAGAAGAACGGCCAGGCCCTCGGTTACTTCAAGCATGGAGCCATTCATTATCTCTGCGCTCTCCTCGCGGCTGCGTGCTTCCTTCCCGGGATGATTTCATCGCTGCGCTTTCAGCTTGTAGTGATTGCATTAACGCTCGTCCATCTTCTAATCGATCTTTGCAAGATTCAGTTTGCGAAGTCGCGGCCGGCCGCGGACGGAGCGCTTGCATTCGTGCTGGATCAGGTCGTGCATTTCTTCACCGTGGTGCTGGCGGCGTGCTGGATCGAGCAAACTCCGCTGGCAGGTATCGCGCGGTCCAGCTTGCATGTGCTTCGCGAACAGAGCAATCGAATCTTGATTCTGCTCATCGTTTACGTGGCTGTGATCTTCGCCTGCGGTTACTTGATCCGCTTCCTCACCAAGCCGCTGATGCGCCACATCGGCCTGGGCGCGCCGCAAATCCCAAATTCACCGCTTCGCGAAACACCCGTGCAATTGAGCAACGCGGGCATGTACATCGGCTGGCTGGAAAGATTTCTCGTTTTGACCGCGCTTTTGCTGCATTCGCCGGCGACTGTGGGCTTGATCGTCGCTGCGAAATCCATAGCGCGCTACCCGCAGTTCCATCGCGAGCAATTTGCGGAATATTTCCTCATCGGCACGCTGCTCAGCATCTGTACCGCGTTCGTGGGCGGCGTTGTGCTGATGAAAGTTTTCTTCGGAAGTTCGGCGCTGCCCCAGTAATTCGTAGAAGATCACGTCCGCCGCTTCGCCAGGAACCAGAAAAAAAGGGACATCCGAAAGCGTTGCGCAATTGCGCTGCTTCAGAATGCCCCTCTATTGCGGTTTCCGTCCCTCAACGGCCGCTTTCACAACAGAGCTAGCGGCTTTCGACGATGGCAATCGCTTCGTCGACGTGATGATGCGCTCGATGAAGATGATCCAGAATACGCGCCTGCAAACCTTGCGTGTGCGGATCGTCTTCTTCCTTGCTGCAATCCGCGATGGCCTTGTCGATCAGTTCGCGTGATTTGTGCAAACGTCCTTTCCACGGCATGTGCGCGTCCACCGGCGCGTGATCGGCTATGTCTTTTCCGTCGTCGATGGAGGCGCGTTTGATTTCACCGATGGCTTCATCAATTTGATGAATCGCGTCCGTTTCCTGTTGGCGAAGCGCGCCGCCGTTGGGGCGTTCCAAATGAGCCCGGGCGTCTCGCAAATCGGAAAGAGCGTGCAGGTAATGGGGGTGTTTTCCCTGAGCAAGAACTTCCTGCGAGGCCATTGGCAGCAGGCATGCCAGTGCAACTGCGATGAGCGAAACTTTCACTAGTGTTTTCATTCGGAATTATCCTCACCCTCGATTTATACAGCAAAGGACACACGCTGAAGCGCGCCCTTGATTTGATTTAACACCAGTTCCACCGCTTTGTAGCGCGTGCTTTTGTTTCGCGTTTTCACAGAGATAACACCCCTCTCGCCAACGGTTACTCTAAAGGTCTCAGGCCGGGGAATTTTTTCCCTCGCGCCGCGCGTTGTTCCGGCACACTCGGTTTTCGCATGCTGGTTCTGCTGGACATCAAGATCGATTACCGCGACGGCCTCGTCGATTTCACCTGCCCGCAATGCCCCAAACCCTAGCGCGGCCGTTCTTTCTGTAGAGTGGAGACGAAATTCCCGGAGACGTGCAAGGTTCGAAAGGATTGTAGGGGACACAGCATGCCTGTGCCGCTGCGAAGAAAATCAGAGAAGATTCTTGAAGCAGAATCCTAGTTCGGCGTGGAAGGCGACGGCTTGTTCGATTTTCCGTCGTCCGACTTTTGCATCTGAGCGATCTCGTCATTCACGCGTTGCGTCATTTTTGCCATCATCTCTTGCAATATCCCGCTAGCGGCCTGCATAGACTCCGACATAATGGCCGGCATTTCCTTTACCATCTTTTCGCCAGTGGGACTTGAATAGAACGCAACGAGAGCGTCCATGTCGCCTTTTGTAAAGTGCTTTTGATACACAGGAATCATGACGTCGATCAGCTCGTCGACGGGCATTTCCTTGTATACGCTGTCCGTTAGTTTGTTCAACCGCTCTTCAGAATCAGCAGGCAGATTCGGCTGTTTTAATACCTGCTCGTGAACCATTTTATGCATCTGCACCGTCATTGCGTTCATCATGCTCTTCGTCATGTCGCGTGTGTGCATGGCATCCAGAAATCTTTCGACATCGGCTTTTGAGGCGGGCGCGTTCGCGTCGTTTTGCTGCGCGAAGCTAATGGACGCAAATAGCAGGCAGGCGAGCAGAACAAGAGCCGGGCGTTTCATCGTTCACCTCCGAAGATGCTCCAATATAGCCCAATGCGCGTTCCCGTCCCACGTGAATTTACCGAGAATGTGACGTTGCTGGTTCGTAATGTCATAAGGACCTGAAGTACCATTAGCTCGTTGCAGCATCCCCCGACTGCCTCTTTTTCTTCGGTTAACCATTGAAGCGAATGCCCGGTGAAAATATGGCCGCTGGGGGTAGCAACTAATAGACTTGTCACATGGCAGTCTGCAGGGGCTGAACGTGCCATCTGAAACCGCTAAATTTCGCAAGTACCCTCGCCTCCGCGCGCCGAAAGGGCTGTGGGTCGCCTGGAAATCGTCCGCGCAAACGACCACTTCGCGCGCCGAAGTGATGGGCATGGGCGGGCTCTTCCTGCAAGCCGCGCAAACTCCGAGTGATGGTTCCTACATTGAATTGATCTTTGACTTGCCCACCGGACAAGTTCGCGGGCGCGCGATCGTGCGCGATTCCACGCCGGGAAAGGGCATGGGCATCCAGTTCGTTCAGATGAAACCGGAGGACCGCGCCAAGCTGAACCGTTTTTTGTCCGCGCTGGAAGTTTCGCAACAAGCCGCCGGCGCNNGACAACGCTTCCGGCTAGCTGGCAGCTCGTCATCTACCCCGGCAGTCAGAAGGCGGCGCAGATTCGTTTCGAGAGGGAAGTGCGGCAATTGATCGAGCTGACCGGAAAGGCCACCTATTATCAGTTGCTGGA
>PLZZ01000139.1:0-2079 GCA_003153585.1 Acidobacteriota bacterium | reverse complement strand
TACAAGACGCTGGGGAACGAAGAGAAACGCGCTGCGTACGACAAGCGGCTGGCCGCGATGGGCGGGTTCAGCATGCATCGCGAAAAAACGGGTGCCGAGGAGTCCCTCGACGAATGGATGAATCGCGCGAACGAATGCCTGCGCGCGCAAAATTTCGTGGGCTCGATCGTCTGGCTGCGCAAGTGCCATGAAGCGGCGCCGGAATCGGCGTTGTACCTGGCCATGCTGGCGCGCAGCCTGGGAACCATAGCCCAGTACGAAAACGAGGCCGTCGAGCTTTTCCAGAAGGCCATCGACCTGGATCCGTGGAAGGTGCCGGTGTACCTCCAGTTCGGCGAGCTGCTGGAAGAAATGGAGCTTCCTGAGCGCGCGCGCTCCATCTATTCCAAGCTTCTCGAAATCAGCCCCACGAATGCCAAGGCGCACGAGCGGCTGGCTCTGCTCGAGCCGGACGAAGACGGCGAGAAACGTTCGTCGCGCATCCCGCACCTGTTCGGCCGCAAAAACTGATCCCGAATTCTTCACGAACCCGATCATGTTGGCGGCGAAGGTCTCCTAGGAAGTTTTCTGGACGAAGAGGCTGGAGAAGTATTGGCGTTGGCGGTAGGCGACGACACCCCAAAGAATGGCGACGACGATCGCCAGCGGTAAGCCGGCACGATCCATTAGCGCGTGATAGAGGATGATGTTCACGATCACCGGGCCGAGAAGCGTGAGACCGAGCGGGACGTAGCGGTTTACCAGCAAGAGCGCGCCGCCCGCGATTTGGAGGGCGCTTACAAAGAGCACGTAGTGCGACTGGATCAGTACGGTCAAGAACTCGCCTGCCAGACCGGTGGGAAACGTCTTCATCGGGATGAACTGCAAGAACCCGTTTAGCCCAAAGATTAAGAAGAGCAGACCAATAAGAATCCGCGCGATCAACGCCACAATTTTCATCTTCCGTCCTCTCTCACAAATAGTTTAGGATTCCTGTTCTCCAAACACCTGTGAGTATGCTGCCGGCGAATCGCAACGAAAGCGCGGGCAGGCTCCCGCACATTGGAGAGCGGCGAAAGCGACAGCTCGCGGGAACTGCGCCGCGAAAGGAAGGCGCTGTGCGCCGCGGGTTTTTGTCGGAGCCCTTCACTGCGTTCAGGATGAACTGAAGCTCCGACCCCCTGNNCCTTTGGCTCCGAGGTTATCGATCTCCTGCATGGTGGCTTGGTCTAGCTTCAGCGCGGCGGCGGCGACGTTTTCTTCCAGGTGCGCGACGCGAGACGTCCCGGGAATGGGGAGAAGCACGGGCGAGCGGCCCAGCAGCCAGGCCAGCGCGAGTTGCGAAGGCGTGACNNAGCCAGCGGAAACCACGGAATGAAACCGATTTTTTCGCGCTGGCAATAGTCCAGAACGTCCTGGGCCGCGCGGTCCAGCACACTGTAACGATTCTGCACGGTAACCACTTCCACGATGGTGCGCGCGTGTTCGATCTGCGCCACGCTGACTTCGGACAGGCCGATATGTTTTATTTTGCCCTGGGCCTGAAGATCTTTCAGCGCTCCAAGCTGATCCGCCGCCGGGACTTTGCTGTCAATTCGATGGAGCTGGAAGAGATCAATGCGCTCGAGACGCAGGCGGTGGAGACTTCTGTCGCAACAGGCGCGCAGATATTCAGGGCGGCCGTTGGTGACCCATTTATCCGGGCCGGGGCGTTCGAAGCCCGCTTTGGTGGCGATCACCAGTCCCGCGGGGTAGGGGTAGAGCGCCTCGGCAATGATTTCTTCGCTGACGCCGGGGCCGTAGGAATCAGCGGTATCTATAAAATTAATTCCCAGGGCGACGGCGCTGTGAAGGACGCGGACAGCTTCGTCGCGGTCCTTGGGTTCGCCCCAAACGCCTTTGCCGGTAAGGCGCATGGAGCCAAAACCGAGCCGGTGGACGCGGAGGTCTCCCCCAATCAGGAACTCTCCCGATTTTGCGGCGGGAAGCTCATCCTGGGATTGCTTGCCGGCTGCTGCGCTCATGTTGCGCTCCTGACTACGATGGCTTGGCATGCAATTCTAGAACCGGGTAGAATTGGCGCGGTCGTTTGTTTTGAGT
>PLZZ01000224.1 GCA_003153585.1 Acidobacteriota bacterium | reverse complement strand
CGAACGGGTGAGGCCGATTTGGCGGACAGCACTGGCTTGTTCTCTGCTTTTGGCTGAACTTTTGCAGGAACTGACGACTGAGCTCTTGACTGAGCTTGCGGCGGGACTTTTGGCGGAACTTTTGGCTGGAGTGCCGGCTGAGCTGTTGGCTGCGCCGGCTGCTGGACTGCGACCGGAACGGCCGGCTGATTCGAAGAATGGTTCCTAAAAAGAAGAAGACCCCCGAGGATTGCCGCCAACGCCACGCCAGCTAACACTACTCCACCAATGGCCCGCGGGTTGACGAACGAAGATCCCGGGTTGGGAGTGATCTGTCTTGGCGGTGTGGAAGAATTTTGTTGCAGGCGCGCGGCGATGTCCGCAACGGTCCAGCGCAATTGCGGGTCGCGTCGCAAACAGTGGCGCGCCAAATCGAGAATCTCCGGTGGCAAGTTGGAGGGCAGCGACGGCTCGGCCTGATTGGTCCGCTCCCACGCGGGTAAGCGCTGGGTCAAAACTTCGGCCAAGGTCATGCCGAGCGACCAGACATCGCCAGCCGGAGAAATTCTTCCACCGGCTGCTTCGGGAGGATCGTAGGCGCCGGGCTTTCCCAAGCTGCCGCTATATTCGCCAATGCGGCAAAGTCCATCGCTCGAAATTTTTAGGAGATCGTCATCGGCCATGATGTTGGCGGGTTTCAGGCGGCAATGAACGAAGCCCTTGGAGTGAACGTAGGCGAGCGCGTCAGCCACAGGGCCGAGAATGTCACGCGCTTCCGCAGGAGAGAGCGGCCTGCGCGCAACTACCTGGGACAAGTTCTCTTCGGCGTATTCCATCACCACGTAGAGCATCGGCGTGTGATCCAACTCGCAGCGGCCCATTTGCAGCAGGCGGATCAAGTGGGGATGAGAAAGCTTTGCGGCTTGTTTCCAGCGGGCGAGTTGAGCTGGGGCGTCAACTGAATCAGCCGGGATTAGCTTGATTGCGGCTTTGGGGACTTCCTGTCCGTCGTAATCAACCAGAAATACGGAGCTGCNNCCCATCTGTTTTGTCGCGGCCTCGGTCATGTAATCCCCCTGCATCGTCGCGAGCGATAATTGGCGAAATCTTGCCCGAGCGGTCGCGTTCGAGCTGCCAAGGAATGGAGCTGTATTGCGCCTGAGAACGGACTCGGCGCGCACTGCTGCGGCGTATCAGGCTGGGTAGGTGCCGGCTGCAGAGGGCGATGATTCCCCATTTCCACTCCCTCTTACAATACATTCTGCAACATTCTGGAGCTGCCGGCGCGGGAAACTAATTTGCGCGGTGCCCAATTGCAACCCTCTGGGACGGCTTGCGACGAACGGCTTCTGGCGAACGTGTAGAGCAGTAAGGCGAGACTCCAAGTGAAAATATCTGTCCACAATTACTTGCCGAAACGGGGCTCCTAGTCTCCAGTTCGATACAGGGATTCGAGAATCTTGCTGCAAAGTGCGGCTAGATAGAGGATTTTGTTGAGTCGCCGCCGGGAACTCAGAGCCCGGAGCGATCTATCAAACAAATTGAAGCGTAGAAGTGCGTCGAGAGAGGGCAATGGAGATTACTCCTGGCAGCCGATTGGGAACTTTCGAAGTGTTTTTGCCGGTCCGTTCTTCTGAGCGGGCGGTTCAGCCGCGTGGCGATGATGGATTTCCCGGACGATTATTCATCGTTGAAGGCATCGACGGGTCGGGAAAATCCACGCAACTAAGCTTGCTGCACAAATGGCTAGAATCGAAAGGGTATGGGGTGGTGTTCAGCGAGTGGAATTCTTCTCCGTTGGTGAAAGACACGACGAAGTTCGGAAAGAAAAAGAAGATGCTGACGGCGGCCACGTTTTCGCTGATTCACGCGACCGATTTCGCCGACCGGACGGAGAAAAGTATTCTGCCGCTGTTGAAAGCCGGCGCGGTGGTGCTGTGCGACCGCTACATCTATACAGCCTTCGCACGAGACGTGGCTCGGGGGATGGACCGCGAGTGGGTTCGCGAGCTTTATGGATTTGCGGTGAAGCCAACGGTGGCGTTTTATTTTCGCGTGCCGCTGGAGACGGCCATCGGGAGGCTGATGGATGGGCGCGATGAACTTAAATATTACGAAGCGGGGATGGATCTGGACTTGAGCGATGACCCGGAAGAAAGTTTCCGCCTCTTTCAAGGTTTGATACTGAAGGAATACGAAAAAATGATTTCGGAATTCGGATTGACGGTGATTGACGCCACTTTGCCCATCGAAGTGCAGCAAACGCAAGTGAGACAAATCGTAAAAACGCAACTCGAGAAAGCGGTGAACGTGAGGGTGCAACGATGAGGCAGACTTATGGAAAGCTTCTCCCGGGGATGCGAATTTCCGATCTCAGCGGCAAGCTGATCGTGATTGAAGGGACCGATGGCGTGGGACGCTCGACGCAGATTAATCTGTTGAAACCGTGGCTCGAGGAATTGGGGCACGCGGTGCTGGATACGGGGATGGCGCGTTCGACGTTGGCGGGTGAAGGACTCAAGCGCGCGAAAGAAGGAAATAACCTGGGACGGGTGACGCAAAGCCTTTTTTACGCGACGGATTTTATCGATCGCCTGGAGAACGAGATCGTTCCGGCGCTGCGATCCGGGTTCATCGTGCTGACCGACCGGTACGTTTATTCGCTGATGGCGAGGGCCTTCGTTCGCGGAATGGACTCAAAATGGATTCGCAGCATTTACAGCGTGGCGCTCAAGCCGGATGCGACATTTTATTTGCGGCTNNAGCGAAGAATATAAGTTTGAGGTAATTGAGGCGTCGGCGGATGCCGAGCAGGTGTTCGAGCACCTGAAGGCGGGAATATACCGCGCTCTGGAAAGCGATTCCCGAAAAGAATACATTTCCGCGCGGAGTTCGAAGACATTGTCCATTTCCGCATTGCCTACGAACGAAAAGGTCGCTTCCGTGGCACAGGCCGCTAATGCAGCTAAGTTCGAATCGGTGTTGAGATCCATCATGGCGCACTCTGCGGACGGCAACGGCAGAACAGCCCAGCACCAGAAATAACCTTCACACGCTCGCGATTTTGCATGTTCCTTCGCTCAAGACATCGGCGACAGATTAACCATTGCAACTGGTGTTAGCTTTGCATGGCGAGGTTGTTTCCATCAATGCTGCTTTGGAAGCAGCCGGGCTTCGTTGACTTGGCGTCTCATAAGACCTTAAGATGCGCGTGAAGTGACGGACTCCTCCTCTCTGATCGGCCGCACAATCTCCCACTATCGCATCGTCGAAAAGCTGGGCGGGGGCGGGATGGGCGTGGTCTATAAGGCGGAGGACACGCGGCTGCATCGCGCAGTGAGTTTGAAATTCCTGCCTAGCGAGATGTCTCACGACCCGGGTGCGCTCGAACGATTCCGGCGGGAAGCGCAGGCGGCATCCGCGTTGAATCATCCGAACATCTGCACGATTTACGACATCGGCGAGCAAGACGGCCAGCAATTCATTGCCATGGAATTTCTGGAAGGCGAGACGCTGAAACAGCGCATCTCGGGCAAGCCGCTGCCTCTGGAACAAATGGTGGAGCTGGGAATTGAAATCGCGGACGCGCTGGATGCGGCGCATGCCAAAGGAATCGTGCACCGCGACATCAAGCCTGCNNCATGCCAAGATTCTGGATTTCGGTTTAGCCAAGCAGAGCTCCGGCGGCGAAGGTCCGGGTGTTTCCGCGCTGCCGACTGCGACGGCGGAAGAATTCCTGACCAGCCCAGGCACGGCACTGGGCACAGTGGCTTATATGTCGCCGGAACAAGTGCGAGGCGAGCAACTGGATTCGCGCACGGATCTCTTTTCGTTCGGCGTGGTGTTATACGAGATGGCCACGGGCGTTTTGCCATTTCGCGGGGATACTTCGGGCGTTATTTTCGACGCCATCCTGAATCGCGAGCCGGTCGCAGCCGTGCGCTTGAATCCCGATCTGCCGGCGAAGCTGGAAGAAATTATCGACCGGGCGATGGAGAAAGACCGCAATCTGCGCTACCAGCACGCGTCGGACGTGCGAGCGGAATTACAGAGGCTGAAACGCGACAGCACGTCGGGCCGCTCGCATGCGTCATCTGCAGGGAAAGCGGAACAGCTATCAACAGAATCACAGGCTGTGGCTTCGGGCGTGATGCCGAAGGGCGCGGGAAGAAGAGCCTACTACACCGCGGCTGCAATTCTTGTGCTGGCGGCAGCGGCGGGGGCATTTTTCGTGTATCGCTCGTCGAAGAGTAGCCCTCCTGCGAGCAAGGATTGGGAGCAGCTAACTTTTTTTACGGACTCCGCGGTGTACCCGGCGCTCTCGCCGGATGGACGGATGCTCGCATTCATCCGCGGGACTGGTTCATTCTACGGCGCGGGACAAATTTGGGTGAAGTTCTTGCCCGATGGCCAGCCCGTCGAGCTCACGCATGACGCCTTGCAGAAATTAAACCCAGTATTCTCCGCCGACAACTCGCTTATTGCCTATGGCACCGCCATACCGTGGACCGTGTGGGAAGTGCCGGTTCTCGGCGGCGAGCCACACATAATGCTTCCTAACGCTACGTCCTTGACATGGATCGAAGGCGGGAAGCGGTTGCTCTTTTCTGAGATCAAAGAAGGATTGCACATGGTGCTGGTGACCACCGACGAAGGCCGAGGGCAGCGGCGCGAAGTGTACGCGCCTCCCGGCGAGCGCAGCATGATCCATCATTCCTATCTCTCCCCTGATGGGCGATGGGTGCTGGTGGTGGAGATGGGCTCTCGCGGAGACTTTCTCCCGTGCCGTGTTGTTCCTTTCCAGGGAACTGGGGAGGCGCGCGTCGTGGGTCCCCTCGACGGTCCTTGCACTTCGGGCGCGTGGTCGTCCGACGGCCAATGGGTGTACCTCACGGTGACGAAAAGTGACAAATCCCACATCTGGCGGCAACATTTTCCGAGCGGAGAGCCTGAGCAGGTGACTCCGGGCCCGACTTCCCAGGAAGGCATTGCGATGGCCGCCGACGGCAAATCACTCATTACCTCGGTCGGCTCGGAGGACAGCACAGTGTGGCTGCACGACAAGGACGGCGAGCATCAAATCTCGTCCGAAGGAAATGCGGACCGGGCGTCTTTCTCATCCGATGGGAACAGTCTCTATTTCTTGATGACGAACGGACAAACGCGCGGTGACGAGCTGTGGGTTAAGGATTTGACCAGCGGAAAAGTGGAGAGGGTCCTCCCCGGTTATTCCATGGGAGACTACTCAGTTTCGCATGATGGAAAAGAAGTCGCATTCACGATGAACGACCAGAGCGGCCGTTCCGGTCTCTGGATCGCGCCAACGAGCCGTCGCTCCTCCCCGGTGCATATTTCTTCCACGGCGATTGAGGATTCCCCGTTTTTCCTGCCCGATGGCGATCTGGTGTTCCGCGCCATCGAGGGCGGAGCAAATTTTCTCTATCGCATGAAAGCGGATGGAACGGGCCGCCGCAAGATTTCCCCGCAACGGGTGTTCGATGTGTATGCGGTGTCGCCGGACGGTCGGTGGATCATCGCCGGCGGGCTGGGTGCCGACCAGGAGCGCACGGCTCAGGTCACTGCGTTTGCGGTCGATGGAAGTAAGACTGTGCCGTTCTGCCTGGTGTATTGCCCGGTCACTTGGGATACCACTGGAAAATTCATGTACGTCTACCCTCCAACATTGCGCAATGCCACCTTTCCGCTGCCCGTGGTGTCCGCTTCGGGACTTCCGAGCTTGCCTCCTGCTGGAATTGAACGAATGGAAGACTTCGCAAGAGCAAAGAGTGCGGCAGTGATTCCCCGGATGGTGGATTCCGCCGTAAGTCCATCCCTCTATGCCTACACCGTCAAAAACACACGCCGTAACCTCTA
>PLZZ01000267.1:6335-8523 GCA_003153585.1 Acidobacteriota bacterium | reverse complement strand
CTCGCGATTCCATTTCTCGTGACCGCTTTGGCAATCGGCGGGTTCTTGAAGTTCTACCAGCGCTTTCGCCGCCACTTGCATGCGGTAGAGGTGTTCAGCGGTGTGCTATTGCTTGCTGTTGGCGGCCTTGTGTTCGTGAACCGATTGACATGGCTTTCGGGTAAACTTGCTTTCTTGAACAGGTTTTCGTGGTGAGGGGATCAGAGCGCATGCGACGGGCATTGAAATATTTTCTGCTGCTATTCTTAGTCACACTTATTGTAACCACGAATTTTTCGAGCTGCAATTCGCACGACTGGCTCAAGGTTTCAGGCGCGCCCAACGGCAAGTCCGCGGCCGCAGACCCGTCCCGGCCGGACGAACCAGCCGTGACATTTAAGAATCTGGACGGGCTGGATGTGTCCCTAGCTAGCCTGAAGGGAAAGGTAGTCATCGTGAATTTCTGGGCTACGTGGTGCGAACCTTGCCGCGTGGAAATTCCCTGGATGATCGGATTCCAGCAGAAATACGCGGACAAAGGCTTCACCATACTCGGCGTCGCAATGGACGAGGAAGGGAAGAGTGTGGTCCAGCCTTACGTCCAGAAGACGCAGTTTGATGTGGATGGCCATTCGGCGACGATGAACTATCCGATCGTGCTAGGCAACGATGAGCTAGCCGAGAAGTTCGGAGGGCTGATCGGATTCCCCACCACCATCGTGATTTCTCGCGATGGCAAGATTCAGAAGCGTTATATCGGCCTTGCGGATGAGGGAGATTTGGAAAAGGAAATCAAGGGACTGCTCTGAGTGATTCACCAACATTACCGCGCGTTCCAGAGTTGCCGTTTCTTGATCCCGTGCGCGCAACAGGAGTAACCTGAATCCGCCATGATGGACGAACAGGAATTTCAAAAGAAATGCGACGCGGCATTTGAAAGCTTGCGCAAGCGTCTGCTTGAGCTGAGCGATGAGAATGAATTCGAGGTTGAAGGCGGGAGCGGAAAACTGGAAATCGAGTTCGAAGATGAGGACGAGACCCGCTTTGTAATCAGCCCGAACGCGCCTGTGCGGCAAATCTGGATTTCCGCACTGACCACGAGTTTTAAACTCGGATGGTCGGATTCCGCGCAAGCATTTGTGCTGGATAAGACCGGCGAGACATTGAGCCAGTTGATGAGCCGGATTCTCAGCGAAAAAACAGGATCGACAGTTCAGGTCTAGGCGATGATGCGCACCCGGCGGACCGTCAGTTTTTGCGTCTTATGCATTTTTTGCGCCGGCGCTGTATTCGTAGCGCGCGGGAATGCCGCGCTGCGGTTTCCTTCGCCTCAGGAACCTCCAAATTTAACGAATGCATCCGAGGTTGTTAAGCCCCGTATATTCGTTTCGCTCGACCCCGTGCCGCGCGGGAGAGAGTTCAAAATAGCAATAGTTGTAGACATCGCCTCCGGCTTTCACATGAACTCGCACAAACCGTCGGAAGAATATCTCATTGCTACGACGTTGACGCCGAAACTTCCCTCCGGATTTGAATTGGTCGATACGATTTACCCAAAGGGACAGCTGGAGAAATTCACCTTTTCGCCGAATCAACCTCTGGATGTATATACCGGGAGTGTTACCTTTCTGCTTAGATTGTCGGCGAAAGTCGGAGCCGCACTGGGACCGACAGAAATTCCGATGATATTGCGTTACCAAGCGTGTAACGACTCCACGTGCCTGCCCCCTGTAAAATTCCCACTAAGCGCGAAATTTGAACTCGCTAGGGAAGGCGTATCGTCTCGTGAGGTCCATCCCGAAATTTTCTCGAGGCTCGTGCCTGCGCGCTGATCCGCTCCTTGTTTTCGTACTCCGACTTCAAGCGATCAATGTCAGACGGCCCGGCACGTCTAGCGGACGGGAATAGCGGGCAGGGCACGGCGGAGACGCGCAATCACTCGATCCTTGCCGATCGCGACCATGGTCTCGAAAAGAGGAGGGGCGACGGCCCGGCCCACGATCGCAACCCGCGTCGCATTTATAAGCAAGCCCGCTTTGACACCCTCGGAAGCTGCCACCCCGCGCAACGCCGCATCGCAAGCATCATGATTCCACTCCGGCAGCGCTTCCAGCGCGTCTGTTAGCTTAAGCATCAGCACCGGAAGTTTCTCATCCTTCCAAAATTTTGCGCGTGCTTCCGGGTCGTAGTCGAAATCGTCGCTGAAAAA
>PLZZ01000267.1:0-6290 GCA_003153585.1 Acidobacteriota bacterium | reverse complement strand
CGGTCGAAAATAGCGTTGGTGCGGCTCACGCCGGAAAGCGTAAATCGTTCAATCAGCTCATTTGTGCGCATGAATTCAGTGTCGTCGCCGGAAGACCATCCGAGAAGCGCCAAAAAATTGCGAAATGCCTCCGGGAGAAAACCTTCTTCCGCGTAGGAGCCGACACTTGTAGCGCCATGCCGTTTTGACAGCCGTGTACGGTCAGGACCAAGAATCAGCGGAACGTGTGCAAATATGGGCGGCGCAGCTCCCAGCGCGTCATAAATCAGCACCTGCTTTGGCGTGTTGGATAAGTGATCGGCGCCGCGAATCACATGAGTGATGCGCATATCGATGTCGTCCACCACCACGCTGAGCTGATAGGTAGGCAAGCCGGAAGAACGCAGCAGTACGAAGTCTTCGATTTCGGCGTTCTGCACATCTCGCGGGCCGAAGACGGCATCTTCAAAATGGGTCGTGCCCACGCGCGGAGTGCGAAAACGAATTGCGGCTGGGACACCTTCTTTTTCTTTGGCAGCGCGCTGTTCCGGCGTCAAATCCCGGCAAGGGCAAGCGACCGCCTTCGCTGCCTTGCCCTCGTCGTCACCCTCGCCATCGTGCTCTTCGGCCGCATCGCCACCGGTATAAGCCGCTGGTTTGCAATAGCACGCGAAACCGGCGCCGCTCGCCAGTATGCGTTCGGCGGCAGCACGATACATCTCAATGCGCTGTGACTGAAAGAACGGGCCTTCGTCCCATTCGATTCCGAGCCATCGAAGTGCCACTAGAATTCCGTCAACCAGTTCCGGCTTGTTCCGCTCGACATCCGTGTCTTCGATACGCAGCAACAAGGTGCCAGCTTCATGCTTCGCGAACAGCCAATTGAACAGAGCCGTGCGTGCCCCGCCGACGTGGAGAAAGCCCGTAGGTGACGGGGCAAAACGCACGCGCGGTTTTTGGGTAAGTGTCATCCTCGAAAGGTTCCTTCCTGTTCAGGCAAACGGTTAATCTTAGCGGAACCGTAGAGCAAAATCGAGCAGCGCGCCAAATCAGCCTACGCAAGCTATGCGACGCACCGGGGGATCTGGACGCGAAAGTAGCAAATCCAGCAGTTTGAATGGACTCTGAGTTCTATTGGGTCCGGATGCTCTGTCGCGTTGCCCACTTTTGGATGAAACGGGGGGACGTTGACCGCCACGAAACTTGGCCAGACACGCGGACGGGCGCCCGCCAATTTTCTGCTATTCTCAAGATAAGTATCGGCAATATCGGTCGGAGCTATGACTTGCTGAACCATATCAATATGACTGCGACCGTTCTCCTGGCAGGTGCCTTCCTGCTGGCGTTGTTCTTTTCCTACATATATCAGCAAAAACGCCAGGAATATATGCTCGTTTGGGCCGCGGGATGGCTACTGTTGTCTCTTCACTTTTTGGTTCCGGCACTCGGCACTTGGTTGGCGCCTCTTACGTGGGTCCAGACGGTGGATGGCTGGTTCCTCGCGGCAGCGGTACTCTCATTCTACTGTGCGGCGAGAATATACGCGCGCCTCACGGTCTCCTGGGGCGGTGTAGCAGGCCTCGGTGTGGCGGCGGCAATCTGGGCCTTGGGCTATTCGCGCGAATGGGTAAACGTACCCCTGGAATTGGGTGTTGGACTGCTGTTCTTCTTTATTGCGCGCACCTTTTGGCAAGAGGGGCGCAAACAGGAATCCCGCGCTGACCAGTTTCTGGCGATCACTTTCGTGGGATGGGGATTGCTGAGTCTTACGACGATTTTTCAAGGCAGATCGGGATTCTTGGCCGGGCATGATCTCCTAGCGGTGGTTCTGCTGTTTGAACTTTTCGCCGGCGTACTCATGGTGATGGCGGTTTACGAAGAAGAGCGCCGTCGAGTTGAGCGCAACATGCTGGCGCTTTCGAATCTGAACCTGGCAACTTCAAGCTTTTCCGGTGGCGAGATTCAAAAGATGCTGGCGCAAGCTCTTGACCGCGTTTTAAATGTCGTGCGCATACCAGCGGGTGCACTTTGCCTGCATTATGGAGAAGAGAACGGACCGACTTCAGTGGTCGTCACCGGTTTGGGGGATACGTTCTGCGCGACGATACAAGAAAACAATCTAGACGATTACATCGTTAACCTCGTGGCACGCCTTGGTGGACTTGTTGTGCTCCGCGATTTGGAGACGGACTCGAAGTGGGCAGCTTTGGAGAAAGAAGAAGCGTTCCGGCACGTACGAAAACTGCTGCTCGGACAAAACCTGCGTACCGTCGTGGGAATCAGTCTGCAAGCAAAAGAGCGCGTCTTCGGAGTGTTGCTTCTTGGAACGCCGGACAATCGAAATTTCACTCCTGCGGAGTTGCGGCTGCTTTTGGCGCTGGGCCACCAGATTGGCATGGCGGTGGAGAATAGTTATCTGGTTCAGCAGACATCGCGGCGCAGCGAAGAGCTCCACATTCTAAATGAAATAGGACGAGCACTGAGCTCGACACTTGAGCCTGATGCGTTGTTCGATCGTATTTATTCCGAGATGAAGCGCTTGCTCGATGTGAGCAGCCTTTTCATCGCATTCTACGATCACAAGACTCAGCAAGTGCGATTTGAAATCGATGTACTCGAAGGCGACCGGTTGCCGAAACGAATTCGAACCGCCGGAAACCATTTGACCGAATACGTGGTGAACACCTGTCAACCGCTTCTCATCCGAGACCACTATGAAGAGGAAGCTAAACGGTTGGGCTTCGAACCAGCTCGTCTTGCCGGTTGCATTTGCGCGGTGCCTCTGATTCTTTACAACCGCGCAGTCGGCGTGATGGCGGTGCACAGCAAACAAGAACGGGTATTTGACGAAGGTCACGTTGAGTTGATGCGCGTGCTAGCAAGCGAAGCGGCGGTGGCGCTGGAAAACGCCCGGCTCTTTTCCGAGGAACAGAAAAAATCGCGCCATCTGATGCTGATCAACAATGTCTCCAGTCGCGCGATTACCACTTTAGATCCGGAAGAGATGCTCGCGAAGATCGCTGCGGAGATTGAAAATGGCTTGAAGTATGACCACATCGGCATCGCTACGCTCGACTATTCAGCGAAGGAGTTGGTGATTCAGGCGGAAGCCGGGGCTCGTAGAGACGCTGTGGGGCGGAGAATTCCGTTGGGCGAAGGCTTGGTAGGAGAGGTCGCGCGCACGGGACGGATGGCCATCGTGCGGGAAGTGAATGCGTCCTCGCCGCGCCTGGTCCTGGCAAGCTCCGTTTCGGCCATCGCGCTCCCGGTAACGTATGCCGAACAGTTGCTAGGCGTTCTGTACATCGAATCCTCCGAGGCTTGTGAATTCGACGAGGAGGAAGGCCTGCTGCTTCGGACTCTTGCCGATCTTTTTGCGGGCGCGCTGCACAATGCGCTGACATTCCAGAAAGCGCAAGAGCAGGCGATCACCGACGGCCTTACGGGCGTCAAGACGCACCGATACCTGATGGAGACGTTATCTTCCGAGTGGAAACGATCGACACGCGCCAACCGGCCGTTTGCACTGGTCTTGATGGACCTCGATCGGTTTAAATTCGTAAATGATTTTTATGGACACTTGGAAGGCGACGTTGTACTGCAACGCGTGGGACATATCCTCGAACAGAACTGCCGGCGGTCTGATGTCGTGGCACGCTACGGCGGAGATGAGTTCGTCATTTTGATGCCTGAAACCACGGTGGAGCAGGCCCGGCAACTCGCAAGCAAGCTCCGAGGCTGGGTGGCGTCTGATCCGCTTCTGCGCGATAAGAATATTACGGCAAGTTTTGGCATCGCGGGATTTCCGGTCCATGGCTCAACACCGCAAGAGTTGATCCAGGTGGCGGACTCCTCGATGTACCTCTCCAAGCACCAGGGCGGCAACTCGGTATCGAGCGCGGAGGAAGGCGGCCCAAACGACACGAAAAAATGGAAAAAAGATGTGTTGGAGGCTTATCTAGGGGTCACGCTGAAGCGTCTGTTTTCCACCGGGCCTGAGGCCTTCGAAGAGATCTACCGGCGTCTCGAACAATTCACCCGTTCACTGGCCGAACAAAGCGGAGGCGTGCCGCCCGATACGTTGCCGGTCGCTGTAGTCGAAACGGTCACTTCACTCGCGCTCGCGATAGACGCGAAAAACCACTACACCCAAGGTCATTCCCAGAAAGTCTCGGCCTACACTGTTGTGATTGCCAAGGCGCTGGGGATGAGCGAGGCCGAAGTGGAAGAAATTCGACTGGCGGCTCTGCTTCATGACATCGGTAAAGTGGGGATTCAGGAAACCATTTTAAACAAGTCAGGTCCCCTGGACGCATCCGAATGGGAAACGATGAAGACCCATGCGGAACTGGGCGCCAAAATACTGGAGCCTTTGCAGGCGATGAATCGAATTCGGCTGATGGTTCGGCATCATCATGAATTTTTCGACGGCACAGGCTACCCTGACCGGCTACAAGGCGAGAAAATTCCTTACGGGGCGCGCGTAATCGCGATTGCTGACGCCTACGATACGATCACTTCTGAGCGCACCTACAAGAAGGCGCGCAGTTCCGAAGACGCATTTTCCGAACTCGAGCGCTGTGCCGCGAATCAATTTGATCCCGAACTCGTTCGAGTCTTCATCGAGACGATGCGGCGTTCGCCGCGCGTTCGGATCGAAGCGATTGTCGGCGCCCCAGACCTCTCAGATAGCAATCTCCTGTAGCGGTCGCGCCCCCGCAATATTCAAGAGAATTCGCAATCGTCGCCACGAATCAAGCCGCTGTAACTATCGGCAGATTCCGCAAATTGTACGACAGTGCTGGACGACTCACTGAAGCCTCGATACAGTTCCATCTGCGTTTCTATGTGATTTGGCTGAGGAGGCTATCATGCAAACCGCTACGGTCAAGTGGCTCGCCGGCGAAGAGTTCACCGCAAAGCTGCCCTCAGGNNGGCGCGCTGGGGGCCTGCACTTCCGTGGACGTAGTTATGATTCTGGCAAAGAAGCGCCAGAAGCTGACGTCGCTTGAGATCGCTATTTCCGGAGAGCGCGCGAGTGAACCACCGTCGGTATGGACAAAAATCGAGATGGATTATCGGCTAGCAGGAGACCTGGAACCTAAAGCGGTACGGGACGCAATCGAGTTGAGCCAGTTCAAATACTGCTCTGTGGCAGCGATGTTGAGAAAGACCGCCGAGATCACCTACCGCTTCGAAATTGTATCTTAGCGCTGCCCTTGCGGAAGATCGAGGGGGAGCGTCTTTTGCTTGTCACGCATACAATTGATTGCATACAATCGCGGGCTATTGATTCCATCCTGGAGAAACTGAATGGGTAGACGCATCGCCGCGAAGATCACCGGAGTTGCAGGATACGTGCCCCCGCGCGTAGTCACCAACTTCGATCTCGAAAAAAGAGTGGACACGAATGACGAATGGATACGCACGCGCACCGGTATTCGTGAACGGCATTATGCGGAGCCAGGCGTTGGCGCTTCGCATCTTGGCGCCGAGGCTGCGAAGAAATTACTTGAGGCAAAAGGCGTGCAGCCTGAACAAATCGACCTCATCGTCGTGGCCACCGTCACTCCGGACATGTTGTTCCCGGCGACCGCCTGCTTGATTCAAGATCGCCTGGGCGCAAAAAATGCTTGGGGCTTCGATCTCTCTGCTGCTTGTTCGGGATTTGCCTACGCGCTCACGGTGGGCGCTCAATTTGTTGCCAATGGAACCCATAAAAGAGCGCTCGTTATCGGGAGCGACGTGATGACATCCATTCTCGATTACAAAGACCGCGCCACCTGTGTTCTTTTTGGTGACGGCGCCGGCGCGGTTCTGGTTGAACCGGCTACTTCTGAAACCGAGGGCATCCTGGACTTTGCGCATGACATCGATGGCTCGGGCGGGTGCAACCTCTTTATGCCGGGGGGCGGTTCGCTAAATCCGGCGTCGCTCCAGACGGTTGAAAAACGCATGCATTACGTCCATCAAGAAGGCGCGCAAGTGTTTAAATACGCGGTGCGGCGAATGAGTGAGCTAGCATTGCAAGTGCTTGAGCGTAACGGATTCACGAGCAACGATCTCGCGCTGGTGGTCCCGCATCAGGCGAACCTGCGCATTATCCGGGCGATGCAGGAGCGCTTGGGCGTGGACGATTCGAAAGTTCTCGTGAATATAGACCGCTTTGGAAATACTACCGCCGCCACAATTCCATTGGCGCTGATGGATGCTCTGGAGCAGAAGCGCTTGCGCAAGGGTGATCTCGTGCTCTTGATCACCGTCGGTGCAGGCTACACCACCGGCGCAATCCTAATGCGCTGGGCCTACTA
>PLZZ01000074.1:214-21031 GCA_003153585.1 Acidobacteriota bacterium | reverse complement strand
GTGCCGCAAAAAATCTTGAATTTGTCGTCAGCCAAGATTTCCCCTCAACCGTTCACACGCCACCCCAGTGAACGGCCATAGTCTTCCCTGGATAGAGTTTCGACGACGAAAACCGAATCTTCCGGGAATGCACGAGCGGCTCGGCGCGCCTGCGCTGGGTTTCGGAAGACTCCGAACACCGCCGACCCGCTACCCGCCAGCGCGGCATCTGCGGCTCCTCGCTCGAGCAACGCGTCCCGGATTTCACCGAGTCGCGGATAACGGCTGAAGACTGGCCTCTCGAAATCATTCGAGATGCCCGCCCCCTGCCTGCTCCAGCACAGAGCGCAGAACCCCCAAATTTTAGGGGGTTTCGCACGCTTTGTCAATTCCGCAGAAATCCATTCATAGGCGTCCTTGGTGCTCACCGCAATGTCGCGCGGAGACACAACCAGGATCGTCTGCTTCGGGCCGTTTGGAAGGGGATATATTTCATCGCCGCGATTGACCGCCAGAGCACGCCCGCCAAAAAGAAAGAACGGCACGTCCGCGCCAAGCCCGGCGGCAATTTCCATCAGGCGCTCCAGCGGAATCTTTTTCTTGGTAAGCCGCAACAGTCCGATTAACGCCGCCGCTGCGTCGCTCGACCCGCCGCCCAGCCCGCGCGCTACCGGAATTCTCTTCTCTAGATGGGCAGAGACGCTGCCTTGAAACCCGATTTCGCGGCTAATGACATCGATCGCGCGCAACACAAGATTGTCCGGACCCAGCAACGTTTTATCGTTCGACGACAACCTTAACTCGATAGCTGACGTACCGGGCGTTATGGAAAGCTCGAGAGTATCGTGCAGCGAGATGGCCTGAAAAATCGTGCGCAGCTCGTGATAGGCGTCCGGACGCCTTCCCACAACGTGCAGGCACAGGTTGATTTTCGCAAACGCACGAAGGCGCACCGATCGTTTCTTATTTGTCGCACGAGCCATGCGGGGAGCTTACTGCGGTTTAGCCGTTTCCGGATTGGATTTCTGCGCCGTGTGGCGCTTCAGGTTTTTCAGCTGCGAGTCGAGATCGTTTACTTTGTCAGCTTCGTAGTCCGCGGGGATGGCTTTTTGCCATTCCGCAAGCGCGCGCTCCCAGCAACTGACGGCGCGATTGGTTTGCCCCAGTTTCATGTACACGTCGCCCAGGTGGCCCAGGATCGTGGGATCGTGACTTTGACGGTCCGCGGCTTTGCGCAGATTTTCTTCCGCCTCCGCCAGCTTGTTCTGCTTGTAATAGACCCAGCCGAGACTATCCAGGTATGCGCCGTTGTTGGGATCCAGCGTCACAGCCTTCTGAATCATGGCAGTCGCTTCTTCCAGCCGCACCCCGCGGTCGGCCAGCATGTAACCGTAATAATTCAGCACCGCGGCATTGTTCGGGTTTACGCCTAGCGCCTTGCGGAATTGCTCCTCCGCTAGATCGAATTTTTTCTCGCGCTCGTAGATGGCGCCGAGCATGAACCAAGTGGTCTCTTTGTCGCCATCGTCGCGAGCCATTTGCTCGGCCTTTTGCGCAGACTGCTCCGCGTCGGAATATTTTCGGCCGCGCTCCTGCACCTGCGCGATATCCACATAAATTCCCTGATCGCCGTCGTTGCCCTGCAGCAGGCCGTTTAATAGTTTCGTAGCCGCGTCCGTGTCCGACTTTTCGCCGTAAAGCATCGCTAGCGTCACGATCAACCCTTGATCCTTCGGCGAGGCCTCCAACCCTTTCTTCGTTTCGGCAATCGCGCGATCGAGATCGCGGCTCTGACGATAGGCGTCGATCAGCAGCATCTCCGCGCGCTTCTGCACTTCAGGTCCGAGCTTGCCCATTTCTTCGAAAGTGCGGATCGCACCAGGATAATTTTCCGCTTCTAAATACGCATGGCCGAGTTGCTCGTACAGAACCGCCAGCGCGCTCACGTTGCTGCCTTCGCCTGCGGCCCCTGCCGGGGTTCCCGTTCCCGCCGTTTGATTCTTGACGCCGGTGATCGCGTCGTTCAGAATTTTCGCGGCATCGTCGTAGCGGCCTTGTTCTTCGTAGAGCAGCGCCTCGTTGTAAAGAACTTCCAGGTTGCCGGGAGAAAGTTGCTTGGAGCGCAGCAAAGCCGACTCGGCTTCGTCATATTTTCCCAAGCGGCGGTAAAGCTGCGACATACGCAGAAAATTTTCCGAGGTGCTGGGTTCCAGCTCCGAGAGACGTTTATATTGCTCCAGCGCTTCGGCATATTTGTCCTGCGACATCAATGCTTGCGCCAGACCGTGAACGTGCGCCGGGTCATCCGGGTCTTGCTCCACGGCCTTGCGGTAGGCCGCTTCGGATTTCGCGTATTCTTTCGACTGCGCATACGCGTCGCCCAGCAAATCGTAGATGTCCGGCGAAGCCGATTCCCCGGCCGCCTGGGTCAACAGCGTTACGGCTTCCTGGGAGCGCCCTTCATCAACCAGAAGCTGGCTCAGTTGCTCGAGCGCTGCTCCATTGCCCGGATCCCGGTCCACGGTTGCGCGCAGAACCTTTTCCGCCTCGTCGTGCTTGTTTTCGAAGCGGTAGAGCCGCGCGAGCCACAGCGAGGAGTAGGTATCGTCCGGCTGAACTTTCAGAATGGCCTGGAATTGATCGACGGCCTTGTCGAGAGTTTCCTTCTGCGCGTCGCCCGCGTTCATATCGCCCAACGCGCGGACGTAAACGCGCGCGAGCAGCCGGTGCGCATTCACATCGTTGGGATCGAGTTTCAGAACTTCCTGCGCCTCAGCCAATGCTTCACGGGAATGCTGCGACTTGGCGTAAATTTCCGCCAGGCGCTCCATGATCACGGTAGAATCCGGCGCCAGGGCCAGCGCTTTCTTGTAGGAATCGATGGACTGCGCGGCTAGCTCGGCGCGCCCGCTTGCTTCGTACTGCTGTTCTTGCATGTGCCCGAGCGTAAAATAGTAATAAGAATCATCGTGCGAGGCATTGCTTGCTGGAGATTGCGCTGCAGGCGCAGAAGATTGCGTCGAAGCAGCGGGCTGGGCCGGCGTGGCGTCTTGGGCCTGCGCTACGGGAATGCCTGCAATACACGCGAAGACAGCAAAGCTTGCAATTGTTTTCATGCGTTGACCAGTAAACTCCATTATCGTATAGGGGCGCGAGGTGGTCAAAGTATTCCCCGCCGGCGTTCCCTGACGTCACATAGTTAGACGCATGGAATCCGCACCGGGATACCCGGTTCAGCCAGATGCAGCGAAAAAGCCTAAGCAAGGTGGCCAGGATGCCTAATACTAGCGATAGAAATCCGCGAGGAGGTCGTTAATGGCGCGCACCGGAACAGCCATCGCGCTGGTGTTTGTCTTTGGCGTATTACCGATATGCTTTGGATTGCCGAAAGCCGTGCGGGCGCAACGCGGTTCGGTAAGCGCCGCGCAATCCTATCAAACCCAGCCTCCAGCGCCCGCTCAGACCTCCAGCTCATCGGCGACCGCCGCCAGTAAATCCGTGCTCGATAATTTCGCCTGGCTCGAAGGGCGCTGGCGCGGCGAGTGGGGTCCTCGAGTGGCGGAACAGGCCTGGCTGGGACCGAAAGCGGGTGAGATGCTGGGAGTCTTTCGGCTGGTCGAGCGCGATAAAATCCTGGTGATCGAATTATTTTCACTCGTGGAAAAATCTGACGGAGTCGATCTCTACTTCCGGCACTTCACGCCGCAGCTCTTGCCCTGGGAAAAATCAGATGCCACCGTTTTGAATCTCTCGAAATCCGATTCCACCACATTTGACTTCGAAAATCCGCTGAACGCCATGCCCAAGCGCTCGATATTCACGCGCGTCGATACCGACACCTATATAGCGCGCTCCGAACTAATCCCAGACAACGGCGAGCCGCAAATTATCGAAATCACATATCACCGGCAGATACCCGCGCCGGAAAAACCTAGTGCCGGAAGTGCCGGACGCCAGAAAAAACCATAGCCATTCCCAATTTGTTGGCCGCCGCAATCACGTCTGCGTCGCGCACCGAACCTCCCGGCTGGATCACGGCAGTGGCTCCCGCCTTTCCCGCTTCTTCCACTCCGTCTGGGAACGGAAAGAAGGCGTCGGACGCCACCACGCTCCCCGCAAGCGAAAGGCCCGCTGTGGCGGCCTTGATCACCGCGATCTTCACGGAATCCACCCGGCTCATTTGGCCCGCGCCCACTCCCACTGTTTGGCCTTCGCGCGCGAAAACAATGGCGTTGGATTTCACATGTTTGCAAACCTTCCATCCAAAGAGCAGGGCGCGTAGTTCCGCCGCCGTCGGTGCGCGGTCCGTGGCAACTTTCAGTTCTTTTTCGTTTAGCTCGTGGCGATCGGCTTCCTGCACCAGCACGCCCCCGGAGATACGTTTGAGCTCGACTTCCTCGAACTCGCCCTTGGCGGCTTCGCGCGGCATTTCAAGAAGGCGCAGATTTTTCTTCGAAGCCAACTTCTGAATCGCCGCGGCTTCGTATCCCGGCGCGACGATGCATTCCACGAATAATTTCGCGACTTCCTCAGCCGTCTCCGCGTCAAGCGCGCGGTTGAATGCCAGTACACCGCCAAACGCTGAGATCGGATCGCATGCCAGCGCTTTCACGTATGCATCGGTCAAAGCCTCCTGCTCGGCCGCGCCGCAAGGGTTGTTGTGCTTTACGATCGCCACGCCGGGCTGGCGAAATTCGGTGACGAGATTCCACGCGGCATCCAGATCGACCAGATTGTTGTAGGAAAGCTCTTTGCCCTGAAGTTGTTTCGCGCCCGCGAGTCCCGCTGCAGGACGCCCAGCCGGAATGTACAGCGCCGCCTGCTGGTGAGGATTTTCTCCATAGCGCATCGTTTGCCGCCGCTCGAGAGCAATGTTGATCCGCTGCGGAAGCTTTTCCAGCGCGCCGATGGTCACTTCGCCATTCGCCGCCAGCCGCTCGAGTTCCGTTGCGATTTCCCCGTCGTACCGCGCCGTGCGCGCATAAGCTTTGCGCGCCAGCTCCAGCCGCGTCGAGAGGCTCAGCTCCCGTTTGCCGCGCAATTCCTCCGCAATCGCAGCGTAGTCTGCCGCGTCGGTCACTACCCCAACGCTCTGAAAATTTTTGGCGGCAGAACGCACCATGGCCGGCCCGCCGATATCGATGTTCTCGATCAGCTCGCCCGCCGTGACCCCCGGCTTCGCCGCCGTTGCCGAAAACGGATAAAGGTTTACGACCACCAAATCGATCGGAACGATTCCGTGCTCTGCAACTTCCTTCCGATCTCCCGCTTTCGCGCGCTGGAACAAAATCCCACCGTGCACTTTGGGATGCAGCGTCTTCACGCGCCCTCCCAGCATTTCCGGCCAGCCAGTGAGCTCGGCAACATCTCTCACCGGGATGCCGGACTCGCGCAGAAGCCGCGCCGTCCCGCCGGTTGAAACGATTTCGATACCGAGCGCTGCCAGCTCGCGCGCGAATTCAACCACTCCCGTCTTGTCATAGACGCTGATTAGCGCCCGTTCAATAGCCATACGTCTCCTGACGATGCGTCGAGTATTGCGGACAACCGAAAAATCTCACCGGATGTAAACAGGCTGGCTAGTGTAAGCGTTTGCAGAAAATTTCGGAAGAGCAGGAATGCTGNNGCCTCCAAAATCGATGACGTTCAGAACGTTATTAAGGTTCTGTCCATCGGCTTGAATCCGCATATTCAACTTCTCCGACTTGTAAATGTCCGCACCAGCTGAGACGTTGACTTGGAAGGCAGGAAGGATGCGGTCGCGCGCGAAGTTAAGCCGATCCACTACTTGTTGGCCGTATATTAGGGCTACCCCGGCTTCGCATTGCGGTAGAGTTTCGCCGTCCGGGCACTGAAAATCGAACGGGAGACCTGTATCGTATTGAATTCCGCCGGCGATCCAAAGGCGCGGAGTGATCTGATAACGTACGCGGCCGCGAACGGTGTTGCGTTGATCCTGCGAATCCGGCAGATGACCTGTGGTGGGTATCACCGCGTCGTCGCCCAGGAAGAGGCCGCCCGTCACCGGAAACCAGGCATTTCCGACGGTCCAGGAATAGCTTAAGAAACCCGAAAAGTGGTGCCAATCAGGAACAGCGATCTTCGCTTCCGCGCCATAAATAACGGCCTTGCGGAACGCAATGGGATAGCTGATGGTCGTATTGTCGATCTGATCGTCGTCCGCATAGTTGTTCACTAGCCGGCGAAAATAGTTGGCATCCAATCTCAGCTTTCCAAAAAAAGCTTTCGTCAAGCCCGCTTCATAGTAGTTTCCTTCCGAAGGCTCGACAGGCAATTGGAGTGAGATAGTGTCAAGGCCCGCCGCTGCGGTTGAACTCGAAAGCAGAATGTTCTCGAAAGAGGGTGTCTGAAATACTCTATCGTAGGAAAAGTGCAGCACGAGACCGGCAGAAGGGAAATAGCGCGAAATCGAAAAACGCGGGTCCACTGCCTGCCGGTTCAATATGAGCTGATAATGGTCCCAACGAAGCCCGGCGCTGATGGTCCAATTTCCCAGGTGGATCAGATCCTGCACAAAAGCAGACTGCTCCAGGTCCGGGCGATTCGCCTGGAAGTTGAAAGTGGGTGGCGTGCTTGGATCAAATTGGGTTGGGTCGGTAATAATGAATCTGAAATTCTCGTTCAGGAAGGCATTGTCGGACTCGACTCCAAACTTCCATTCGTGCCGGCCGTGCACCGCGGTGACTGTGGCCTTAACATATCCTTCGCGAAACCAATTGTGCTGAAAAACTTCTATGGGAGTCGAATTCGTGTTGGAGTTGAAATCGTTCGCATTATTGCGGACCATTGCGCGAATATCGGCCACCACATGGGATGAAAAGGTGTGCTGGTAGGAAGCGATTCCCATGGTCTCGATGTTATCGGCCGTTTGGCGCTGTCCCGCCGTTTGCTGCACGATTTCATTGGGGATGTCGTAGCGCGCGACTTCGTGGCGAACGATAAAACTTAGGCGATCGTTCGGCGTCAGGTTGCGCTGGTAATGGACCGAAAAATCGCCCAGCGTGCCGGTGTTTGAAAAATTTTCAGTCACCACGGGGTTCAGATAATGGTCGGTCATGCTGCCGCTGGCGCTGAACCCCAGCGTATTTTTGCCCCAAACGTACTGCCCTTGGGTGAACGCCCCGGCCGAGTCAAAGCTGCCGCCGGAAAGCACTACCTGCCCGTGAAAGCCTGCCTGCGAATCTTGCAGTGTATTAACCTCGACCACGCCTCCCATTTTGCGGCCATACTCCGCAGGAAAGCCGGCGGTATAGATGCTCATCGATTGCACGTCGTCCGCTTCAATCTCCGGTCCGAAGCTGGGCGAACGATTATCCGTAAGAGGAATGCCATCCACCACAAACTGAGTCTGATACTCCGAACCGCGCGGATGCAGCACGGCATTGCCTTCGTATAGCCAGCCCGGTTGCGAATTCACCAAATCCTGCAAGGAACGGCCCGGGACCGAGCTGAGCCTGTCTTGAATGACGTCCGAGCCGATCTGGCTGACGGCGCCGGCCTGATCGGGGTCTATCAATGTATTGGCCGCGCTAACAGTTACGGTTTGATTCACCGTGGGGAGCTTGAGCTGGATCGCGTATTCGGTTGGAAGCGAGGAACGAACCTGCACAGTTTCGGAGACGGCGGCAAAGCCGGGCTGCGCAATATCGAGTCGATAGATGCCGAAGGGCAGCCGCAGCACGTCGAGGTTACCTTGATCGCTGGTCGCTAGACTGTTCCGGTACTGATTCGCCTCGCTGGTAATCTGAACGGTTGTTTTCACACCAAGCCCGGACGGATCGGTCACTTTCAGGCGCAACTCGCCGCTATTGCTTTGGCAAAAGAGCGGCAGGGCGCAGATGAAAAAAAGAGCTGCAAATCTCTTCATCAAGACTCGGCTTCCCCTTTTTGCCCGCGCTTCTTCAAATCTTAGGTTAACAGACGTCTCTCGCAGGGATGAGGTCCACTGACGGTGCGTTCGCCCTTTTGTTCACCCTCGATTTGAATATTCCGCTTCCTGCTGTTCTGTTCAGCCTTTATTTTTGGTTTCTGCGGAAATTCCAGGACGAGCGTGAAAAACCTTGAACAAAAGCACGGGGAAAGGAATATACATACAGGGACCTATGGGAATTCTTCCGACCGACGCGATCAACGCCCTCCCCTACCCGGCTGCCGCCGCCAACTTATCCGCGACGCCCTCCGAGATCGAATGCGAAGTCATGAACCTCTTCGAGCAATTTCGCAGTCCGCTTTTGCGTTACGTACTCTCGTTCGGCATGTCCGTGCACGACGCGGAAGAAGTCACCCAAGAAGTTTTCCTCTCGCTCTTCCGGCACCTGCAATTACGCAAATCTCGGCGAAACCTTCGCGGCTGGATTTTTTGCGTGGCGCATAATCTTGCTTTGAAGCACCGCTATGCGAGCCGGCGATCGCGCGACATGACGGCTTCCGACTGGACCATTGTAGAAAGACAGTTTGATCCGTCGCCGAGCCCGGAAGAGCAGGTGTTATTGGTCCAAAGGCAGCGCCGCTTGCTGGCCGTTCTTCATGCTCTCCCGGAAGAAGACCAGTGTTGCCTTCGGTTGCGGGCTGAGGGACTTCGCTACCGGGAAATAGCGGCGGTCCTTGGTATTTCTCTCGGAGCCGTATCCATATCTCTTGCGGGATCGCTCGCGCGATTGGCACGTGCGGACGGGAGATGAACCAATGCTGACCGGCGGCTTTCACCTAACCGATCAAGATCTACTTCTCGCCGCGGACGGCGAACTTCCCACTCGGCGAGCGGCCCAAGTTGGCGCCCATCTTGCCGCGTGCTGGGACTGCCGCGCGCGAATGACTGAAATCGAAGGGACCATTGCCGATTTCGCTCGCGTCCATCGGCAGACTCTTGATCCCCAGTTGCCACCCATTACCGGACCGCGTGCTCTCTTGAGAGCTCAACTTGCCGAACTAGAAGCCGAGCCCAACTCTGCTCCCTGGTGGTACTTCTTCCGTATCCCGTCGGCCGCACTCGCCGCAGCCTGCATCTGTGTGGCATTTTTCATTGCTGCGGCGGGTGGCAAGCTTCTCTTCCGTCACTTCATACCGCGCGGCGGAATCTCGGCGGTTGTTCCATTCGAACGCGGAACCATTCCTAACCGCAACCTTACCCCGGGCGCTACGCGGGCAGTCACGATCGGTGACGTTTGCTCCATGGCTCATGAGGAAGTCGTTCGTGCTGTGCCAACGCCGTTGCGCCAGGAGATATTTCAAGAGTACGGAATCGTGAACGCCCGCGCGGACGACTATGAGATTGATTACCTGATTGCTCCAGGATTGGGTGGTACAGAAGACATCCACAATCTATGGCCGGAATCCTACACGTCCCCGACGTGGAATGCGCATGTCAAGGACGCCTTGGAAGAACACCTCCACCAAATGGTCTGTGCGGGTAAAGTCGATCTGTCCACGGCGCAGCACGACATCGCCGCTGACTGGATTGCAGCCTACAAGAAGTATTTCCACACGGACAGACCTCTTGCCCTAAGTTCAGACCTGCTTCAATTCGCCGGAGCGTCATAGACGCTTCTTGGCGTGCAGTGACTCCTTCCCGCACACTTTAATTCCAAAGTGTGCGATGCCTTCATGTTCTATAATGCGCGCCGATGTCCCTCTCCGCCGGAACGAAACTCGGTCCTTACGAAATTCAATCGCTGCTGGGCGCGGGCGGGATGGGCGAAGTGTACCGCGCGCGGGACACGCGTCTGGACCGCACCGTCGCCGTAAAAATTCTCCCGCAAGGCCTCGCCGACACGCCTGAGGTCCGACAACGTTTCGAACGCGAAGCCCGCGCCGTTTCCAGCCTGAACCATCCGCACATCTGCGCGCTCTATGACGTCGGCAATCAGGACGGCATCGAGTATCTCGTAATGGAATATATCGAGGGTGAGACGCTCGCGAAGCGCCTCGAAGGCGGCCCGCTCGCGACCACCGACCTTTTGCGCTACGCCATCGAAATCGCGGACGCTCTCGACCGCGCCCACCGTCAGGGAGTGATCCACCGCGATTTGAAACCCGGCAACATCATGCTGACAAAGTCCGGCGCGAAGCTCCTCGATTTTGGTCTCGCGAAATCCAGCGTCCCGCCGCTTGCCAGCGATTTTTCGAGCTCGCCCACGGTGAGCCGTCCCTTGGTGGGACGAGCGCCGAGCGAGGCGCTCACCGCGCAAGGCACCATCGTCGGAACGTACCAATACATGTCGCCCGAGCAACTCGAGGGCGGGGAAGCCGACGCTCGCAGCGATATTTTCTCTTTCGGCTCCGTGCTCTACGAAATGGCCACCGCGAAAAAAGCCTTCTCCGCCAAAAGTACCGCGAGCCTGATCGCCGCAATCCTGAAAGAACAGCCCAGACCCATCAGCGAACTTCAGCCTATGGCGCCGCCTGCGCTCGAACGCGTGGTTAAAACCTGTCTGGAGAAAGATCCCGACGAGCGCTGGCAAAACGCAGGCGACCTGAAACGCGAACTCGGCTGGATCGCCTCCGCCGGCTCGCAAGCCGGCATTCCCGCGCCCGTGGCGTCGAAGCGCAAAACGCGCGACCGCGCTATCTGGATTGCAGCGGGCGCGCTCTTGGCACTCGCAGCCGCTTACTTGTTTTGGCAGAGCGGCGTGTGGCGACACTCCCCCAGTCCCGTCCACTTAACTGTTGTGCTCCCCGAGGGCAAGGTTCTCCGCGCTAACTCCTCCGGGCCTGTCGCCCTCTCTCCAGATGGTTCGGCGATCGTTTTCTCCGCGCGTGGAGATGACCGCAAGACGCAACTGTATCTGCGCAAGCTGGACAGTTTCGAGAGCACTCCCATATCAGGCACGGAGGGAGCGTATTGTCCGTTCTTCTCGCCGAATGGAGAATGGCTCGGATTCGTGTCGGAAGACTTCAAGCTTAAAAAAATATCCGTGCGCGGTGGGACCTCAATAGTAGTCGCCGACGCGGCTGGCCCCATTGGAGCCGCGTGGGCGGATAACGACACAATCTACTACTCCAAGTCATTCTTTGGAGGGGTGTACGCTGTCCCTGCCGGCGGAGGCCAGCCCAAGCAATTGACGCAGACGGGAACAGCTCCGGATGATCGCGGACATGTGTGGGTCAACGTGCTGCCCGGAAACAGCGGCTTGATCTTCACCGTTTGGACCGGAAAAACTTTCAACGATGCCCGTATCGAGGCGTTGTCGTTCAGCTCAGGAAAGCGGAAAGTGCTGATCGAGGGTGGTTCCGCTGCCCGTTACATCCCCGGCGGCTTCTTGGCCTATGCTCGTAACGGAACTCTTTTCGTGGTTGCCTTCGATCCGAAACGGTTGGAGATAAAAGGCACGCCCGTTCCGGTTATCGACGGAGTCATGACCGGAGCGTCCAACGGCGATGCGGTCTATACGGTTTCAAACGATGGAACGCTGGTGTTCCAGTCCGGGACTTTTTCTCCGCAACCGCGCAATCTTGTTTGGATGGATCGAAACGGCAAGGCCACCAATATCACCGACGAGCTGAGGCCTTATGCTTCTCCGTCCATCTCGCCTGACGGCAAACAAATTGCCCTGACTCTGCAGGGGAGTTCCTACGATGCCTGGGTGTACGACCTGCAGCGAGCCACGCTCACGAAAGTGACCTTTGGAGCGGACGATTACAACCCGCATTGGTCGCCGGACGGCAAGATGCTGGCTTATCATTCTTCAAAATCCGGCGCCGTTCAGGTGTACGTCAAGCACGGCATCTTGCAGGGTGACGACGTCGCGCTCACCGACAGTCCTGAATACAAAGATGAGTATGGTTGGACGCCGGACGGTCGTGAAATCATCTTCTCCCGAAACAACAAAGACAAAGGATACGACCTGTATGCGGTTGCCGTTGAAGGCGATCATAAGCTGCGATTGCTGGTCGAGGGCGGTTCATTCAATAAAGGTGACGCAAGCCTTTCACCCGACGGAAAATGGCTCGCCTACGTATCGGACGAGTCCGGGCAGAACGAAGTTTTCGTGCAATCCATGAGCGATCCCAATACTCGCGCGCAGATTTCGTCGGCGGGAGCAATCGCCCCGCGATGGGCGCGCTCCGGCAACGAGCTGTTCTTTCTCGCCAAGGACGGACTCATGTCGGTAAAGTTCGCGCCGGGAAATGCGCTAAATCCGGGCAAGCCGGTGAAGCTATTCCAAGACAAGAAAGCTTGGAGCGGTTACGACGTAGCCGCCGATGGCCGCTTCGTCGTCACGGTGGAAGCCGACGACAAAGCCACCGCCTCTCAACTCAACGTCATCCTCCACTGGTTCGAAGAACTAAAACAAGCCCAGCCAAAATAAGAGTATTTTTTCTCGGAACGCTCTTCTGCGTGGAATGTTACTTGGAAACGCGGGCCTTCAGTTTTACCCGGCCGCTTTCAATGCTCACCGTGTATTCCACTTCCTGGCCGCCCTTGTCCTTAAGCTCTTTCGTCTTTTTATGGACGAACACCTGGAAATCCTTCAAGCTGGGCGCTCCGGCTTTTTCCCCCGTTTCCGTTCGGGCTTCGATAAGCTTTTGATAAAGCTGCTGCACTTTTTCTTTTTCGCGCTCCGGATCGGAGAACGACGCCGCAAAAGCTTCCGCCGCTTTTCTCTCCGCCACGGCAACGGCACGTTCCACGGAAGCAACCGCCGGCGGGTTGGCTGCGGCTTGGCGCGCTCGTTCCGCCTCAATCGCTTTTGCCGCTGCGCCGAAGTGGCGTTGCTGGCCGCCGGCTTCTTTTTGCATGGTCTTCTTGCGCCACATGTCCACGTACTTCGCGTACGTCTGCGCCAGATTGTTGTAGCGAAATCGCTGCGCGAAACTCAACTCGCCCGTGCGTTCGTTATAACGCCGCAAAAGCGATTCCACTCGCCACTGCGTGTCCGCAGGCGGGCGCGAACGCCCGCCGCCGAAGTACTGTTCATACTCAATCTTCAGCGTCCGAATGTCGCGTTCGATCTGATTTAGTTCTTCGTCAATTGTAGGCATGGTTGCGTCAGTGCATTTCCAGCCTAGGGGCTGCCGCAGCCCGCGTCAATGTGGGCGTTTGTATGTATGTCGCAAGAGAAATCCCCTGCACGCCGGCTGATTGCTAGTCTGTTTCCGCTTGTGGTCAAATACCCCAGCCATGAAGCGGTTAACCAAACGCGCGCAGAAAACGCAACCCGCACCCAGCGTCAGGATGCGAGGAATTCCTTCTGTCGATGAATTGCTAGGCCGCCCGCGCCTGCTGGCACTTGCTGAGAAGGCTGGCCGTAGCTTGGTGACGCAATCCGGGCGTAGCGTCCTGGCAGATTTGCGAGCGCGGCTGAAAAAACCTTCCGGCGACGCCGGCGAGGCGTCAGCGGATTCCGACCAGCTCGAAATGCGAGTCGTCGCCCAAGTGGAAGCGCAGCTTGCGCCGTCGCTGGTCCGCGTGATCAACGCCACCGGCGTGATTCTGCACACAAACCTGGGCCGCTCGCCGCTTTCCACCGCAGCAGCCGCGCGCATCTCTGAAATTGCCACGCGCTACTCCAATCTCGAATACGAAATTGAAAGCGGCAAGCGCGGCCAGCGCGACGTTCACACCGGGCGCATGCTCGCAAGGCTGGCGGGCGCGGAAGCCGCCATCGTCGTTAACAACAACGCCGCCGCCGCATTTCTGGTACTGAACACTCTCTCGAAAGGCGCCGAAACAATCGTCTCGCGCGGCGAGCTGATTGAAATCGGCGACGGCTTCCGCATTCCGGACATCATGGCCGAAAGCGGCGCCATCGTGCGCGAAGTGGGAACCACCAATCGCACGCGCATTCGCGACTACGAACGCGCCATCACCAAGAGCACCCGGCTGCTCCTTCGCGTCCACCCCTCGAATTTCAAGATGACCGGTTTCACCGCGCGCCCGTCACTCGAAGAATTGATCGCGCTCGGACGCCACTCGAAAATTCCCGTATTCGAAGATCTTGGCTCCGGGTGCCTGGCCGATCTTGCCGCGAGTGGTGTTTCCGAGCCGGTTGTGGCTGCGAGCTGCGCCGCAGGCGTTTCGGTGGTTTCGTTCAGTGGAGATAAATTGCTCGGAGGCCCGCAGGCTGGAATCATCGCCGGAAAAAAAGAAATCATCGAACGCATCCGGCGCAACCCTCTTTTCCGCGCACTCCGCGTGGATAAACTCACCATCGCCGCCCTGGAAGTTACGTTGCGGGCATACCTGCGAGGCGCCTTCGACGAAATCCCGGCGCTTCGAATGATTCGGCTCCATGCTGATGCCATCGGCGAGCGCGCGCGAAAATTTATCGCGCAGTTGCAACCATCCGTAGCCGGGGATGTCACTTTCCGGATAGCCGCGGGATTTTCAGTAATTGGAGGGGGTTCCACGCCGGATCAGCAGCTTCCCACGAATCTGATTTCGATTGCCTGCTCGCGCCATTCGGCTGCGGAACTGGAAAAGCGTTTACGCAAACCCGGCAACTCCACGCCTGTGATCGCGCGCATCGAAAACAAACAGCTCATTCTCGATCTGCGCACCGTTTTCACGGACGAAGAATCCGAACTCGCCGCCGCGCTCGCTTCCGCGCTCAGCTAAACGGTTCTACAACCGGTTAATCACGCTCGCAACGCAACCTGCTCCGAATCCGTTGTCAATATTCACCACGCTAACGTTTGAAGCGCAACTGTTCAACATTCCAAGCAGNNAGTCCCGCCACCACGCTCGGCAGCGCACCCTCCATTCCCGCGACGCACACGATCACCCTCGCCTCGACAAGTTTCTTCCTGTGTTCGAGCAGCCGGTGTAGCCCCGCGACCCCAACGTCATACACCGCTTCCACTCGATTGCCCATGGTTTCCGCCGTCACGACCGCTTCTTCCGCCACCGGGATGTCGCTCGTCCCTGCCGTAACCACCAGGACCAAGCCCTTGCCGTGCGTCACCCGCGTGCGCTGAATCACAATGGCCCCTGAAAGGGGATGGAACTTCGCCGCGCGAGCGACCTTTTTCACACCGGCAAAAATTTTCTTGTCTGCGCGCGTGATTAAAATATTGTGGGACGCTTTCGCCCGCAACATTCCCCTCGCGATTTCGCTCACCTGTCGTGGAGTCTTGCCTCTGGCGAAAATTACCTCTGGGAAACCCTGCCGCAGCGCCCGATGGTGATCGATCTTCGCAAAACCCAGATCTTCGTACGGCATCCCGCGCAGCCGCTCCACAGCCGTTTCCAGCGTCAACTTACCGCTTCGCACCTCAGCCAAAAATTTTCGAACGTCTCGTTCGTCCATAATATCTTTCGCTAGGCCGCGTTTCTCTCTGTGCGGACCCGCGGCTCCCGCATTCTAGCATTCTGGCAGCACCTGGAATTCACTTGTGCTAGAGTTGCGACCAGTCAGGCGTCCGCACCCACCATGGGAGGGCGCCTTTTTCGCACTCACTCACCTTGGGAGGCAAACTATGTGGCTGCTTTGGGAAATTTTGATCGGCATCCTCGTCGGTTTCCTTGCAGGACAAATCGTAAAAGGCCGCGGCATGGGTGTCTTAGTTGACTTGATCGTGGGAATCATCGGCTCGCTCCTCGGCGGTTGGATATTCGGCTTGCTGGGGCTTGCCGCCTACGGATTGATCGGGCAGCTCGTGATGGGAGTTGTCGGCGCGGTGGTGCTGCTTCTGTTGGTCCGCTTGATTAAGCGCGCTTAGCTGCAAGAGGCAAGGGCATACGCGATTCTGGTGCATGCCCGATGACGGAAAGCACGATCGCTTTACTGCGTCAGTTCTCCGCTTTTCCGGTCACATCGATCACGGTAACCGGGCCGTACTTTGCGAGCGCGTCCTGAATCTGCTTGCGGTCGCCCACGGCCACCCATTGCATGTGCTGCAGGTCCACGAATTTCTTTGCCGCCGCCTGAACGCCGGCCGCGTCAATCGCCGCGATGCGATCCGGATACTTATCCCAATAATCCATCGGCAATCCGAAGTGCTGCACGGTCAGCCAGTCGTTCAGCAGCTGCGCAGGCTGTTCCAGCGACAGCGCGAAATTCGCGATGATCGCGCGGTGCGCGTCGTCGAGTTCGCTCTGCGGCACCGGCTCGTTGTTGATGCGTTTGAACTCGTACACGAAACGCTCCATTGCATCCGCTGTCACCGTGGTGCGGACTGGAGCGAACGCAAACCAGTCGCCGGGATAAATATCGGCGTTGAACCGGCTGTACGATCCATACGTCAAGCTGTGTTCTTCGCGTAAATCAAGGAACAAGCGCGCCTGTGCTCCGCCTCCTTCAATCTGATTCATCACCACCAGCTTGTAATACTCTGGGTCGTCCCGCCGAATTCCTCGATTCCCGCCGACGATGTACGTCTGTACTGAAGCAGGCCGGTCAACCAGTGTGATCTTCGTCGCCTGCGGCGTGGCCGCAGAGTACGACACCGGCGCTTCCNNTTGCCGGGAACAAAATGCTTATCGTGGAATCGCTTCAAGTCTTCCGCGGTTAGCTTCTCGAGAGATTCCTTGGTCGCCGACGTGATTGCCATGGGCGTGTCGCCGTAAAGCACGCGGCGGAACGCTTGTTGCCCCAGAAAATTGGGGTTCGCGAGCCGCGCTTCCAGCCCTGCTTCTTCACGCTGCTTGTACTTCTCAAGTTCGCTGGCCGGAAACGCCGGATGCAGCACCACATCGCTCATCAGGTCAAGAATCTGTGGCGTGCTATTGATCAAACCCGACGCATTCACCGACGTATAGCTGGCGCCAAATCGCGAACTCGCATCCAACGTCGCACCCAACTTGGCCACTTCTTCCGCAATCTGCGCGCTCGTTCGGCGTTCGGTGCCTTCAGTCAACATGTCGGCGGTAGAAGATGCCAGTCCCGGCAAATCCGCTGGGTCGGCGAGCTGTCCGGGACGGATCCACATAGTGAATGCAATCGTCGGCAGCTTGTGGTCTTCCTGTAGCACGAGCGTCAGTCCGTTCGCCAGTTTCGCAACCGTCGGACGCGGAAGCTGAACGCGCAGTATTTCCTTATTCACCGGCGCGCGGTTTAGCCGCTGAACCTGGCTCATCGGAGCGGACTTGTCCTGCCCCTGTCCCTGTGCTCGCGCGATCGGTGCAGCAAAAATCAGCACGGCAAACAGCGCACCGGCAGCAGCCGCCCATGCGCTGGCTTTCGAAAACGGTCTTCTCATGGCGCGTTCTCCCTGCATCTGGACTTTGCCGGCAAACCGAACATTTGCTCCGCTCATTTTCCCGCCTTTGGCGCTTTGGACGCTTCGTCGGCCGCCGGCAAGGTGATCACCACGGTTCGCTGATCGCGCACCAGAAATTTCTTCACCGCTGCGTTCACTTGGTCCAGCGTCACTGCGTTTTCCTTATCCAGAATGGTGTTAATCAGGTTTGGGTCGTTGAAATAAACGGTATAGCTACCGATCAGAATTGCGGTAAACAGCGAGGACCGCCTGCGCTCGATGAATTGCCGCAAAAGCTGCGTCTTGGCTTTCGCGAGTTCGTCCGGCGTCACACCGTCTTTCACCACCGTCGCGATTTCGTCATCAATACCCTTTTCCAGGTCCTCAACCTTCACTCCCGGACGCGGAGTCGCAAAAATGTATAGCAGGCTTGCGCCGATCCGCTCATCGCCCTGCACCCCAACCTCCGAAGCGAGTTGCTTGTCCTTTACCAGGTGCTGGTAAAAGCGCGAGCTTTCGCCCCGGCCCAGAATGATCGCCAGTTGCTGCATCGCGTAATTTTCCGGCGTATTGCCGGGGGGAATGTGGTACGCCATGATGATCTGCGGCAGGCGCGCCAGCGGGTCGTAAACAGTCTCGCGGCGCTCGCCGTAGTGCGGCTCTTCATCNNACTTTCGCCAGCGCTTCGTCCGTATCGAAATCGCCCACCAGCGTCAGCACCGCGTTATTCGGCGCGTAGTAGATGCGGAAGAAATCGGACACGTCCTGCACCGTCGCCGCATTTAGGTCCGACATCGAGCCGATGGTGGAATGCTTGTACGCGAAATTGTCGTAGGAAAGATTGTCCACATCCAGTTCCGCCCGGCCGTAGGGCTGATTGTCGATGCCCTGCCGCCGTTCTTCCTGCACCGCGTTGCGCTGGTTGTCCAGATTCGCCTGCGTGATGTTCAGAGACTTCATNNGTGGTGCCGTTCATTCCGCCGCCGTTGTTCAGCACTTGGATGAAATGTTCGCCCTTGCCCACGTTTGCCGAGCCTTGAAACATCATGTGCTCGAAGAGATGCGCAAATCCCGTGCGCCCCGGCCGCTCGTTGCGGCTTCCGACGTTGTAGCAAACGTCTATGGAATACACCGGCGCGCTATGGTCCGGCACCAGAATCACGCGCAGCCCGTTGTCGAGCTTCACTTCGCGAAATTCAAGCTTCGGTAGTTTAATGTCGTTGTCCGCCGGCGACGCATCCAGCGCCGCACCCAGCCCGAAACACATGGCGAGGCCTGCGACGAGAATCACGGCCAATCTCCGCTTCACAAACATTTTCTCACCTCCAATGTCGGTGTTTATTGTGCATATTTTCGCCGCAACTGGCAAACCACAGCTTCACTTGAACGGTTAGACGCAGTTCCGCCCTGGGCGCTAGCTGAAGCCTGAGTTTGAAGAGAAGTTAGACTGCAAGGGCGGAATAAAAAAACGCCGGCCGCGAGATTGCCGACCGGCGCGCTGCTCGAAAGCAGGTTTAGGTTAGTTTTCCAACTGCACTTGCAAGATTTCTCCCGCAAGCCGCGTCATCCGTTGCGAACTCGGCCCCGTCCTCTGACGCAGCGCAGTTTCCATGCGCCCAATCAGAACTGGTTTGCGGTTGAGCGCTGCAGGCGCCGGTTCATCGGCCAACTGGACTCGCTCGATACGAAGGCCAAGCGTGCGCTCGATTTGCATCAACTCCGAGCGTTGTTCGCGCCCAAAGAGTGTGGAAGCAATTCCGCGTTCGCCCGCGCGTCCTGTACGTCCGACGCGATGGATGAAGTTCTCCGCGATATCCGGCAAATCGTAATTGATCACGTGCGCGATATCCTGCACGTGAATGCCGCGCGAAGCCAAATCCGTGGCGATCAGCACTCGAATGCGTCCTTGCTGAAATCCAGCCAGGGCCGCCGTGCGCTGCGATTGCGAACGTCCGCCGTGAATCATCGCGGCAGCAATTCCTTCGCGGTTCAAGCTTTTGGTCAACCGCTCGGTCCCGTGCTTCGTGCGCACGAAAACCAGGCAGCGTCCCTTTTCTTTAGCCAGCAAGCGGTGCAGCACTCCGAATTTCCGATCGCTCGAAACTTCGAAAGCCTGCAATTGCACGTTTTCCGACGGTTTCAGTATCGACCCAAATGCGAGCCGCACCGGATTCCGCATGTAGTCGTGCACCAAGTGCGCAACCGAAGCTTCCAGCGTTGCTGAAAAACACATCGTCTGGCGCTCCTTCGGCAGCACTCCTGCAATCCTGCGAATCGCCGGCAGAAAACCCATGTCCAGCATGCGGTCGGCTTCATCAAGCACGAGCACACGCAGCGAACGGAAGTTCACCAGCTTGCGGCCGAGGAAATCTTCGAGCCGTCCAGGTGTCGCCACCACAACGCGAGCGCCTTTGCGCAGCGCGTTCAGCTGTGTCCCTTCGGACAAGCCTCCCACAACTAGCGCCGCCGGTGCGAGCTGTTTGCCTCGCAACGCGTCATACTGCGCCACAACCTGCATCGCAAGTTCGCGCGTAGGAACCAGCACGAGCGCCGCTATCCCCGGCGTCACCTGCTGCAATAGCTGCTCGATCATCGGAATCAGGAACGCAAGCGTCTTGCCTGTTCCCGTTTGCGCCGTGGCAAGTACGTCCTTGCCTTCGAGCGCCTTCGGGATCGCCGCTGACTGCACCGGAGTCGGTATTGAAAACCCGGCTGCTGCCAGCCGCTCCTTGGTGTAAGCGGAAATCGCCATGTTTGAAAATACTTCTACTTCTGAAATCACTTCTGTGGAACTTTGCATCATTTACCTTTTGTCTGGCAGGCTGTCGCCGCGCACACACACCATTTAGGCGGGGCACGACGATCAGCTCATAACCAGTTCTTTTGTTTTAAATTACGCTGAAGACTTACGGAGAAGACTGAAGGCGGGTATTCTCAGCTCAACCACTCAGAGGGACCGCACAACCACAACCGCTGTATTAAGCGCAAACGCAGTATAACACACATCCCGCCCCCGTGCGGCCTATTTTCACCAGGTTTCCAATCGCATACATATCGGACATGCTGTCGGCTTTCGAAGTTGTCTGCGATGTTGCTTTCGTAGCGCCGGGCTTCAGCCCGGCATCTTTCTGCGGTCTCGCGGTCCTTCCTATCCAAACCAATCCGTCCGATACGCGAACCACCAGCTCGCAATGCCAATCGGAATCGTGGCCGCAAGCGCCCACCAAAGCGGCAAAGCCATATCTGCCGCTATGCCTAGCATGGTGAACGTGGCCCAAAAGATCTTCCGCTGCATCTCTCCATTCTAGCCCCCGTTTCTGCTTTATCCCGTAGGGCTGGAAAGAAGTTCCACCAGAGCGACCGCGCATGTGAGATCTGCTGCAACAGGAACCCGCCCGAAACTTAGTGGCTCGCGCCCCGGAAAAGGAATAACATCCGAGGCACGTGGCCGCGCAGTGCCCGTCATGTCACGAAGTTAGACCTACGCGAGGCCGCTTGCAGCTTTTTCAAGGTCTTCGGGTTCGCGCGCCAATCTTCGGGTAAGAATCTACGCATACTGCATGAATGTGAGGGAGCGGCGATGGTCTACAACCCCAGGCATATGAAGTGGTGGGGTTGGGGCGATGTCGAAGTAGATTTCAACTCCGAAGCCCATCCCGGCTTCTGGCCCTTCGCGAA
>PLZZ01000074.1:0-201 GCA_003153585.1 Acidobacteriota bacterium | reverse complement strand
TGGCCGAACTAATCTCCGCCTTAGACTCTAACCAAGTCTTCGACAGCCGTTACGAGCGCGTGATTCACGCCTACGGCAAAGGCTTCCGCGACCTGTTTCGCTTGCGCCGTGGATCAGCCGAAGGCGCTCCCGATTTGGTGGTCTACCCGGAAAACGAAAACGATGTTTTGGTTACGCTGCGAGCTGCGGCGCATCACGACG
>PLZZ01000017.1:1360-2944 GCA_003153585.1 Acidobacteriota bacterium | reverse complement strand
GCTCGGAAGAAACAGGCCACCCTGCGCCGCGCGCGGGCGAGACGGCTCGGCACAGAGAATAATTTTTACAATCGATGCGTGCGGAGGGTCGGCTTGCAACTGCAAACGGAGGAGCTTCAAAAGCATTTTTGAATCCCGCACGGGCACGGGCAAACCTAGAACCTTCTCGTAAGTTTTGGGAGCGAGCTTAGGGGAATAATTTTTACCCAGGACTTGGAAATCTTTTTCAAAAGAATCCTCCAAATCAAACCGCAGGCGAATGGCACATGCTGCCAGCGCACGCGCTTGCAGCCGCGCGCACAATTGATCGAGCAACCGGCCTAGCAAAAACGCAAGCGGCTCCAGCTCCGCGACAGCGAAGTCGAGCGCCATTTCTTCTTCAAAATGCACTGCCGGCTCTGCTAGCGCGATCGAACGCAAACTAGCGCCGCGAGCAAATTCGTGAAGGCGAACTCCCTCCTGTCCCAGTCGTTCTGACAATTGCAGCAGAGGGAGCGCCGCCAGCGCGGCACAGTCACGCACGCCCCAGCGCTCTAAAGTTTCGAGAATTTCTGCAGAAGGCAAAAGGGCTCGCACCGGCAGCCGGCCCAAACGCTTTGCTTCTTCTCCTGGGGGAATCAAAGTAATCCCAGAAAAGCCGCGTGCGGCGTGGAGAGCAACTTCCAGATTGGAAGACACTGCAACATGCGCGATCAAGCCCAGACTGGATGCATGGCGCATCAACCGCCTAGCGATATTTTCCTCGTTTCCGAACAAGGAAGTCAGGCCGGCAATATCAAGAATAATGGTGTCCGGCGCCGTGTCTTCCATGCGCGGAGAAACAGAAGCCCCCAGATCGAGCAACGCTGCATGAGCGGATTTTTCCTGCAAGCGAGAACGCTGGCGAATTTCCACAGCGCAAAATTGTGCTGCTTGCGATTTCGCCATGCCCAATTCGATTCCCGCCTGCAACGCTGCTTCGTTGGCCGCTACAACGTTCCATATCGGAGGAGTTCCATCCACAAGCGCAACCGCGCGAGCACGCAGAGTGGGTTCCGCGCGCATAACGGCTTGTACTAGGAAATTGGGGACGTGAATGGAAGCGAATGCCATAGAAATCCGGTTTCGGTAGCGGCAAAACCCTCCTGGGACTGGCGTTCATTTCGGCGGTGGTTCAATTCGCGGCACGCTTAAATAACCTAGTATGGCGTTCGTTTCGAAGACTTCTGAGCGGCCCGCCGAAGCGAAGTGATTTTGAAAACCATTTGGAGCATTCCTCGGCATGCGAGAACGAAGCAATTCGGCGCGAATACCAAGGCCATTGAACAGCCATGAAGATGGATGTCTGAAAATTTCCGCAGCATGAGTTTCCAGCGTCGTGGACCATCGCGCCGGCTCCGCTTCCATTCGCAGAACCAGTGAAGCGCAGGTCTTGGCGTTTGACTCGGGCTCCAGCACGACCAGAATCGTCGGCGTATCCTCCACCGCGCGCCGAAAACGAAACCAGACGTCCAGCGGAACGTGGCGCAGCACCTCCGCGCGCATATCGCTTAGATCGAGAGCGATGAAACCGAAGCCGCCGCCTTGCAAAAGCAGATCCGTAGC
>PLZZ01000017.1:0-1341 GCA_003153585.1 Acidobacteriota bacterium | reverse complement strand
CGCTCCACGCGGCAAACCTCCGGCCAGCGAATCAATTTCCGCGATCCCGGTGGAAACAGTTTCAACTACATGGCGATCGCGATACGTAAATGGAGCGGCGACACGCCCAGCCAGGGCAAGTTCGACTTTGGAGCGCAAAGTAGCGAGATTTGCAGCCATAGCGGATCTGGGGGAAGAAATTGGCGATCTACAGTTTTCGCTTTTTCTTCGCCTACGGAAATTCTCTACGAATCTTCCGTGGTTGTCAACCCTCAGAGTTCAGCGGAGTTCACTCTGTGAAAAGGTTCATCGCAAATCGAAGGAGGGGCGGAGTTGAAAAGTAGCACGTCGGAGTTTTTTGCATCTGAATGGAAATTGAAGCACAATATATTGGTAATCGTTTTAGCAGCTCTTCCTTTCTTGCAGGCATGTCATGAGTGAAACCGCATTCGCCGTTCCGTCTCCAACTGGCCTCGAATGGGCTCATCCCCTCGTTCAGGAGTGGTTTGTCTCCAAGTTCGGCACCCCCACTGAACCGCAGGAACAGGGTTGGCCACATATTCTGGGCGATAAAACCACGCTGATTTGCGCTCCGACTGGTTCAGGAAAGACGCTGGCGGCGTTTCTGGCTTGCATCGACAGGCTGGTACGCAAGGCGCTGGCGGGCGAGCTGGAAGATAAGACTGAAGTTTTGTATATCTCGCCCCTAAAGGCGCTCAGCAACGACATTCAAAAAAACCTGGACACGCCACTGGGCGAAATTCTGCTCCTAGCCCGAGAGCGCGGGTTTTTGATGCCGGAAATCCGAACGGCCGTGCGGACCGGCGACACGCTGATGCACCAACGTCGCGCCATGCAGAAGCGCCCGCCGCATATCCTGGTGACCACCCCGGAATCTCTTTACATTTTGCTCACGGCTGCGAAAAGTCGAGAGATTCTTCGAACCGTTAGGACTGTTATCGTGGACGAAATCCACGCCATTGCTGACGACAAACGCGGTGCGCACCTTTCTCTTTCGCTCGAACGACTCGATGCCCTCACCGGAAATCGCTCAACGCGCATCGGTCTCTCCGCCACACAGAAGCCCATCGAACTGATCGCACATTTTCTGGCCGGAAACGAGCGGCCCGGTCCGGCAATCGTCCAGATTTCGCAACGGCGCCATTTGGATTTGGCGGTCGAAGTTCCGGCCAGCGAGCTTGGGCCCGTGGCTTCGAACGAGATGTGGGAAGAGATTTACAAGCGCATCGCCGATCTCGTGCTCGCAAATCGTTCCACGCTGATTTTTGTTAACACCAGGCGGCTCGCGGAGCGCGTGGGCCATCATCTTGCCGCGATTCTCGGCCAGGACGCAGTGGCTTC
>PLZZ01000091.1 GCA_003153585.1 Acidobacteriota bacterium | reverse complement strand
AGCCTAAAGCAAAATTGCAGAAATTTGTAGTGCCTGTATTGATCGTTCTGCTGGCTGCCGTGATCCTCGCCACCATCACATGGAACTGGAACGCCTGGGAGGGTGGGCGAGCTGAACAGGTCACAGACGATGCCTATGTACGCGGCGATCTGACTCCGCTCAGCACAAAAGTTGCGGGCATCGTGCGGTACGTAAAGGTTTCGGATTACCAGCAAGTGCACAAAGGAGATTTGATAGTCGAGCTGGATGATGACGATTTCCGCGCACAGGTGGATCAGGCCACCGCGGCGGTTGAGGCTTCGAAAGCTGCAATTGAGAACAATCACCGTCAGCGCGAGCTTCAGGACAGCAAGATTGAGCGCGCGGTCGCCGGTATTGATCAGGCAAAGGCACAGATCGTCGCCGCCCAAGCAGGAATAGACGCCGCGCAGGCGGACGTGGTGCGCACGCACGCCGAGCGTGCCCGCCAGGAAGCGCTCTTGCAAACTCGCTCGACCACGCAGCAGAAAGTGGAGCAGGCAGTCGCCGATGACGAGCGGTATGCCGCGCAGCTCGCAAGTCGGCAGGCGGATCTTGAAGAGGCGAAGACTATGCTCCGCAGCAACGAAGACGCGGCGGAAGCCGAGAGGCGCACGAAGGCGGTATTGGAATCGCAAGATCTACAACTCATCGCTGACCAGCATGCGAAAGAAGCGGCGCTAAATGGGGCAAAAGTAAACCTCGGCTATACGAAAATTGAGGCGCCAGGTGATGGCACTGTGGGGGAAAGGCAAGTGCGGCCCGGACAACTTGTATCGCCGGGAACGCAAGTTATTTCCTTCGTTCCGCTCATCAAGTGGGTTCAGGCGAACTATCGCGAGACGCAGCTTACCAATGTGAAGGTTGGCGACGCTGCGGAAATTCGCATTGACGAATATCCTGGCCGTGTAGTTCACGGCAAAGTACTTGAGATTGCTCCGGCCAGCGGTTCGCAGTTTGCACTGCTAGCTCCCGATAACGCGACCGGAAATTACACCAAGGTTGTGCAAAGGATTCCCGTGAAAATAGCCCTCGAGGATTCGAGCTTTGCGAACAGCTTGCGCCCCGGACTTTCCGTAGTCGCCACAGTCCGGACGAGCCATTGATCGGAGCGTAGGATGTCTGCTTCCTCGATAGTCCTGCCGCAGCCCAGTCCGGCGCAACTCGCACGCGGAATCGCCGGAGCCGTGCCAGCCGACCTTTCCAAGAGTCCATTGCTTGGAATCCTCGGTGTCGTCACAGGCGCGGGAGTCGTCACTCTCACGAGCCGAATGATTTCGCTCGGCGTCCCCGACCTGAGGGGCCACCAGGGATTCAGCTACGACCAAAGCGCATGGATCGGTACGGCCTTCGACGTTGGACTGATGTTCATCGGCCCATTCACTGTGTATCTGGGCGGGCTAATGGGGCCACGGCGAATTCTGTTGACGGCGGCGGCGATCTTTACGGTGCTCTGTATTTTTCTGCCTTTTATTCATAATTACCACTTCCTCATCGTAGCCACAGCTTTGGCGGGATTGGCGTCCGGAACCTTCTATCCCCTGACGCTTACGTTCGCTCTGCGCAACATTCCTCTCCGGTACCTTCCTTTCACGATTGCTCTCTACGCTTCGTTCGTGGATGGCGCCGTGAACATCGCCCCATCGCTTTACGGCTGGTACAGAAATCATCTCTCCTGGGAATGGATATTTTGGAATTCGGCGGTGATTACGCCGCTGATGATGCTATGCATCTATCTCGGCATACCGAAATCTCCTCCCGCAAAGGAGCACGGCGAGGCGCCAAGCTTCGCGGGATTTTTATATGCGAGCGCAGGTTTTGCATTGGTTTTGGCTGCGTGCGAACAGGGCGAGAGGCTCGACTGGTGGCACTCTGGGGTGTTCACCGCGCTTTTTGCCAGCGGCTCGTTCCTCTTATTGTGCGCTCTCGTGCGTCGCCTGCTCGGCCCCAATCCTCTTGTTGACATGCCATACCTGCGGGACAGGGAAACGATCCTGCTGGGCACTGGGCTTTTCTTTTTTCGCTTTTTTCTAGTCACCACAATCATCTTGGTCCCGCAGGCCCTGGCCATCCATGGATTCGAACCGGACCAGATCGGGCCGGCGGTGATTTGGACGGCAGCTTCATTTGTTCCGCTCGCGTTTGTGGCTGGTTTCCTTCTACTTTCGAACGCGGATCCCCGCTTATTGCTCGCAGCAGGCTTCACGGCGATGGCGGTTGCTTCTCTCATGAACGCTGAAATGACCAGCGCTTGGGCGGCAGCGAATTTTTACCGAACCGAATTTCTAATGGGCTTTGGGCAATGCTTTGCATTCATCGGTTTAGTCTCAGCGATCATTTTGCAGGGACTTTTCTCGGGCGGGTTGGTGAAGCCTCAGCGGATTCTCACATTTTCTGCCTTCTTTCATACCATTCGGCTCTTCGGAGGAACGCTCGGTGCGGTCCTAATGGGGCGGTTCATTGCTGAGCGGGAAAAGTTTCATTCGAACATGCTGGGGTTGCATGTACAGCATGGAAGCTGGATCACCGACGGAAGCGTGCGCCAAATGACGGGAGGATTCTATGCCAAGTCAACGGGCTTGGCTGAAGCGACAGGTCGTGCCCTGGATGCGGTGGGAGGGCGGCTTCGTCTTCAAGCCTATACGCTGAGTTTGATCGACGGATTCTACCTGGTCGCGTGGGCCTCCGTAGTCGCTTTGGTGCTGGTAGCTCTCTTGCGAGAGTCGCCGCTGAAATATGGCGACCTCTACGGGATTCAACAGGAACAGGCTGCGGTGAAGGGGGAGAGGTAATGAGATTCCGCTGTAGTGGTCTGGGCATCGCACTATTTGCAGTTAGTTTCCCTCTTTGCGCTCGAGCGCAGAACGCGGAACCGGCTCCCCTGAAAATTACTCTTCCTGAAGCAGTGCAGTTGGCGCTGAAGAATAACCATGTGGTGCGTATCGCGGGACTCGAAGTGCAAGTGAAGCAGCATGCGAAGGAGGCTGCCCGGAGCGGATATTTCCCAACCATAACGAACGAGAGCCGGGTTTTACGTGTTACGGACACACAGTTCATTGCAATTCCTGCAGGGGGCTTAGGAACTGTGGGTGGCACACCAATCCCGACGGAGCAGGCGATTCTGAATCAGGGTGAAAAGACTTTTATCACGAGTGGAACGGGTCTGGTGCAGCCGCTCACTCAATTGTTCACAAGAGTCAAACCGTCAAACGACCTTGCGCGCGCTGACTTGGACGCCACCCGGGCGAACGCGAAGGCGACTGAGAACGACGTCGCATTGCGGGTTCATGAGATTTATTACCAAATTTTGGTGACGCAGCTGCACAAGAGTGCAACGGAAGCGAAAATCCGCGCTGCCCAGGAGATGGAGGCCGAGCGCACGCAGCAGGTGAAGTATGGCAGCACGCTCGACGAACAACTCATTGATAGCAAAGCGCAAACTCTCGAAGCTAAGCAGGACTTACTCACCATCGAGCTGCAACTTTCTGATCTGACTATGCAGTTGAATGACGTGCTGGGATTGCCGGTAACCACGCAACTCGAACTCGATCCTACCGTCCCCGAGGCCCGGGAACCTTGCCGTCGGGAGGAATGCGTCAGTACTGCGTTGGCATCGCACCCGGAAATTCTTGCGGCAAAGGCCGAAATGGAGAAAGCGTCGGCGGGCGTTCGCCTGTCAAAGGCAGATTACTTCCCGGATGTCTCGGCTATTGCCCGGTACAGTTACCAGGACAATGTCCCTTTCCTCGCCCGCAACTTTGGAACTTTCGGAGCGGAGCTGACCTACGATTTGTTCGATGGGGGGCGACGAAAGGCCAAGCTGGGCGAAAGCAACGCTGCTCTCGGAGTAGCGCGCGAAAACCTCGCGCGGATAACGGACGAGGTTGAGCGCAAGGTTGAGACTGCCGCTAACAAATTGGCACGAACGAAAGAAATGATCGAGGTGTCACAACAGATTGTTACGCTACGGACGGAATCGAGCCGGGTTGCTGCACGACAGCTCGAAAGAGGTGAGGCGCTCCCATCGCAGGCCGATGCCGCTATCGCTCAGGAATTCGACGCTAAGACACTGCTGCTTCGGTCTCAGCTTGAATACGTGCAGGCGAGAGACGAAATGATCCACGCAATTGGGCGCACTCCTTAGATAGATAGAACTCTGAACTTGGAAACCAGGATTCAACCTCCGCTTGTTTGAGCACACTCTCGACTCGGTTGCCTCGAATTAAACGCACTAATCATTTCCCGCCGCAAACCAGATCAAAATCTGCAACTCGCCGGAAGATATTGGGCCGGTGTCAATATCTGCGCGCGCGTCAGCATGCTGACAGCAAAGTCTGGTCGGATTTCCGCGGGGAGGAGCTAAGCCTTTTTTTTTCAGCTGGCTAAACAAACGTTGATTGGGCGATGAAATGCGTAATGGACCTGCGGCGACGCCTCTATGGGTCGCAGTTAGCAAGGCGCCGAGAAGATCGATCAAGCAATCGTCCCCGTTAGACGATTCCTTTCATCTCCTCGTGGAGAGAGGTTTCGCAGAATCCATGGCCACACTTGCATTGGACCAAAAACAGACTGGGACCCAGACACGTGCATTTGTCGTCGCTTGGGTTTTCACGGTGCTTTTCTATTTCCTGGAATATGCGGTGAGGTCAAGTCCAGCCGTGATGATTCCAGAGTTAGAAGGTTCATTTCACACCACGGCGCTCGGCCTCAGTGCGATTCTGGGGGCCTACTACTACACCTACTCCACAATGAGCTTGGTCGCCGGAGCGGCTCTTGATCGTTTGGGAGCCAAGCGGACGGTTCCTGTTGGCGCTGCCATCTTGGGTCTCGGATGCCTCTTCTTCAGCGGAGGCTCCGTAATGGCGGGTGATGTTGGGCGATTGCTCCAAGGAGCGGGCTCGGCCTTCGCGTTTACGGGCGCCGTTTACCTCGCCGCGCACGGATTCTCGGCGCGTTACCTTGCAACGGCAATTGGCGCGACGCAGTGCGTTGGAATGCTAGGCGGTTCCGCAGGCCAGTTCGCTATTGGACCGATGATCGAACATGGACTGGAGGTCCACGCAATCTGGATCGGTTTCGGAGTGATCATCCTCGCGGTCGCGGTGTTCTTGTACTTGGCGACTCCCAAGGAGCAGTCTGCACCCCACGCGCAAGAAGGAGGCTTTGGTTCGGTCCTGAAGCCGTACAAGATTGTTTTCTCGAATCCCCAGTCGTATCTGTGCGGAATAATTGCCGGACTGATGTTCGCACCGACGACGATTGGGGACATGATTTGGGGCGTAGCCTCATTTCAAAAGGATCTGCAATTTTCCTATCACAGCGCAGTACTGGTCGCCTCGATGGTTCCCCTCGGGTGGGTTTTTGGATGTCCGCTGCTTGGATGGCTTTCGGACCGCATCGGAAGGCGAAAGCCGGTGATCATGGGGAGCGCGACGGTCATGATTCTGGCCGGCTTGCAGCTCGCACTCAAACCCTTCCCGATTCCGCCGCATGTCGCGATGTTCATATTCGGCGTGGCATCGGGCGCGGCGATGATTCCTTACAGCGTGATCAAAGAAGTGAATCCAGACAATGTGAAGGGCAGCGCGACCGGCGGGATTAATTTCCTGGTCTTTGCGATTACCGCATTCCTTGGCCCGGTTTATGCAAAACATATCGGTAAAGGCATCGGCAGTTCGCTGAACCTGCACTTGCATTTTCAGAAGGGCGCATTTTTTTGGATTGCTTGCTGTGCGGCCGCGATCGTGGTGAGTTTCTTCCTCCGCGAGACGGGACCAGCCGCGCACGCGCAGGTGCAATCGAAATAGCTGCAAATTGCGACACGGCTTGAAGGTGATGTCGCCGTTCTAAATCGAATTCATCTCGTTTCAAGAGTACAGGGACAAATAAGGAGGCAGAAACATGCCACATAGAGTTGCAGATGAACTGATTCGCAGACTTGCTGAAGCGGGCGTGGAAAGGATTTACGGTGTAGTGGGCGACAGCCTGAATCCGGTGACGGATGCACTACGGCTGAACACCAAAGTTAAATGGATCCATGTGCGCCACGAAGAAGCCGGCGCGTATGCGGCCGGAGCGGAGGCACAGCTCACCGGCAAGCTCGCCGCCTGTGGAGGGAGCTGCGGCCCGGGAAACCTGCACCTGATCAACGGCCTTTTCGACGCTCATCGCAGCAATGCTCCGGTGCTTGCAATCGCATCGCATATTCCCACCAGTGAGATCGGTACCGGATATTTTCAGGAGACCCACCCGGAAATCCTGTTCAAGGAATGCAGCCACTATTGCGAGCTGATCTCGAACCCGAAGCAGTTCGAGCGCGTTCTTCACATCGCGATGCAAAGCGCGCTTGGAAAAGGCGGAGTAGGCGTGATCGTACTGCCCGGCGACGTGGGTGGTGCGGATCTACCTGCCGAGGGGACACCCCGATCTCTGGTTGGTCGCAGGCCGAGCATTCGTCCCGGTGAAAAGGACTTGGCGCGTTTGGCGGAGCTGATCAACTCCAATAAGAAAGTCGCGCTCTTCTGCGGAATTGGATGCGAGAACGCTCACGATGAGGTGGTCGCTCTCGCGGAGAAAGTGAAAGCTCCGGTTGGGCATACCTACCGAGGAAAGCCGTTCGTCGAATACGACAATCCTTATGACGTGGGAATGACCGGCATGATTGGTTTCGGAATGGCTTACGAGGCGGTCAACGAATGCGATCTTCTGCTGCTCCTGGGCACTGATTTTCCGTACGACAAATTCCTGCCGACAAAATCCAAGATCGCGCAAATCGACATCCGCGTTGAGCGTTTGGGACGGCGAAGCAGACTCGATCTCGGAATTTGGGGCGATGTGCGCGAAACGTTGCAGGCGCTCCTGCCGATGTTGGATGCAAAGCCGGACCGGGAATTTCTAGAGACCATGGTCCGCAAACACAAAGAGAAGGTTCGAAAGATGAATGTGTATGTTGACCACGTGGGAAAACGCACGCCCATGCACCCGGAGCCCGTGGCAGCGGCGCTGAGTGAAATTGCGGCGCCCGATGCGATCTTTACAGCGGACACTGGCATGTGCAACGTCTGGAATGCCCGATACGTTAAGGCGACCAAGGGTCGTCGCATGCTCGGCTCCTTCAACCACGGGTCGATGGCGAACGCGCTTCCCCAGTCCATTGGCGCCCAATGTGCCTATCCCGGACGCCAGGTTGTCGCCATGTGCGGCGATGGTGGTTTTGCGATGAGCTTGGGCGACATCCTGACCGTGACGCAATACAACCTCCCGATCAAAATGGTGGTGTTCAACAACAGCGCCTTGGGAATGGTGAAACTGGAGATGGAAACCGGGGGACTTCCCGACTTTCAAACGGATCTGAAGAATCCAAACTTCGCGAAGCTTGCCGAAGCCATCGGCATAATGGGTGTAAGAATCGAAAACCCNNAATGCTCTTTCGATACCTTCTCATGCCGACCGGTCGCAAGCCGTAGGCTTCGCGCTGGCCATGGGGAAGATGATTCTCTCCGGGAACATCGAGGAAGTGGTGGCCACCATCGAGGGCAATATTCGACATGCCGGCGAGGCACTGGACTCGCTCTAGACCGATATTCGAGATGGTTGAGACCGCTTTCGCCGGGGCAATCTTCGTCGGACTGCAATCCCGGGGCTGATGTAGGTGACGACTTTAGGTTAGCGAGGTTTACGATGCGAATCCTTTTACGAAGTGTATGGCTCCTGTTGATGGTGCCTGGCCTTGCGTTTGGCCAGACCGCCGCGCGCTCGGCCGATTCTTCTACGAACACCTCGGACGTTAGCGCTCAGCTGGACTCTCTCCGCGACGCACTTTTGCGTACCCAGCAGCAAGTAGCTGCACAACAGCAAGAAATCCAACTCCTGAAAACGCAATTGAAAGTCGGCCAATCGGGCACCGGTGGCTCACTAATCTCCGCTGTCGATGTTGTTCGGCCCAACCCGGCGCCGGCCAACGTGGATCCGTCAGACCTTTCGCCGGACATCCACAATGGCATTGCTAACCCTGTGAGCCGACCTGCTGATCAGCAGACGCAGCAGGGTGAACAGCAAGCTCCGGTAGGGTCCTTCAAACTCGGCGATGCTGTTCTGACCCCCGGAGGATTCGTCGATTTCGAGAATATATTTCGAACTACAAACACGCAGAGCAATATCGCCACCGATTTCGCCGGCATACCTTTCAGCAATACTGCTCCAGGACGTGACACTGAATTCCGCACGACGGCGCAGTTCTCCCGCGTCAACCTGAAGGTTGAAGACAATTTCAGAGGCTATAACATCATGGCCTACGTCGAGGCCGATTTCAGCGGGAACAACGCTCCCGGCGTGTATCAGAGTGTGAATGGTGTTACGAACCGCTTGCGGCTTTATTTTGGATACGTAAAGCGCGGCAACTGGGAGTTTTTGGGCGGACAAACCTGGAGCTGGCTGACGCCGAACCGTAATGGCATCGGCCCACTACCCTCCGATTTGGCCATCACCTACAACGAGGATCAAAACCTCGGCGTGGGAGTGCCTTATACGCGCGCGGCCGAATTACGCGCCGCTTACCACGTCAACGACCATTGGGCCATCGGCGTAGGTATCGAAAACTCCAACCAATTTATCGGCAACTATGTCGCTCTCCCGTCACAGTTCAGCGCGATTGGTTCGCAGTTCGATAACAACGCCAACGCCGGAGCGGCTAATCTTATGCCGGACATTATCGCCAAAACGACCTACGACACAGCTCTCTTCGGCAGACACTTTCATGCGGAACTTACTGGTTTTCTTACCGGCGCGCACGCGTCGGTGATGCCCAGTGGATCGGCTTTGTTCAACTCGCACAACGCGTTCGGTGGTGGTGGGCAAGTCGCCACGAACTACGAATTGATTCCCAATAAGCTCGTTGTCCTCGCGAATGCCTTTTGGAGCGACGGTGGTGCTCACTACTTGGTAGGAACGGGACCGGAACTCGTGGTTCGCCCTAACGATGCTGGTACCAACGTCAGCCTTTCAATGGTGCATGCTGGAGCGGGTTCTGCCGGTCTCGAGTGGAGAGCGAGTCAAAAGCAGGCGTTCGCAGCTTATTACGGCTTCGATTATTACGGACGCAATTTCTTCCNNAAACAATCGTGCCATCCAGCAGATCACGTTCGATTGGTTGCTGACTTTCTGGAAGAGCGAGAGACATGGCGCGCTGCAGTATTACACACAGTATTCCTATCTCACTCGCGCCCCCTGGTTTGTGGCTCCGGATAATCCCAGGGATGCACATCTCAGCATGGTCTATGCCGGCATCCGCTACGTTTTGCCGTCAACATCAGGCACCCTGCTACGCGTGCCTTACCCCAATTGAAAATCTGGAGGAGGCTGTCCGAATCGGGGACATGTTGCGAGGAAACTGATTCTCAGGAGAAACGCTAAACGTGGAGCTTCACAGCGTGAGCGAAGAATGGCGCAATCGAGTGCAGTGGCTGCGCTGGCCGGTCGTAGTCCATTCGGCAAGAACGGGAGTGGCTTTAGCTTCGCTCCTGGTGGCGCGGTTGTTCCGTTTGCCGGAGGCGTACTGGGCTCCGATCATCGACGGTGTTTTGAAAGAGGCCGGCAAGCGCTCGATAGAAGAACTTGAACTGGAGCGTGCGCGCGTGCTATTAGGGTTGCTCACCACGCGTCCGGAAGGCGAGAAGGTTGCGCAGGCGTCAACGGCAGACGGCCGGACACCGGCTCGAACCAAATGAAACCCAGCGAGCAAACTCGCAGCCTTGGGAGAAAGATAGCAGGTATCGCTGTGCTGCTTGCGGGCTTCTTGCTCGCTGCTACGCTCTGCTTCGGCTCTTCCCCAAATGGCTCTCAAATTCCCAGCATCTTCAAGCCGCAATCAACGCCTGCGGACTCGATCTTCCGTTTGTCGCTATTGGTTCTGACAATTACCGGTCTTATTTTTATAATTGTTTTCAGCTTGCTTGTATATTCGGTCGTGAAGTTCCGCAAGCGCGGCGGTGACGATGGTCGCGAACCTCCGCAAGTTTACGGCAGCAATCAGGTGGAGCTCGCCTGGACTGTGATTCCCGTGCTTGTCGTGCTGGTGCTCTTCTTCGCCACAGCGCGCGTGATCCATTCGATTCAGGATGCTCCCAAGCCTCCTGGGACGATCGAGGTCATCGCCATCGGCCATCAGTTCTGGTGGGAATTTCGCTATCCCGCTCTAGGTGTGGTTACCGCGAACGAACTGCACGTCCCGGTGAGCGATTCATCGAACCCTTCACCCACTTTCATTACGTTGCTCTCCGCAGATACGGACCACAGCTTCTGGGTGCCTCGTCTTGCGGGAAAAACGGACCTGATTCCAAACCGCGAGAACCACACGTGGATCGACCCCCACGAGACTGGACTCTATCTCGGTCAATGCGCTCAGTACTGCGGTACGCAGCACGCCAAAATGCTCTTGCGTGTGTACGTTGATTCGCGCGAACAGTTCGATCAATGGGTAGAGGACGAAAAAAAACCGGCCGTTGTTAACGATCAAGTGGGCGAAGGCCGCCGGATATTTGAGACCACCGCTTGCTTGAATTGCCATGCAGTCTCGGGAACAGTGGCGGACGGGCATTTCGGTCCTGATCTCACTCATCTGATGAGTCGCGCCACCATCGCATCGGGAGCCGCACCGAACACTCCCGAACAACTCAAGATTTGGATTCAAAATCCCGACTCCATCAAGCCGGGCTCGTTGATGCCCGCAATGAAGTTGAATGAAAAGGATCTGGACGCGCTCACTGCATACCTTGTGACGTTGCGATGAGAGCGACAGAATAGCCATGGCCTCAGACACCATCGCGCTTGGGATCGCGGACCCCGACGCGCGGCCGATCGGCGAGAGACTCCACGACTGGGTCGTCACCGTAGATCACAAGAAGCTCGG
>PLZZ01000092.1:3655-16981 GCA_003153585.1 Acidobacteriota bacterium | reverse complement strand
GGAGGCGCAAATTCAAACGGTTTTATCCTTCGAGTAGCACAGCGGCTCGAGATTGCACTCGATGCATTTGGGCTTGCGCGCATGGCACACGCGCCGCCCGTGCCAGATTATTTGGTGAGAGAACAGAATCCACTTTTCGCGAGGAAGGATATGTATCAAATCCTGCTCCACTTTTTTCGGGTCAGTGTTTTTTGTCAGGTCGAGCCGCCGCGACACTCGAAGCACGTGAGTATCGACAACCACGCCTGAAGCAATCCCGAACGCCGTCCCGAGCACGACGTTGGCGGTTTTCCGCGCCACTCCCGGCAATTTCAGCAACTCCTCCATCGTCCGCGGCACTTCGCCGCGCAATTCTTCGACAATCTGCTTGCTTGCGCCCATGATGGATTTCGTCTTATTTCGGAAAAAGCCGGTCGGCCGGATGTCCTGTTGCAGTTCTCCCGGACTTGCATACGCGAACGCTTTCGCATTTGGGTATTTTTGGTAGAGCGTCTGCGTCACTTGATTCACGCGAACATCGGTGCATTGTGCCGAGAGTATGGTCGAGATCAGAAGTTGAAAAGGATTTTCATGAGTGAGTGCGCAATTCGCCTCGGGATATGCTTCATCCAGTTTCCGTAGAATCAAGCGAACACGGTCGGGGTTGGCGCCGCGCATCCCGCTGCCGCGGCCGGTGGCTTTCGCGGAAGCCGCCTTCGCAGGTCCGCGATTGCCAGCAGGTTTTTTCTTAACAATCTTCTTTAGTTTTTTCTGCATCAGGCGGAAAACTATATCATGGGCGGGCTAAGCTTCGACTCCCGGCACCTTTGCGCACTCCGGGGACTTTTACACCGCGAAAAAAAGGTTCTGCGCGAACGGCCATTCGGAGTCAGCCCATTGCCCGGCGCAGCGATATCCTGTGCGTTCGCCCATCTGGGGGACTTCCTGCGGATTATATTTGTGCGAACTTTCCGTCCAAATCGTTTCGCCTTCGCGCAAAATGAAATTGAATCCCGCTTTGCGAAGCGTGACGCGCTGCCATGCTGTTGAGCGAAGATGCATTTCCACGCGCCGCTCGGATTCGTCGTACCGGACGGTGTGCTCGATGTGTGAGAGATCGAAATTACCGTCCAATTCGCGATTGATCCGCGCGAGCAGATTCTTGTTAAATGCTGCGGTGACGCCTGCCGCGTCGTCATACGCCGAGAGCAATTGCGGTACGGACTTTTCGAGGTCGGTCGCGAGCAAGAGGGCATCGCCTTCCCGCAACACGTTGCGAACGTCGCGTAGAAATTGATCTCCAGCCGGCCGGTCGAAGTTTCCAATCGTGCTCCCGAGGAAGAGAACCAACAGATGTTCACCATCTCGGCGGCGCGCGGCAACTTCCTGTAAGCCGTCCAAATAAGCTCGCTCAAAGCCGACGATGCTCACCCTGTCCATCTCGCCGAGTTCCTGCTGGCACCGGTGAAGCGCGGTACCCGAAATATCGATGGGGTAATAGTTAACGCGCTGCCGCCTCGAAAGCGCTTCGAGCAAAAAACGCGTTTTCTGGCCGCTGCCGCTGCCGAGCTCAGCAACCACGAACGGGCCGTTAAGACGAGAAATGATGTCGGGCGCGTAGCGCTTGAGCAGCCGCATCCCGGCTCGGCTCAAACCATACTCGGGCAGCAGGCAGATCACGTCGAATAGCGCCGAGCCTACTTCATCGTACAAATATTTTGAAGGCAGTTCCTTCTGGCCCGGCTGGCCTAATCCGACGACTACGTCCGACGAAAATTCGGCCAGGGCCTGGCTGGCAAGTAGGGAAGGCGTCAATCGCGGAGCAGTTGCCATCGTCTATTCCTCCACGCAACGGAAGCTGGAATACGCGTACGGATAATGTGGCTGAAACCAATTCCGGAAGGATCGCCGCACCATAGAAGTATCAGTCCGCGCCGAACCGCCCTTCATCACAAAATGTTTGCCATCGAAGAAATTCGCGGAATAGCCGGGATAAAAGGGAAACGGTTTGAAGCCGTTCAACGGACCAAAAGGCGTTGCAGTCCACTCCCAGCCATTGCCCAGAAGATCGAACACGCCAAATGCGCTGGCGCCCGCGGAATGCGCGTCCACCGGGGTAGGATCCCATCGCTGATGATGGAAATTCCCGCGATAACCTTCCGGTGGCGCATCGCCCCATGGATATATTTGTTCGCCGCCTTCTGGGGTGCCATAAGCAGCGCGGTGCCACTGCGCCTCGGTCGGCAATTTCTTCCCTGCCCAGCGTGCAAACGCCGACGCTTCTGCGTAGCTCACATAAACAGGCCACGACTCCGGGAGCGGCATGCTACCAAACATTGCGCGATATTCCCACCGCGTGTCCGGGGCCGATGATGGGGAACTTGAACGAGACAGCCAGAAATTCGGATGTTCCATCCGCTGTTGAATCTTCCAGGCCCAGTCTTCCGCGGTCCAGTAGCTAGAATCGTCATAACCGCTCGCCTGGACAAATTTCATATATTGTCCATTGGTCACCGGGAAGGCATCAATCGAGAAGTTCGGGACAAAGATTTTCTGCGTCTCGAATTCATTGTCCCAGCCGAATGATTCCCCCGGATGCTGGCCCAGGGTGGCAGTGCCGGAAGGAATCAGCGCTTGTCTTTGTTCGGGCGCAGGACTTGGATCGGCAAATGGCGAAGGCTGCGGCGTCTTTCTCTCCAGCGGCAGACTGTGTAAAAGGTAGGCTAGGGTCTCGGCGTGCATCAGCCGATGCTCGATCGCGACATGGAGAAGCGTTCCGTCTAGGAGCGCCGGGTCGCCAGATCTGAGTGCACTTCCGTCGCGCAACCTCGCGTCCAATCTTTCCCGCACGTCCCGTTTGTATTTTTCAACATTCGCAATGTTCGGCCAATCTCCAGGGACATCCGTGGGCAAACCGCCGCCCACCGGATCGATACCGAACGCAAAAAGCTTGTCGAGCGTGGCGTCCTGCGGTTCCAATCCCAACGGGCCGCTCAACAGATTTTGATCGAATGCTTCGAGATGTCCCAGATAGAAAATCAGGCGATGACGTTCAGGCACGGGCCGATCGTAAAAAGAATTGGGCGGCAGCAGATTAAAAAGACTGTCCGTACGCGCGCGTGCTTCTTCCAGTCGAGAAAGAAGAGACGGCTGTAATGCGATTGCGGCGCGCGAGGCTGCCATGGAGTCCTCTCGGAAGAGAAAAGACGAGCTTACTTTGTAGCCCCGTCGGCTGTGCGAAAGCAAGCATATTGACGGAGCAGATAGGTTAGATGCAGCCCTCGCAAAAAGGTGGCAACTTAACTCCCCGCCGCCAGTGACAGCATCTTCCTGAAAGCCTTTCCACGGTGGCTATAAACGTTTTTCTCTTTGCGCGTGAGCTCAGCGTACGTGCGATCGAGTTCCTGAAACAGAAAAATCGGGTCATAGCCGAACCCATCTTTGCCGCGCGGTTTCTCAGTTAGCAGACCCTGCGCGAAATCGGAAGCGACCGCGAGAACAAGGCCTTGTCTGGCAATTGCCGTGACGCAAATAAACTTGGCGCGCCGTTGATCACCCGTTTTTTCTGCCATTTCTCCGAGCAGCTTGCGGATTCGGTCCTCGTCGCTCGCATTTGATCCGGCATAACGCGCGGAGTGAACTCCGGGCGCGCCATTGAGCGCCGGGACTACCAAACCTGAATCGTCGGCAAGGATGGTTGCGGTCGTGAACCGGCTGTAGTGAATTGCTTTGCCCGCCGCATTTTCAGCGAACGTCGGAGAAGATTCGTCGAAGGATTCGATCTCCCTGAAATTTGGCATCTCATCCAACTCGACCCCGGCATCGTTAGCAAGCTCGCGGTATTCTCGCAATTTGCCTGGATTGGATGACGCTAGGAGGAGCTTCATGAATACGGTGCCACCGGCATGCAGCGCCGCTACCGCACATGACCCGCGAAATTCATGTGCAGCAATTCATTCTGCGCCTGCGTAAGTTTGCGGATTCCGCCCGCGGCCAATGCAAGCAGCAACTCCAGCTCGCGCTGCGTGTACGGACGTCCCTCCGCGCTCGCCTGCACTTCAACGAACTCTCCGCTGCCGGTCATCACCACGTTCATATCCACTTGCGCGCGAGAATCTTCTTCATAGGCGAGATCGAGCAGCAATTCGTCTTCCACGATTCCTACACTGGTGGCCGCCAGCGAATCCTTCAGCGGCACTCGGCGCAGCATCCCGCCCGCGACCATTCGTTCCAGGGACAGAGCCAGCGCGACAAAGGCTCCTGTAACCGAGGCAGTGCGCGTGCCTCCGTCGGCCTGGATCACGTCGCAATCAATCCATACGGTTCGCTCGCCCAACGCTTTTAAATCCGTTACCGCTCGAAGCGTTCGCCCGATCATCCGTTGGATTTCCAGCGTTCGGCCCGATTGGCGGCCGCGGCTGGATTCCCGTGGCGTTCGGTTCTCGGTCGAGCGTGGCAGCATTCCGTATTCACCTGTCACCCAGCCTTTGCCCGAACCTTTCAAGAACCCCGGCACACCGTCTTCCACCGTCGCTGTTACGATCACGCGTGTCTGTCCCGCTTCAATCAACGCGCTTCCTTCCGCGTGTGGAATAAAGTCGGGTGTGATTTTCACCGGCCGCAATTGGTCGGCGGCGCGTCCGTCTGTTCGCAAGATGAAATCTCCTCTTTGAGATTGAAAGCCAGGATGGCTGAGACCTGCGCTAGTAAGTTTGACCACTGCAGGGGCGAGTGTCAACACATCGCGGAAACAAAACTAACCCGTGCGCTGGTATCCGTAGAGCTCATTCCTTTCAATGGGTTTCGTGCAAGAGGTCGTATCGAGGGCAAGCCTCACTTTTTGTTGCTGCGCTGCGTTGCAGAGCTTGCAGGTGACACCGGAGGTCGAGCGCTCGGAGGGTTTAGATCGAAAAAGCCCGTCAAATCGATGTGCCCGGCCAGAGTGTCCACCTCCTGGCCGTGAATCAAAATTTTCAGGCGGCTGAGTCCCGGGACATTATTTTCCAGCGTAAGCCGGATGGAATCGACGGCCATTTCCTCGCTCAATATCCCCGACGGTGTTTCCGAAGCCAGCGCATCGGAAAAGTCCGCGATAGCCGTACCGTCCGGGAGCACGTAGAAGCCGAGGAGCACTGTGTCCGCGGGAATTGTGCCTTGATCTGCGGCGGGCGGGTTTTCGATGAGCTCGTTCAACACTTGCTTGGCGCGCTGCGCGGGGTCAGCCGAGAGAGCCATGGCCACCTGCACTGGCGCAACTCTGTCGGGACCTGCTGCCCAGTAGATTCTTGTTTGGACTTTCGCGTCGGTCGGCGTCGAAATTCCCGGTGCCAGAAGTTCGCGTCTCGCTTGCTCTTCGGTCGTCGTACCTTGGGATAATCCCTGGAGACGCCGATGCAGGCCGCGCAAACTGATCAACCCGATCAGCACAGCTACGGCCAAAATCGCGAGCGTGATTCTCAGGTTACGCGGCATTATCTCGCCTCCGGAGCGGCCGTCGAGCCGGCAGGCGGTCGCGAGGCAACAATAGCGTGTACGATCGCCGTGGAGATCGGCGCCGCCATTGCCCCCAGTTCGTTCGGATCGGAGACGGTCACGCTTGAGATTTCGACTGCGACCCCAGGCGCCCCCACGGAGCGCAATACTCGCACCGCCGCCGCGGAAGACGCGCTTGGAGACCCCGGAAATCGTTGCGCCAAATCTGCCTGCAGCACATCTGCGAGGTGATGACTTGCGTCCCTGTATGGACGCTGCGCCTCCTCCCAAGCGACCAAGCCCGGTGCTCTTGCGGGACGAGAAGGCGTAGAAGGTACGCTGCTATTGGAGCCGGCTGTGGTCGGAATGATGTCCGGGAACTGATAAAAATAAGCGCGAGCGGTGTGAAGCGCTCCAGTGGAGGAAATGTGGAAGCTGACGAAAATCACATCGCGATAGGAATTGGCGAGCGCGGCACGATCATCGAAGGACGGGTCTGAGTCGTCGTTTCGCGTCATTACCACTCGAAAACCTTCGCGCTCCAGCGCGAGACGCGCAGCTCGTGCGAACAGCAGTACCAAATCCTTCTCTATCACTCCACTCGAGCCGCGCGCGCCATTGTCAATCCCGCCATGCGCTGCATCCAGCACGATTACGGGTCCCGCATGTGTTGGCGTTGGTGGCGCAATTTGTTGGAAGCCGGTTTGTGCCGGCACAGCTTGCGGCGGACCTAAAGTCGGTTGTTGAACTTGTTGCGGTGACGACTGCTTGGCCGCTCGCAACGCCGGCTGGCTGAGCTGCGGCCGTGCGATCAAGGCGGAAGCGCATGCCACGAGGAGAAGAGTTGTGAATCGAAACGAATTTCGCACGCGAAAGAGAATAGCAGAAATGAAGAAGGGTGCAGTCCTGAAGAAGGCTGGACGCTGACGATTAGGCATCTTCCCGAATCATGTCGGCAGCTTTCTCGGCGATCATTATTGTGGGGGCATTTGTATTGCCGGCGATGATCCGCGGCATCACAGAAGCATCCACCACCCGCAATTTTTCGATTCCGCGAACTCGTAGCCGCGCATCCACCACCGCCATGGAGTCGTTTCCCATCTTGCAGGTGCCAACAGGATGGTAAAGCGTCTCAGCTTCGTTCCGTACGAACTCCGAAATTTCGGCGTCGCTCTTCGCTTCCGCGCCGGGATGCAATTCCTCCCCGCGGTAAGTTTCGAACGCCTTTGAGTGCGCGAGCTGTCGCGAAAGCCGGACCCCGTGGACGATGACCCGCATGTCTGCTTCCGTCGAAAGATAGTTCGCGCGAATTGCAGGCGGCTCCAGCGCGTTTGCTGAACGCAAGGAAATTTCGCCGCGGCTTTCCGGCGCTATCAGAGTAGGCCCGAAACCGAAACAATGTTCCGCGCGCGGAGTCAGTCCGTGGTTCACGTAATAGGCCGGCCCGAACAGAAGTTGCAGGTCCGGTTCAATGCGCTCGCTGTTCGTGCGCAAGAACATGCCAGCTTCCGCGACATTTGATACAAGCGGCCCCCGCTTAAAAAGAAAATACCGCAGGAGGTTTGGCAGCGATTCGGCGCTGGCCAGGCTCACTGGCTTGGTGCAGAGATAACCGGTCGAGACCATCACATGATCCTGAAGATTCTTGCCGACACCCGGCAGATCGTGAGCCGTCTGCACGCCCACTTTTCCGAGCTCGCCCGCCGGGCCTACGCCCGAGAGCAGCAACAATTGGGGCGAATTGATCGTCCCGCCCGAAAGGATCACTTCGCCGTCGGCACGCGCTTCCTCTTTAACGCCATCGCAAACGTATCCAACTCCCAGAGCTCGCCCTCTTTCGATCAGCAATCGCGAAACGTGCGCGCCGGTCAAAACGGAGAGATTTTCGCGATGAAGGGAAGGCTTCAGATACGCGTCAGCCGCGCTGTGCCGCTTGCCGTTCTTCTGCGTCACTTGATACAAACCGGCGCCGTCTTGCGTCTCGGCATTGAAATCCGAATTGCTGGGGACCCCCAGCTCGCGCGCCGCTGATAGAAATGCCCGCGTAAGAGGGTTCACATAACGAAGGTCCGCGACATTAACCGGACCGCCGGCGCCGTGATATCTCGAAGCACCGCGCTCTTGGTTCTCGGACTTTTTGAAGTAGGAAAGCACATCCGCAAATCCCCAGCCGACGTTGCCCAAGCTTTTCCAATGATCGTAATCGAGGGCGTTCCCGCGAATGTAAATCATGGCGTTGATCGAACTCGACCCGCCCAGCATTTTGCCGCGCGGCCAATAAAGTCGCCGCGCATTCAAATGTGGTTCAGGTTCAGTGGAATAATTCCAGTCCACTGCAGTTTTGTATAGTTTCGAGAACGCGGCGGGAATTTTTGATTCCCTCGGCGTGCCCGCTCCTCCAGCTTCGAGCAGCAGGACGCGTACTTGCGGATCTTCCGTCAACCGTGCGGCCAGAACGCACCCGGCCGAACCGGCTCCGACAATGATGTAATCGTAAGATTTAGTTCGGTTCGGCATGGCCGCCGCGAGATTAGATGATTACCAGGCAGTCCGCAGCAACAACTTACAGGCGAGAGTTGATCTAGAGAAATGCCAGGGTAGAATTCTACGCGGCCTTGCGTTGCTTGATCGCGGTGGCCACCCAACCGTCTTTCCGGACTGCTGATTGCGCCCAGTAAGCTAAGAATCCACCGGCAATGAGGAGGCCGCCAAAGACCAGCGCGCTCATACCCCAGATTTGCTCGGACTCGCTGTGAACCATGGCGAAACCCAGAAGCAATACCGGACATACCCCCAGCAGCGCGGCCCCAGGCAGCCCGCCGGGAACGCGAAACGGCCGGCGCAGATTCGGCTCCTTGATACGAAGTGCAACCAGGGCCACGAACTCGAGCGTCAGGCTCATCCCGTAAAGGAGGATATCCAGCGTTACAAGCCGCTCGAAGCCCAAGCCCAGGCACATGGCCCAACCCGCGGCGCAAACCAGTATTGCCACCCACGGTGTACGAGTTTTCGGGTGCAATTTTGCGAATACGGGCGGCAACATGCCGTCTTGCGCCATGGCCAGAGGAAGTCGGGAATAGCTCATCACCAGCGCATTGAACATTCCGAACGCGCTCATCATTCCGCCCAGCACCAGCGCCACTCGGAACCCGCGAGCAACCAACGGTCCGCCGACCAAGCCGCCCATCATGCCCGCAAGGTCAGCCCACGATCCGGTCTCGAACGCTGACGATGGCACACCCGTAAGCCACATGGCCGCGAAGGGAACGACGTAGCTCAATGAAACAACCGCGACCGCCAGCAGCATCGCGCGCGGATAAGTTCTTTGTGGACGCTTCACCTCGGTGGCAATCGTTGAAGCGTTATCCCAGCCCATATAATTCCACATGCAAATCAGCAGGCCGCCCATAAGACCCACAGTCGAGGTCGTCGGAGCGGTAGTCACACTCGCGAGCGCGCCCATCTTCAACGGAGCGATCAAGACGATCAGCACAAACGGAGCGGACAGAAGAAAAAACAGCCACAGCGAGGTGGTCGCCACCACTCGAATCCCTGCAATGTTCATCAACGCACAAGCCGCCACCACGGCTAGCCCCACCATTACCCCGCGATGTCCCACGCTAAACCACGGAATCAGCCTGGAAAGATAGGCGACGAACAGCGTGGGATAGATTGCCATGTCAAAGATGCTGGCAACCAAGGAGAGCCAGGCCTCTTGAAATCCCCAGAAATTTCCGAGTCCCCGTCGCACCCATGCATAGAATCCGCCTTCTGCGGGAAGCGCGGCTGACAACTCGCCGATCATGTAAGTTGTGGGAAGGCTCCAAACCAGCGGCGTCAACAACAGCAGCAAAATTCCGAGGCCGTACCCCGCACCATGGATGATGTCTTCGGTACCGTAAGTGCCGCCCGACACCATGAAGAATGTCGCCGCCACGAGCGGCCAAAGTGTCAGCTTGGCATTGCGTTTTGCTGGAGAAATCGCCCGGGTGGGGAATTGGGCTGGGAGGGATATCGTGCTCAATTTATTGTCGCGTCCTCCACTCAGCGATCCTCGCACTCTCACTGGCGCGCATTCGGCGCGAGTTCGCTTTCGCAGAATACGGATATTTGCAGCCGATGCAAGAGTTATTTGCATCCAGACGAAAGATTTCTCGGTGCGCGAGTTTCTGCCGGATATTTTTTTCGGCCGGGAATGCCAGGCTGATCTTAGAAGTGGGAATTCGTCGACTGGAAATCTCAGCCCGTCCAAACTCGCGCCTGGGGGAGGGAAGATGGTTTTGGGGAACGAATCTTGGGCAATCGAGCGCGAGAATTACTGAGGATTTGCGTGGGTTTTGGCTTCGCGTCTCTCTCGAGCCTCATCGGCCCATATCTTGCGCTGCTCTGGTGTCAGGACGCTCCACACTTGCTTGCGCGTGTCCATTTTTATCTGTTTTGCTTTTTTTTGCCTTTGGTCGTCGGTCAGCGTCTTGTCTTTCTGCATGGCTTTGAGTTGTTCCTGGGTGTCCTCGCGAATGGTTTTGATCTGGGTCTTCTGGTCGTCTGTCAGATTCAGCGAATCATCCGCTTCCGGAGTATCGGGATCAGCCTTGTCGCCGCGTGAGGCTTGCGACGGTCGCGCACTTGTGCCGGCGCCAGGATTCGAACTCGAGCCCCCCTGTTGCGGAGCTGCACTGAGAGCCAGGCTGAAAAAGAAAACAATGCTAAAGATCACCGCGGAAACTTGGCACTTTTTCATATATCTCCCTCGATTTCATTCCGCGTCGCCAATTTGACCACATTAGCCTTCCTTTCGGCCACTTTTCCTATCCTTCTCTTGGTGCCTCAGCCCGATTGGGAAGCTGGGCCGCACGGGCAGTAATGGGAAGTGTTCGCACATCAATTAGTAAACTACTTCCGTGTACAATTTTGAGAAAGGCTTTAAACCCCACCAAGTGAGCCACTTGTGACTGCGCCGGTTTGGAACAGCGATTGCCATATCCCTGGTAACGCCTGCAGCAACCGCGATTACGCTGCAAAGAGGGGGCGGAGCAAAAAGGTGCTATATGAAGTCGCCGCTAAAGCTTGGAGCAACACTCGCAGTTCTCTTTTTCCTTTCGGCGGTTCCTGCGAAGGCCGATTCTGCACCTTCGGATACGATGACTTACACCCTTTCCGGGTCAACCACCGCGTCGTTCACAATTTCCATGGACTCAGGGCCGGATTGGTCTGATAACGGCACCGCTTTTACCATGGATCCCCTCAATCTCATGGTCGACGGCACGTCCATGACGGATACAGTCGTTTTCTTTAACTCCTCGGAACTCGGCGGGCTGAACGGCGTTTTCTCGTGTCTGCCGGATTTGATTGGGCCTCAGCTGTATACGGGCAGCGAGTCTGATCCCACATTTTTGACCGGAGTTTTTCAACTTTTCGACATCGAGACGGGGGCCTCGTACACGCTCACTGTCACTGAGTCGTCCTCAATGCCGGAGCCGTCCACGATATTGATGCTGGTTTCGGGACTCTTCGCTGTCGGCCTGGGTTTCCGCCGCCGATCTTCGAACCCTGCGGATGTGAACTAATCGGCCTGTAGAACTTTCCGGGACGGATCGACCCGTCGCAAGCGACCTTCGCGGTTAGGTTTTTTGCAACGCCGTCAGCGCGGCTAGTACTTCTTCGCTGTGTTTGCCTGGATTCACATCGAGAAATTCCTGCACGATTACGCCGTCCGGATTGATGATGAACGTGTGCCGGGCGGACAGTTTTTTCACGCCCAAGTTCATAATCGAACCGTACTCCTCTGAAACTTTATGATCCGCGTCGGAAAGAAGCTTGAAGTTGAGGCCTTCCTGGGTGCAGAACTTCTTATGTGAATCCGCGGTATCCGCGCTCACTCCCAGAATGGTTACACCTTTTGCTTGATATTGCGCCAAGTCGCGTTGGAAATTGTGAGCTTCCGTGGTGCAGCCGCTCGTAAAATCCTTGGGATAAAAATAGAGCACCACCCACTTTCCGCGATAGTCATGCAGGTTCACCGGCGCGCCTTCCTGCGAATTCAGGGTGAAATCAGGCGCGGCAGTTCCGGTCATGGGAGGCTTGTCACTCGCATGCGCGACGCCATAGCCAACGCCCAATAGTGCTGCAAAAACCATTAGGGCCACCACGATACGGTTCCTCGCTATTTTTGACGCTCTCATCGTAAGGGTCTCCTATGCCCGCATATATTATGCGTCACTGTGTCTTGCCCTCACAAGCGGCAGGGCTCGGGCTGGACCGGAGGCCGAGCCCAAGGCCGAGGCTCGCGCGGGGGCCTTCCTAGCGTAACCGTTGAAATTATGCGGCAATCAATATGGTGGAGGCGGGGGGAGTCGAACCCCCGTCCGAGAAGCCTTGCTGCGCGAAGACTACATGCTTAGCCCGTTCCGATTTTTTCGTCGCGCGCGCTCAGAGCGGGCAAGACGCGCGTGCAACTAGTCCGATGATCTCGCCGCCGCATTACGGACCGAAACGCGGCAACCAGCCTACTGTGTGACGCCTCATCTCAAACGCGTAGGTGACGCTTGAGGAAGCGCGTAGCCTAATTTAAGTTAGGCTGCGAGTGCCAACTGTGAGTTGCCAGTTGTGTTGTTCCACCCTATTACGGGTAGGTGGGTCCCGGCATGCCTTCGGGCCGCGACAACTTCCGTCGAAACCGTGTCGCCCCCTTGGGAGACTCTATTCTACCATTCGCGAGCACGGCGGCCAAATTCCCGCAACCTAGCGCCGGAAAAGTGCGTCCTGAGACGCCAATACACGGGCAGGAACGTGTGCGCGTAATGTCAGTTGACACACCACGTTACCGTTTCCATAATCGCAAAGAGGCAGGGAATCCCTTGAAAGCTCGACAAAACTCGCTCGAGCACGGGCTGGAAGAAGCGGTTTCGCGCGCTTTGCGCGACAATCTCGCTCCGCTCCAGCGCACCGCCGACGANNTCGTTGCCGTTGCGCTGAACCCGCGCGAGCAATCGAGCTCTGGCGCGCGGTCTCAAGCGCTTGCAGCTGCGACCGTAGAAGTAGAAGAGGAAGAAGCAGCCGCATCCGCCCCGGCGACTGCAGAACCGGAATACGAATCCGAGTGGGCCGAAGAACCCGCGGAAATGCCGGCGGGCACGATGGTTCCCGAGGATGTGCCGCTCGACGAGCCGTCCGGAACCACGGAAATTCCACTGGAAGCACCACCAGCTGTTCCAGAAGTTGCCTTCGATGTCGCCAGCCTTTCGCCGGAGCTGAAAGATTTGCACCGCCGCGCGAACCGTGCAGCCAAAGTTTCCATGCAAGACATCAAACTATTGCGGCCGAAAGACGTTAAACTGGGCCGGGAACATAAAGACATTTGTCATCGGATGCGTAGTGAACTCGATAAAGCCCGCAAAGAATACGATCGCCGGTTTCGCGCGATTCAGGATCATCCAGTGGATTACTTCCACCAGTGGATGGTGGAAATCCTCGGCGAGGGCGATAGCGAAGCCCTCGGAGAATATCCTTATCCCTCGCCCGTTCTGCGGCACTAGAACGCCCGAGATGAAATTCGCGGCACGTCTCGTTCGNNGCACCCGGCGAAAAGCAGCTCGAACAGTTAGCGCGCGCTTTGAAACCGAAAAATTCGACGGCGGCGTATGCGCGGCTCAGCGCATTCGCCATGCAGAAATCTTCCGGCGTTCTCGGAATGCGCGCTGCGCTGGCGCTTGGTTACTACGACTACAGCAGAGCGCATTATCCGGAAGCGGCCAAATGGCTCGCGCGCGCAAAAGGCGATCCGCTTTTGGACGACTATGCGCTGTATTGGAGCGCGGAAACGAATATCGCGTTGAACCGCAACGCGGACGCGCTGGCGCAGCTCGAAGAGTTTCG
>PLZZ01000092.1:0-3646 GCA_003153585.1 Acidobacteriota bacterium | reverse complement strand
CTTCTTTTCCTGCGCGGCGAGGTTCGCGAACAGTCGGGGCGCCAGCTCGATGCCGCGGCGGATTATCAGACTATCTATTCTCTATACCCCACTAGTGAACAAGCCCGCGAGGCCGGCGAGAAATTAAATTTTCTGCGCAGCAGCACTATAGGCCAACAAATCCCGGCCATCCCCGTCGAGCAGCAGATTGCGCACGCTGCCATGCTTTTCAACGCCAAGGAATGGGGCGATGCGCGCAACGAGTACTCGCATCTTGCGTCGCAGCTTTCCGGCGCGGACCGCGAGCGCGCGACATTGCGAGTCATGGAATGCGAAGTACAACTGGGGACCGCGCCATCTGCGCTGACAGACGTCAAGATCAGCGATCCCGACGTAGACGCGGAAAGATTTCTGGCGCTCGCGCAGTGGTATCGTTCGCAACAGCGCGAGCCCGACATGGCGGCAGCCGTGGAATCGGCCGTATCGCGCGCGCCCGCCAGCCATTGGGCCGAAGCTTCTTTGTTCTTGGCGGGGAATTATTATTGGGTGCAACTCGATCGCGATCGCGCGGCCGGATTTTACAAGCGGCTCACGGATAATTTTCCCACTTCGCCCGATGCTACGCCCGCGCAATGGCGCTTCGCATGGGTTGCCGTGCTCAAGCGCCAGCCAGACGCGGCCGGGCTGCTGGCACAACATCTTCGCCAATACCCGGGTTCGCAGTTCACGCCGGACGCACTGTATTGGCTCGGCCGTCTCGCTGAAGAGGCGGGAGACTTGCCGCTGGCGCGCAGTTATTACGGGAAATTGCAGGAGCGCTACCAGCAGAATTATTTCGAGAGCTTGGCGGCGGTGCGCTTGCGCACTATCGGCTCGGAGCCTACCGCGGATACAGATCTATTGGCGACAATTCCGCCGGTCGCTAAAGCGCAGCCGGTTGGGGACACAATTCCTCCTGCCGCAATGGCACGGCAGGCGCGCGCCGATGCGCTACGCTCGATTGCGTTTGACGCTTCCGCCGAGCTTGAATTGCGCGCTGCATACGCATCCACTGGTGAGCCGAGGCTTTTGCTGGAAGCCGCGCAGGCTGCGGTGGCCGCCGGGCATGTGGGAGCGGCTATTGTCACCATGCGGCAAATTTATCCGCAGCTTGATTCGCGCCCGTTCGATCAAGTGCCTCACGATGTTTGGATGGTGGCCTATCCGCTTCCGTTCGGCGCTTCGATCAGGCAATGGTCCGCGCACGCGGGAGTTGACCCCATGTTGACCGCCGGGCTCATCCGGCAAGAGTCGGCTTTCGCGCCGGACGCGCATTCTGTGGCAAACGCGCTGGGCTTGATGCAACTGTTGCCCAAGACAGCGCGCCAAATGGCGAAGAAAGCCAAGGTCAAATATTCCCACGCGCTTCTATTCGACCCGGATTACAACGTGCGGCTCGGCACCATTTATGTGGCGGGCTTGAAGAATGATTTCGGGAGTGTCGAATCCGCGCTAGCCGCGTACAATGCCGGTGAAGACCGCGTGGCCCAGTGGACCGCGGGGCAATCGTACCGCGACCTTGCCGAGTTTGTGGATTCGATCCCGTTCACCGAGACGCGCGAGTATGTGGAGATCGTCACGCGCAACGCGGTAATTTATCGCAAGCTTTACGGTGCCCAACAAAATGAACCCGTCAAAGTCGCCGCTAACCACAAACATCAGCCCTGAGCTTTCCGCAAAGACCGAGCAATTCACCGAGTCCGTAATCCGCGAGATGACTCGCTTGGCCATTCAATATAAGGCCGTGAATCTCTCGCAGGGTTTTCCCGATTTTCCGGCACCCATCGAAATCAAGCGCGCGGCGCAGGATGCGATTGCAGCGGACATCAATCAGTACGCGATCACCTGGGGCGCGAAATCCTTGCGCAACGCCATTGCTGAAAAATTCTCACGCTCGAATGGCCTTTCAATCGATCCCGAACGAGAAATTACAGTTTGCTGTGGCTCCACCGAAGCGATGATGTCGGCCATGATGGCCATCATCAATCCGGGCGACGAAGTTGTCGTCTTCGAGCCCTTCTATGAAAATTACGGGCCTGATGCGATTCTGTCCGGGGCGCAGCCGCGTTTCGTCAAACTTCATCCGCCCGATTGGAAGTTCGATCCGCAGGAATTAGCTGCTGTGTTTGGCCCCAAGACAAAAGCGATCATCTTGAACACTCCGAACAATCCGACGGGAAAAGTCTTCGAGCGCACAGAACTGGAACAAATTCGAGACCTTTGCGTACGGTGGAACGCTTTCGCCATTACCGATGAAATTTACGAGCACATGTTGTACGACGGCGCGAAACATATTTCCATGGCCACGGTGGACGGAATGCGTGACCGCACCATCACGATTAACGCGCTTTCGAAAACCTACAGCGTCACGGGATGGAGAGTGGGCTGGGCCATTGCGCCCGCGGAGGCAACGTCCGCGATTCGCAAGGTCCACGACTTCCTGACGGTGGGAGCCGCTGCGCCGCTGCAAGAGGCCGGTGCCGCAGCTTTACATTTTCCGCAAGACTACTACGATACGCTGGCACGCGAATACACGGTCCGGCGCGATCGCCTGCTCGGAATTCTCACGGACGCCGGATTCCGCTGTTTCAAACCACGCGGCGCGTATTACATCATGACGGACATCTCCTCCTTCGGGTTCCCGGATGATGTCGCTTTCGCGAAATATTTGGTGAAGGAAATTGGCGTGGCTGCAGTGCCGGGCTCGAGCTTCTATCGAAATCCCGCGGACGGTCACACGCATTTGCGCTTTACCTTTTGCAAGACGGAAAAAACATTTCAAGCTGCCGCCGAGCGCCTGGCAAAACTGAAAGTCGGCTCGGGAACGCGGCTGAAGTAAAACTGCGAGGCTATGTTAAAATCCGCGAGATTTAATCAGGAGCGCACAAGGCCATGAAACTCGATCTGATCCCGCCCGACACTCGCCTGACTGCGAATGGGGAAGGGCAGCCGTACGAAATCGCCGCGAGTGGGACTCGCACGTTTCTCTGCTCGATGTTCATCGAGGATCAGATCGAGCAGGAATCCGTGGATATTTCCGTGTGGGGGTCGGCGGACGGCCAAGACTGGGGGAAATTGCCGCTGCTCAAGATGCCGCAGAGATTCTACCGCGGCGAAACTCGCCAGGTTCTCGATCTCACGCTGAAACCGGAAGTCCGTTTTCTGCGCGCGAAATGGGATCTTGCGCGCTGGGGCCGCGTCGCTCCGCATCCGATGTTTGTTCTTGGTTTCCATCTCACCGAAATTCCCGCCTTCGTTCAAACAGCCGCGGCGCAGTAGCGTTTCACTTTTCGACGCTTCGGGCCGGCCGCCGCGATGTCAAATCCATTACATATTGAGATTGCCGCTGGATCGCTCAACGAGCTTGACCGAAACGCGCTGTGGCTTTAGTCTCTGCGCTTTGGTGTTCAGGCTTCGAATCGCCCGCACTGCGGCGCTCAGAGGTGGGGGACATGAAAATTATTGCCGGGTTCGTCTTGATAATGTTGCTGGGGTCGGCTGCGGCAGCGCAAGATCTGCCCGCGAATCCAATTCAAAAAGGAACCTGGGAATTGGGGCTATTCAGCGGCGGCGGAATCGGGTTGGGCAAATCGGACAACACGCAGTTTTTTTATGCCGGCGGCCGCGC
>PLZZ01000060.1:839-3719 GCA_003153585.1 Acidobacteriota bacterium | reverse complement strand
TTACGCGTTCTTCTTCAACTCGGCGAGTACCAGCTTGGCCACTTCCTTCAACGTATCAAACACGCCTTGACCCGTGATTGCCACGGCTTCCAGCGTCGGCTCGCCCTTCACCGCAAGTTGCTTCGTCAATTCTTCCACCGGCAGGATATTCGGCAGGTCGCGCTTGTTGAGTTGCAAAACGTAAGGAATCGTCTCGAAATTCAGGTTGTGATCTTTCAGATGTTCGCGCAGGTTGTCCATCGTTTCCAGATTCGCGTCCAGCCGTTCTTCCTGCGAATCCGCCACGAATACCACTCCGTCAGCGCCCTTCAAAATCAGCCGCCGGCTGGCCTCGTAGAACACCTGCCCGGGAACCGTGTAAAGATGAAAACGCGTGCGAAATCCTCGCACCGTCCCGAGATCCAGCGGAAGGAAATCAAAAAACAGCGTGCGATCCGTTTCCGTCGCCAGCGAAACCATCTTTCCCTTTTGATTCGTTCCCGTATGGTCGTAAATCCACTGCAGGTTGGCGGTTTTCCCACCCAAACCCGGACCGTAATACACGAGCTTGCAGTTGATTTCGCGAGCCGGAAAATTAATAAATGGCACTATTTCCTCAGTTTAACCAGCCCGTTACTTATAGCATAGCCTCTGCCACACTCCAACGCGCCCCCTTCGCCTCTGCTTCGCAATAGACAACTCCACGACTTTGTCCTTGCGCTCGCCCNNATCTCGAAAATTCAGATTGCTACGCCCGCCGCGAGGCCACGATTAGAGTTCCGCCAGCGCGAGTGAGCGTGCCTACCGGCACCAGGAAAATTGAGAGCGCGGTCGCCAGCGAACCCGTAATCCACGCTGCAGTGGAAGCGAGCTTGCCAACGGGCGGCTTGAAACCTCGCAGCAAATCAAAGAAGAGATTGGGAGGCCCGGGCGCCAGATTGAGAGCGCTTTGGGACCATCCCAAGAGATCGTATTCGAATTCCTGATGCCATTCGCGAAACGGAATAAATCCTTCGGACCGCAGCAGATTGGCCAGCGAAGAACGCGTGAAGTGGTACAAGTGCCGCGGAACATCGAGGTGGAACCACTTTGCGCCAAAGGTCCGCGCCTGAAGACCTCCGGCGTTTGGAACCGCGATGATCACGACACCGTTTGGCGATAGCAAGCCGCGAATTTCTCCCAGCGTCGCGCGCGGGTCGGTCAAGTGTTCGAACGTGTGCCACAGGGTAATGGAATCGAACGGCGCGAGAGAACGCACATCGGAGATGGCCGGATAGACATCGAGGCCGGCTTGCCGCGCGGGGGCTGTATTCATCTCAGTGCCGGCAACGGACCACCCTGCGGCACGAGCGGCCAGCAAGAATGTCCCATCGCCGCAGCCGACGTCCAACAAATGTCCAGCCGTGCTGCCCACGACTTCCCTAAGGATCCGCACGCGACGGCGAGCGCAGTAGCTCCCGGTCTTGCCGTGACGGCCGCCGTAATAACCGCGATAGTATTTTGCCAAGTCCTCGGGTCTGGGTGCGGTGTGGCCGAGTCCGCAGTTGCTGCATTCGAGAATTGAAAATGCTTCGCGCGTCTGGGGATCTCGAACCGTTGTAAAACGGACGCGGAGAGTGCCGCCGCAGGCTTGGCAGCGTGCGGAATCAGCGGCTTGCTGGCCGCGAGCGGCTGTAACGGCGGCGGGCATCGGCAATGCCATGATCCCTATCTCTCCGAAAGAAATTAAAGCTACCTCGGCTTTTCAATTCTGAGTCTTACTCCGCAGAAAATTTGCACGATCGCGTGCCTCGGCGAACCCCGGGGCGATCTTCAAGGCGTCCTCGTAGGCACGAATGGCTGAGGAAATGTCTCCCTTGCCTTCGAAAGTCCGGCCGAGCCAAAAATAAGCGGCTGGTGACGGAGCCATCTGAGTGGCGTGCGTGAAGTCGGCCAGGGCCGCGTCCAGGTTTCCCATTTGATACTCGACCGAACCGCGCCCGATGAAACTGTTCAGCCCGGTTGGATTCATGCGAATCGCAGCGTCGAATTCGCGGAGAGCATTGTCGAGCTGATTCTTTTGTGCGAAGAGAACCCCCAGATTGTTGTGGGCTTGCGCGATTTCCTGTTCGTCGGAAGCGCTCTTGATCACGATTTCATATTCGCGCTGGGCCTCATCCAGGCGATTCTCGCGTAGAAGCACGGTGGCAAGGTTGTAGTGGGGCTTGGAGAGTTCCGGTGAGAGGCGAACGGCGGCGGCGTAATGCGGCAAGGCTTTATCGAGCAAGCCCATTTCCACATAAGCCGTACCGAGGTTGTCTTCGGCAATGCCATTGTCCGGCGTAACCTGAAGCGCATGAGTAAAGAGCGTCAAGCTGTCATGCCAGTAGCCGATCTGAACGTAGGAAAAGGCCGCATACAGGCACAGCACCATGGCCGCGAGGGCGAATTGGGATTCGCGCGAGAGTCGAAGCCGCGGTGCGAAATCAGCGATGGACCATACCGCCATGACGAACAGGCCGAGCAGAGAAATGTAGGCGTAGCGATCGGCCATGGCCTGGCGCCCAACCTGGATGATACCGATGACCGGAACGAGCGTGCCCAGGTACCAGAGCCAGCCGGCGGGCAAGTATTTAAACTTACGTTCACGCCAGACCAGTGCGCTGATGAGCAAAATCACGAGCGCAGCGGCAATCACTTTCCACGGCGCCAGTGAACCCTCGGGGTGGGGATAAAAAACGGCCAGCCGAGAAGGCCAAATCCCTTTTAGGATATAAGCGAGATACGAATAGATCGCATTGTTAAGCCGCTGGCCGAGCGGCAAGGCAGCCACGGAACCTAATGCGCCGGCACTGCGCTGGGTGTAAACGGCGATGACCGCGCTAGCTATCGAAAGCAATAAGAGTGGAATTTTTTCGGCAG
>PLZZ01000060.1:0-770 GCA_003153585.1 Acidobacteriota bacterium | reverse complement strand
TTGCGCTCAGCGATCCAGGCCACCGACTCGACGTTTAATGGATGGACAGCAAAGAGCGCAGCGGCCATTGCGCTGCGCAGGCGCATGCCTGTAGCCCCGTAAAGTAAGAGAAAGAATAGGACCACATTCAGGGTATGCAGCAGAACGTTGGTAAGGTGGTGACCAGCAGGGCGTAGCCCGAACATCTGGACGTCAGCCATGTGAGAGAGCCAAGTGATGGGGTGCCAGTTGGCTTCGGTGGTGGTGGTGAAAGCCCAGGATATGCTGGAGCGCGTGAGACCCTGCTGCACTTGATAGTTATTCGTNNGTGGAAAGATCGAGCTCAGCCGTGCCCGCAGGCGAGCTCATCTTTTCACCAATTCGTAGTAGTCCTGGACCAGACGGTGGCCTTCCTCTCTGAAAATGTCGAACTTACCGAGATGCAGTTTTTGCAGCCGGAACATCAGCGAGGTTGCCAAGACGCCGAAGCCGTAATTCACGCTGCGCCGAAAGTTGATCGAGGAAGCCTCCGCGAAATAGCGCGTGGGACAGGAAATCTCGCCGATGCGGAAGCCGAAATAAATCACCTGGGCGAGCATCTGATTGTCAAAAACGAAATCATCGCTGTTTTCTTCCAGCGGCAATGATTCCAGAACTTGCCGGGAGAACGCGCGATACCCCGTGTGGTATTCGGAAAGCTTGTAGCCCAGAAAGATGTTTTGAAACAGAGTCAAGAAGCGGTTGGCAATGTACTTATAGCGGGGCATGCCGCCTTGCAGTGCGGAAACACC
>PLZZ01000096.1 GCA_003153585.1 Acidobacteriota bacterium | reverse complement strand
CAATTCGAAGGCCTGCTCGAAGAAGTTCCGCGCAATCCTAATCGTGCTCCCGACATTGGCGAGCAGCGTCTTCATGCCACCGCCGGCGCTACCGTAGTCGGCGCGCGCAAATTCTTAATCGCTTACAATATCAATCTGAACACCTCTGACGTCACCATCGCCAACCGCATCGGCAAGAATATCCGTTTCTCAAATGGCGGCTTGCGTTACGTGAAGGCCATGGGCGTGGATTTGCGCGGCAGGAACCTGGCCCAGGTGTCCATTAACCTGACCGATTTCGAGCAGACGCCCATCCATCGCGTATTCGAAATGGTCAAGCGCGAAGCCGAACGCTACGGCGTCTCGATCGTAGGCAGCGAAATTGTCGGCTTGATTCCCAAGCGGGCTATCGAACTAACCGCTGACTTTTATCTCCAGCTCGAGAACTTTTCACCCGCGCAAGTGTTTGAGAACCGTATCGAAGCTTCTTTTGCGGGCGCTGCATCGGCGGAAGGGCCCGGAAAACTCGCGGCGCTTGCGCAACCATTTCTCGACGCCGTCGCGCAACCTACGGCGACCCCCGGCGGAGGCTCCGTGGCGGCGCTTGCAGGCGCCCTGGGAGCCAGCCTGGGGCAGATGGTTGCCGGGCTTTCACGCAAAAAAAAGTCGCAAGCAGCTTTTGTGGAACAGCTCAGCGACGCTTTGGCGGAATTTCATTCTACTTCGCGCGCGCTGGCGGAAGCGATTGATCGCGACGCTGCCTCCTTTGAATTCGTGATGGCAGCATACAAATTGCCGCAATCGACCCCCGAAGAACATGGGCGCCGCGAGTCCGCGATTCAAAGTGCCCTGCAAGGCGCGGCCGAAGTTCCCATGGAAGTGGCGCGCAAAGCCGCGCATCTATTTGACCTTCTCGGGCAACTGGAAAAGATAGCCAGCCCGTCCATGCTTTCCGATATACGTGTGGGGCGTCTAATGGCTACAGCGGCGGTTCAAGGCGCGCTCGCGAACGTAGCCATCAATCTGGAATCCATTACGGACGCCGGATTCTCAAGCCAGATGCGCTCGGAATCCCAGTCACTTGCGGCACGCATGGCCAAAAGTTGATTCCGTCAGGACCGGTCTTAGCATCTATACTGTAGGGGTACTGTGTTGCGCTGCGATCGTCGCTGAATGTTTTCCTGCGGCCCGGCAGTTTCATTAATCAATCGATCTGAGGGGAAAATAACTTGAGACAGCCAATCATTCGAATCGTTCTCTTTACAGCTTTGGCAGCGGTCGCGTTGCTCGGCTTTTTCGCTGCTGCTCCTTCACGAACCGACGCGGGTTCAATCAGCACCGCTGTCATCGGAATGTTTCCGAAATCCACCGACGAGTTTGCCTATGCTGATTTGAAGTCCGCCCGAAAGCTTCCCTGGTTCGCGCAAATGCAGGACCAAATGCTTCCCAAGCAGATGCGCGACTTCGAAACGTTTCTCTCGTCTTCGGGCATAGACCCAAACTCGCAAGTGACTGACCTGGCCTGGGGAGCGATCATGTCAGCAGATGGTTCCAGCGGACAAATCCTGGGCGTTGCTATGGGCGCGTTCGATCCCTCCAGCACGGAAGCTCGATTCAAGGCTCAGAAGCTGCCTATGATTGAGAGCAACGGTTATCATTTATATGCCTTCGGAAGCGGCGGTGGTGCCAGCGACATCCTGTTCTTTTTTATCGACTCCAATACTGCGGCTTTCGGCAATCGTTCCGCTCTCGAAAAGCTGATTGAGGTCCGGATGGGCACAGCGGAAAGCCTTTTCACCAACGATAAGATCTATCCGCTGATTACCGAAGCAAACGGAAGCGGCCTCATCTGGGCGGTCCTGGATAAGAACTCCACGAACCTGGCCATGCATGAACTGCTTCCTCAAGCCAGCCAGTTTCCCCAGGCTGCGGCGATAGTCACCCGCATTCATGCCATGATCATCAGCGTAAGTGCCGATAGCGGCATAGACGTCCAGTTCCAGGCCGTCTGCGATTCCGTGGACGACGCCAATGTTTTGGGCGCGGCGATGCAGGCGGGCATCATGTACCGCCGCTACCAGGAAGCGCAGTCCAACCCGGATTTCGCGAAGGCACTGGATCACGTGAGCGTGAAACCTTCGGGAGATCGCCTGAAAATAGACGCGCCGGTAAGCCAGGACGAGTTGCTATCATTGATTCGCACCAAGGCTCTTGCGCCGTCGTCAATGTAAGAGGAAATTCGAGGTGGGCAATCCGCAGTAGCGGTTAAGCTTTCGCGCGGCGCTCGTCGCAATACTTGATTAGCGTCATGCGCGATACGCCGTCTCGCGTTTCGTACTGCACGCGATCTACACTCGTCTTCTGTAAAGCTCCGCTCAGTCCCGCTTGCGAGCCTGTGCTACTTGCGGCCTGGCAGAAAGTATCGAGTCCGGCCGACGGGAGCGATTCACCGGAATGTTCAATAGCAACTTCCACGCGGTCGGGAAAATCCGAGACAATCACCTTTAGCACGGAATCCTTACTCCCGTTGCTATTCACCAGCGGAAAAGTCTCGCGGCACGCTTCCGCAGCGGCGGCGGCAAGCCCTTCCTGCGCTCCGCTCGAAAGACCGCAACGGTGCGCGGCGAAAGACACGATTGCAACAACTCCCGCCATCAGCCGCGAGTCGTCGTGCAGCGTTAACTCGGTCCTGCTTGGATCAGTGCTCATCGGTGTCTGCAAGCCGCACGTCGCAAGCTTCGCGGCAATCGGGACAATAATACAGCCCATCTACGCCCATGCGAATGTTGAACTGCGACTGGCAGAAGCAGCAGTACTTTTCACAAGCACATTGCTGTTCCGGCTTTTCGCATATCGCGCAAAGAGTTACCACCTGCCCGCTCTCCAGTGGCCCAGGATCTCGCCTTTCCTCAATCTTAGGTCATGCGCGTGCGCCGGACAAGCGCCTTGCNNTTCCTTGACACTCGAAAACACGCATGCTAGCTTCGATGTTTCGTCGCAATAATGAGAAATCCTCTGTGACCACACCGGCAACCGCTGAAGTGCGCAAGACAGCTCTGAATTCCATCCATCGCCAACTGGGCGCCAAGATGGTTAATTTCGGCGGCTGGGACATGCCACTCGAGTACTCGGGCATTCTGGCTGAGCACGAAGCCGTACGCACGCGAGCGGGACTCTTCGACGTAAGCCATATGGGCGAGATTGAAATTCGAGGCCCCGGCGCGCTGGGCCTGGTCCAATTGGTCACCTGCAACAACGCCGCGAATCTGGCGGTGGGGCAGGCTCACTATTCAGGGCTGATGACCTCGCGCGGAACTTTCGTCGATGATTTGCTGGTGCACAAAATTTCCGACACGCACTACTTGCTCTGCGTCAACGCCGGCAATCAGGATCACGATTTCGAGCACATTGTCGAGCACAACAAATTCGATGCCAAGGCGGAAAACGCCGGCCCGCGTTACTCCCAACTCGCGATTCAGGGGCCCCGCGCAAAGGATATCCTTCAGCGCCTTACTCCCGCTCCGCTCGACTCAATTCACTATTATCATTTCTCATTCGGCAAAGTGAGCGGCATCGACTGCCTGATCGCCCGCACCGGCTACACCGGCGAAGACGGCTTCGAAATCTACTTTGCGCCCGAGCATTCCGAAAGACTGTGGAGCGATCTAATGCACGCGGGTCAACCGGCCGGCATGATTCCCTGCGGACTAGGCGCGCGGAATACTCTTCGTCTCGAAGCGGGCATGTGCCTCTATGGGCACGAGATTGACGACACGACCACGCCTTGGGAAGCGGGCCTGGGTTGGATCTGCAAAATGGAAAAGGCTCCTTTTCTGGGCAGCGACGTCCTGGCTCTACAAAAGAAGGACGGCCTCACGCGCAAGTTGATCGGATTCGAAATGCTCGACAAGCGCATCGGCCGGGACGGCTACCCTGTTCTGATCAACGGCCAGGAAGCAGGGCGCGTTACCAGCGGTGGACCTGCTCCATTCCTGAAGAAAAATATCGGCATGGCTTACGTGCCGCCGAAATCGACCGCCGTCGGAACAGATATCTCGATTGGTATTCGCGGCCAGTCAGAAGCGGCACGAATCGTCGCTCTGCCATTTTACAAGCGACCGCAATAGGCCAGAAGCATCTAAATACGCTGGGTTCACGGAGCGCTTATGTACCCTAAAGACTATCGCTACACCAAAGAGCACGAATGGGTGAAAGTTGATGGCTCGAATGGAACCATCGGCATCACGGACTACGCGCAACACGAGCTCGGCGATGTCGTCTTCGTCGAGATGCCCAAAGTCGGCACGCAGCTCAAACCGCGGCAGTCTTTTGGGACCATCGAATCCGTGAAAGCGGTCAGCGAGATTTTCAGCCCCGTCTCGGGCGAAGTTACGGAAACAAATCCCGCGCTCGCGGATTCTCCCGAGCTAATTAACAAAGATCCGCACGCCGCCGCTTGGCTTATAAAAGTGAAGCTCGCGGACCCCAAAGAAGCGGCTGGATTGATGGACGCCGCCGCTTACGAAGCTTATATTGCCGCCCAAGCGAAGGAACACTCCGCCTGATGCGCTATCTTCCCAAGAGTCCTTCCGAGCGCCGGGAAATGCTCGAGGCGATCGGCGCGCGTTCAATCGAAGAGCTTTTTAAGTCCATCCCTGAAAAATTTCGGCTGCGCGCGCCGCTTGCGCTGCCTGGGCCGCTTTCGGAAGCGGAGATCATCCAATATTTTCAAGCGCGCGCTGCGGAAAATTCCCGCGGCTACACGTCCTTTCTCGGCGCGGGAGTTTATTCGCATTTGCGTTCGGTGGTCACCGACTCGCTCATCCAGCGCGGCGAGTTCCTCACCTCCTACACGCCTTACCAGGCTGAATTTGCGCAGGGCACCCTGACTGCGATTTTCGAGTTCCAGACTTTGATGTGCCAATTAACCGGCCAGGAAGTCGCCAACGCCTCCATGTATGACGGTTCAACCGCGCTCACCGAAGCTGTTTTGATGGCGGAGCGGCTCACTAGCCGTCATCGCGTGCTTGTCGCGCGCAGCGTGCATCCCGAATATCGCCACGTATTGCAGACCTATGCGAAAAATCTCGGCATCGAGATCGAAGAAGTGGGCTATACGGAATCCGGCCAGCTCGATCGCGCGGCGCTGAAACAGGAAAGCCTGGCGCAAGCTGCTGCGATCGTGGTCCAGTCGCCAAACTTTTTCGGCGTGATCGAAGAGCTTCCTGCGCTGGCAGAGGTGGCGCATGCCGCTGGCTCGTTGCTTGTCACCAGTATTGCCGAAGCTGTTTCGCTCGGCATCGTTCGTCCACCTGTCGAGGCCGATATTGTGGCCATGGAAGGCCAATCGTTCGGCATTCCTCCCAGCTACGGAGGACCTTATGTCGGCGTAATCGCCACGCGGGATAAATACGTGCGCCAAATGCCCGGCCGCCTGGCGGGCCAAACGACGGACGCACAGGGACGCCGAGGTTTCGTTCTCACCCTGGCAACTCGCGAGCAACATATCCGGCGCGAAAAAGCGACCTCAAACATCTGTACGAATGAGGCGCTCTACGCGCTGGCGGCTACGATTCACCTTTGCTTGCTTGGCAAAGAGGGGCTGCGCGAACAAGCGCTTCAGAATCTCGCGAAAGCGCGCTTCGCTCAGGCCGAACTCGAAAAAATTCCCGGTGTGCGCCGGGTTTTCTCCGGACCTTCGTTCAACGAATTCGTGCTCGAGTTTCCGCGCTCGGTAAAAATGGTGAATGCCGATCTTTTGCGCGAAAAAATCATCGGACCGTTCGCTCTGGGAATTCACTACCCGGAGTTGACCAAGCGAGCGCTGGTTTGCGTAACTGAAACAACGCCGCGCGCCGAAATTGAACGCTTGGCTGCCGCCATCAAGCGAATTCTCGAACGCCCGGTTTAAGGAGCTGTTTGAATTGAACTCCAAGTCCATCGATATCGAAGCGCAGGTTGGAAAGATTCTGAAGGTCCGCCAGCACCCCAGCCAGAACGAAGGGCTGATCTTCGAGAAGTCTGCGCCCGGCAAGCGCGGGATGGAGCTTCCGCCGCTCGATGTGCCCTCCTTGGACCCAGCGAAGGCGCTCGGCAAAGAATTCACACGCGACGCAATCGAAGGATTTCCCGAAGTCAGCGAAATCGAAGTGATTCGGCATTTCACCCGGCTTTCCACCTGGAATTACGCGATTGATCTCGGAATGTATCCGCTCGGGTCTTGCACCATGAAGTACAACCCTCGCGTGAACGAATTCGTTGCGCGGCTAGACGGTCTTGCGACCGAACACCCCGAGCAGCCCGCGGAAGTTTCGCAGGGCTGCCTGCGCATTCTTTACGACTTGCAAAAATGTCTGCTGTCGATCACCGGCATGGATGCCGCCACGCTTCAGCCCGTGGCCGGCGCGCAGGGCGAGCTTACCGGCTTGTTGATGATTCGCGCGTATCTTCAGAGCCAGGGCAATCCGCGCAAGACGGTTTTGATTCCCGATTCCGCGCACGGAACGAATCCAGCGTCCGTAGTGATTGCCGGATACGAAGTAAAAAACATCAAATCCAACGCGCGCGGCCAGATTGATACCGATCATCTCCGCGAGTTTTGCACCGAAGATGTTGCCGCNNCTGGCCGGCGTCACTCGCCCGGGCGATTTCGGCGTGGATGTGATGCACTTGAATCTGCACAAAACATTTTCGACGCCCCATGGCGGGGGCGGCCCGGGCGCCGGCCCCGTCTTGGTAAAGAAAATTCTCGAGCCCTTTCTCCCTGTGCCGGTCGTGTTGCAAAAGGAAGATGGCAAGTTCGCGCTGGACTACAGCCGCACAAAATCCATCGGGCGCGTGCGCGCCTATTGCGGAAATTTCGGAGTGCTCTTGCGCGCCCTCGCCTACACGCTGGCTTACGGCCCGGGAATGCGCCAGGCTACGGAAGATGCCGTGCTGAACTCCAATTACATTCGCAAGAATCTCGAGGACCTTTTCGATTTACCCTACAATCTTCCCTCCATGCACGAGGTCGTTTTCAGCGACGCGCGTCAGAAAAAGCACGGTGTAAATACCATGGACATCGCCAAACGCCTGATCGACTACGGCTTTCATCCCTATACCACTGCGTTTCCGCTGATCGTTCCGGGTGCCATGATGATCGAGCCTACCGAATCGGAATCGAGAGAGGAGTGCGATTTTTTCATCGAAGCCATGCGTTCGATCGCGGCCGAAGCCGAAGCGAATCCCGAACTGGTGAAAACCGCGCCGCATTCCACGCGCGTCGGCCGGCTCGACGAAGTCGCCGCTGCGCGCAAACCCATCCTGCGATGGAAACCTGAAGAAAGGGGTTCACGATGACTTCCGACCAAGCTGCATTCCTATTGACCGTCTTTATCGGCGAAGCCAAAAGGGAATCTCTAACCACTTTGCGCGTTCTGTTGGCCGTTCCCTCCGACAAGGGAGATTACCGCCCGCATCCGAATTCCTACAGCGCTCTGGAACTCGCCTGGCATCTCGCTTCCTCGGAACTTTGGTTTCTGGACGGGTTCCTGAAAGGAAAATTCGAAATGGACGATGACACCATGCCCGCGGATTTCAGCGATGCCGCCGACATCGCTTCTTATTACGAGGATAATTTATCAACNNTTCATGCTCAATCATTCGATTCACCATCGTGGCCAGCTTTCCTCGTATCTCCGTCCAATGGGCGCGAAGGTGCCCAGTATTTATGGCGGCAGCTTCGACGAACCAATGGAGCATCCCTCCGAATCGTAGTCGTCAACTTTAGTTGTTAGTCTTGCCGGTTACCGGGACTATCTGGGTCGGTATCTCTCAAAACCTTCGCAGCCCTATTGTTGAGGAAAAAAGAAAAACCGTGGCGCGTGCTCGAATTCTGTCAAGCACGCCCACGGCTGTTAGAAATGGACCAAGGACCGTTATCGGTGGCAGCTTTACTTCTTCTCGTTCTTCGCCTTTTCCACCGGTATGCTTCGGCCTGCGGTCGGCGTTGTCCTGTTTTGCGCAGTGACTTCCATTGCCGCCGTTGCAGCCGGGAACACTACTGGACGCCCGTCTGAGCTTGCGGCTGCGGCGCTAGTCGTTCTTTCCTTCGCCGCTGCCGTCACTGGAACCAGCGCGCCTTCCGCTTCCTTTAGGAAGCTCAACCCAAGTTCGTGCCCATCCCAATCAATAGAGATCACATCGCCAAGCGATACTTGCTCCGTTGCCAACAGGCTGGCCAACGGATACACAACGTACCGCTCTATGGCGCGTTTCAGATGCCGCGCGCCGTATTTCATGTCCGTGCCTTCGCGCAGCAGAAATTCTCGCGCCGCCGACGTTACGCGGAACAAAAAGCGTCCCTTCGCCGTCTCTAACACGCGTTGCTGCACCATCCCGAGCTCGATTTCCAGAATCTGTTCGAGCTGCTGCGACCGCAGCGGGTGAAACACGATCACTTTGTCTATGCGGTTCATGAATTCCGGCGCGAACTTGCGCTTCGCCGCTTCCGCCGCTGTCTTTTCCACTTTTTCGTCCAGACGCACCTGCGTATCGGCCTGCACCTTGGGAGCGAAGCCCATTCCTCCGGTCATCAACTCGGTGATTTCNNAGCGTCAGCGTGGCTTTGTCCAGAATGCCGAGCAGCAATTGCCACAGCGCATCGGAAGCTTTCTCGATTTCGTCGAATAACAAAAAGCTGATCTTCAGTTTTTCGGTATGATATTGGGCGAGCGCTTCCTGCGTAATCAGCGGATGCGTTTCCCGGTGCCCCAAATATCCCGGAGGCGAGCCAATCAGCTTCGCGATTTCATGGGAGTGCTGGAACTCGGCGCAATCCACCTTGATCACCGCTCGCGGATCGCCGAACAAAACTTCAGCGGTGGCTTCCACCACACGCGTTTTTCCGGCGCCCGTGGGCCCCAGAAACAATAGATTGCCGACCGGACGGCCCGGCGAATTCAAGCCGGCGCGAAATACCTGGTAGAGGTCAACGACCGCCTGTACCGCTTCGTCCTGGCCGACGATCTTCCGCCGCAGCCCTGATTCAAAATCCCGTGACTCCAGACTGCGTTGTGTCGGGTCAAGTTGTAGCGCTTGCGCTCCCACTGTCGTGCTCCCTCTACCGGAACTCCCTGCCGCTTTCAGGATTGCGGATTTCGGTTCGCTCGAATTGATCCAGCTTGATGTCGAGCGTCGAACGCAACAATCGTAATTGCGTGACCAGTTCACGGCTCGAATTGGCTCGGTCCGTCAACAGCAGCATCGGCGGTGACAGATCGGCCAGGTCCATGTGAAGGTTTCGTAACGAATGCATCAGGTTCTGTACGTACGGCGAGCGGATATCGAATAGCTCGATTCGGCTGTTCACCTGCTCGCGCAGGCTTGACCAATCGAGATCAAGAAACGGGTGGTTGCGCGAAACCTTTCGCACCACATCGTCCGTGATCCGCGGCCTCTCGCCCAGCCGCGCCAGGTGTAGCTGCTGAACCTTTCCCTGGCGCCGTACGTTATGCACCAGGAAATAAGTGTTGCCTTTGCGTCTTACGAAAGCCACAACACCTCCTTTTTGATTCAGCGTACGTAGTGTAGAAAGCGTCCACTACGCCGTCAATGGTACGATGCGGTGGACGTTCCAAATGCTGCTAATCAGTTATTAGTCTCGAAGCGCTCCGCGTAGCGGCGTGGAACAGGTTTCAATGCGAGCTTCGAACCTGCGAATCGTACGCGCGGCGCGGGGAAATTACCTTTCGGAATCGATCTACCTTTGCCGTACTCTTTACCTGCGGTGAAACTTAGCCGCGCAGCGTGTCGAGAGGGGACGAGATGTCCTGGGACCCGGTCTATCGCCTCGTGAAAAAGATCCCCCGCGGCCGCGTAACAACGTATGGCCAAGTGGCGAAAGCGCTGCGTTTGCCCGCTGGAGCGCGTGCCGTGGGCTATGCGCTGGCCGCATGTCCCAGTGGGCAAGGCATTCCCTGGCATCGCGTGCTCGGAGCCGGAGGAAGGATTCGCGTGCCGGAGCCGCACGCCGCCTTACAGCGCAAGCTGCTGGAAACCGAGGGCGTTACAATTGGAGTGACCGTTGACATGCAGGTTTACGGATGGTCGTTTCGCAGATCGAAAACCGTCGCGCGGAAGAAAACGCGGCCAAAGTTACGTCGATAGCGCTCAAATCTCCGGCGATTGTGATATAGAGGAACGCTCGAAAAGACAGGGGAATATTTCGTGACGGAACCCGTTATCCAGGTCCAAGGCCTTTATAAGAATTACGGCACCGTAGCTGCTCTGCGCGGCGTGGATTTTTCCGTCGAACAAGGAGAAGTCTTCGGCCTTCTCGGCCCCAACGGCGCCGGCAAGACAACCACGGTGGAAATACTGGAAGGCATGCGCACGCCGGACCGCGGCCTCGCGCGCGTCTGCGGCCTCAATCCGGAAAAGAGCGGCAACCGCTTCAAGGAAATGATCGGCGCCGTTCTGCAATCCACTTCCCTGCCCGATAAAATCCGCGTGAAGGAAGCCATCGAGTTGTTCGCGAAATTCTATAGCGCTCGCGCCAATACGGATGATTTGCTGAAGCGGTTTCAGCTCGATGAAAAACGCGATGCTTTCTACAGCCAGCTCTCCGGCGGCCAAAAACAGCGCCTCGCGCTGGCCATGGCTCTGGTGAATAACCCCCAGGTCATTTTCTTGGACGAGCCGACCGCCGGTCTTGACCCGCAGGTTCGCCGCGAGATTTACGACATCATTGAAGAGTTAAAAAGCGAGAAGAAGACCGTTTTGCTCACCACGCATTATATTGAAGAAGCCGAGCGCCTCTGCGACCGCGTCGCCATCATTGACTATGGCCGCGTAATCAAAACCGGAACTCCTCGCGAGCTGAAGCACACCTCGGCTGGCACAACGCGCATCGAAGTTCGCCTCGCTAGACCGGTGTCGGATGGCATTCTGGCGCATCTGGACGGTGTCGCGGATTGCCGCGAATTCGACGGCACCTACGTGGTGCACTCCACACGCGCCCCGCAAACCATCGTCGCTCTCGTGAAGGAACTCGAATCGGAGAACAACGAGCTCCAAAGTCTCGAAATGTTTTCGCCGTCGCTGGAAGATGTTTTTATCGAGCTCACCGGCCGCAGGCTCCGTGATTGAGCCGAGCAATTGAATAAAAGGACGAACATGGCATCGAATCCCATCGGCAATACGTTGACGCTCACAAAAATCCGCGTGCGCCTTGCCATGCGTAACCGGACGTTTCTCTTCTTCAGCCTGATCATGCCGCTCGGCTTTCTATTCTTCTTCGTCACCATATTCAGTAAAAACGATCCGGTTTGGACTGCTTACATCCTCGGCGCGATTCTCACCATGACCGTGATGGGCAGCTTCTGGGGACTCAGCGTGCAACTCGTGATGTTCCGCGAAGCCGGAATACTTCGTCGCTTCCGCCTCGCGCCTTTGGGTGCAGGGCCCATGCTCGCCTCCAGCATTCTGGCGAACTACATCCTCGTGCTACCGTCCGTCGCCATCGAGATTCTCGTCACCAAATTCGTCTTGCACATGCACGGCTGGGGAAATTTGTGGGCCATTTTTCTTCTGGTCACTATCGGCTCGGCTACCTTTTCCTCTTTCGGCCTGATCGTTGCGAGCGTGACGAACACCATGCAGGAAACGCAGGTCATCAACCAGGTAATCTGGACCGCTTTTCTATTTCTCTCCGGAGCCACCGTCCCGCTGGCCAGATTCCCGCATTGGATTCAAGGCGCTTCTCTTTTCATGCCCGCCACATATCTCGCCACCGGCCTTGAAAACGCAGCCACGAACCTGGCGACCAACAGCGAAATCATCACCGACTTGATCGCTCTGACCATCGGAGTTCTCGTCGCTTTCGAAATCTCGCGGCAACTCTTTCGCTGGGAGCCGGAAGCAAAAGTTCCCGGAAGTGCGAAATTGTGGGTACTCGTCGCCATGATTCCCTTCCTTGCTTTTGGAACATACGAAAACGTCAAGGGCGATCGCCTGGCCCGCATTCGCCAGGATTTTCAAATGATGAATCGTACGGCGACGGCTGAGCCGCCATCCAGGTCGCACTGAAGCAAGGCCCGGCACGAAGACGCTGATTTTTCCAACGGGTTCGCCGCCTGGGCTGTTTCAGAGGTTAAATACCTAGGCTACGACCTAGGCCTGCCTTACAGTGGATAGAAAAAGGAGAGCCATCATGAAAGTATTTGTAACCGGCGCTACGGGCTACATCGGATCCTCTGTTGCCGCTGCGCTTCTAAAACACGGTCACGTAGTAATCGGTCTCGCGCGATCCTCCGAGTCAGCCCAGAAGCTTAAGAACTGCGGAGTCGAGCCGTTTCGCGGTGATATTCGAGATAAGAATTCCTTCAGTGCTGCGGCTCGCGAAGCAGACGCTATGATTCACGCGGCGTCTCCCAACGACTCCACGTCCGCCGAGGCAGACAACGCCGTAATTGATACGGTATGCGAGACATTGCAAGGCACTGACAAACCGTTCATTTACACCAGCGGCATTTGGGTAATCGGAGAAACGGGAAATAAAGTTGCCGACGAAGATTCCTCTCTTTATCCCATCGATCTCGTCAAGTGGCGCGCTGTTTGCGAACAACGAGTGCTGGCCGCGGCGAAAGGTGATTCGTGTATTCGCGCTTCGGTCTTGCGTCCCGGAGTCGTCTATGGCCGCGGCGGCGGAATACCAGCGTCATTCTTTCAATCCGCGAAAGAGCGCGGCACTGTGATTTTTGTGGGCGATGGGGAAAACCACTGGCCTGTCGTTCACGTTGATGATCTCGCCGATCTTTATGTCCGAGTTCTTAAGATAGAAGAAGGCGGATTAGTCTTCCATGGCATCAGCGAAGAGGCCGTCAAGGTTCGGGATATCGCCATCGCCGCTAGCGAAGGCGCAGGCATCCCGGGAAAGATTTCGCCTTGGCCCGTCGCCGAGGCCCGAGAAACTCTCGGCTTGTTCGCCGATGCTTTGGCTCTTGATCAACACATCTCGAGCGAGAAGACCAGGAAGCAGCTTGGGTGGGAGCCGAAAGCGCCGCGCGTCACGGATGATCTGCGCCACGGATCCTACAAAGCGGCAAGCGCCGCATAAATAAAACCAACGGAGGGATTGATGCAGCGCACAGCTACCGCGGTCTGGACCGGAGCAGTAAAGGACGGCAAAGGATCCATCTCGACGCAAAGCGGCGTACTCTCTGATTCGCCCTATTCCTTCCTCACGCGCTTCGAAAACGCAAAAGGTACGAATCCGGAAGAATTAATCGGAGCGGCTCATGCAGGCTGCTTTGCCATGGCCCTCTCAGCTCAGCTCGGTACCATGAATTTTACGCCGCAAACGATCCGCGCCACTGCGACCGTCACACTCGAAAAACTCGACGCCGGCTGGACCATATCGAAAATCCATCTCGACGTAGCCGCGCGCATCCCGGACATTTCCGACGCCGCCTTCCAGTCTGCGGCCTCTAGCGCGAAAGCCAATTGTCCCGTATCACGCCTTCTTAAGGCTGAAATCACACTGAGCGCCGTACTGGAGCAAGCGGCATGAAGATTCTTCCGGTCATCGCCGGCTTCCTCATCATCGCAGGCATCTTGCTGGAAGCGTTTGAAACGATCGTTCTTCCCCGAAGGGTGACGCGTCGTTTCCGACTGACCAGGCTCTACTATCGCGCCCTATGGTTTCCCTGGCGCAAGCTTGCTCACTTAGTGAAAGCACCCAGAAGACGCGAGGGATTTCTGAGTTATTTCGGTCCCCTTTCCCTACTGGGCTTATTTGCCCTATGGGCCGCGATGTTAATCTTGGGTTTCGGGTTTTTGTATTTCAGCGACGCTCGCTTAGATCAAACGCATCCGACTCTGGAGACGTGCTTCTATCTGAGCGGCACAACTTTTTTCACGCTGGGCCTTGGCGACGTCACACCGCACACTACCATGGAGCGGGTGCTAGCAGTTTTCGAAAGCGGGCTGGGCTTCGGCTTCCTCGCGCTGGTACTGAGTTACTTGCCCGTCATCTATCAAGCTTTTTCGCGCAGAGAGGTTGCCATCGTGCTGCTCGACGCGCGCGCAGGTTCGCCTCCTACCTCCACCGAACTTCTGCGGCGTCACGCGGGTGTTCATGGCCTCGAAGCTTTGGAAAGGCTTCTCCGCGACTGGGAGCGCTGGGGTGCGGAACTGCTCGAAAGTCACGTGTCTTACCCCGTGCTCACTTATTTTCGTTCGCAACACAANNTTTGCCATGTGCCGCCATGCCGTCGTGGATTTGGCTCAGGTGTTTCATGCGGCTCCCCTAGCTCACAACGAGAATCGCTTGCCTGCGTCCGAACTTCTTCGCCTCCGTGCGGCTGTCGCGGAATCGGGCCTGAAACTTCACGACACGCCGGAGTCAAACGAGAAACTGATCAAGCTACGCGACATGTACGAGCCTTACGTTGAGGCTCTGTCCCAGTTTCTGTATTTTGATCTCCCACCCTGGATCTTGGCCAAAGAAAGCGCCGACAACTGGAAAACCAGCGCCTGGGGCCGCATCTCCGGTTTTACAGCACAGAGCCAAGTCGAACGCGCACAGGACGATCACTCCTAGCAGCCGGGGGCCTCATCAAATCTCCGACCCGCTGCTAACAATGAAGCGCCGTCGCTCGTCCATATACCGAAAGGGTCAGTCGCGGCCGCAGCTTTACAAAACGCGCCAGGAGGGTGCCATGCCTTCATTCCTTCAAGACCTGCGCTACGCGCTGCGAATGTTGCTCAAGAACCCCGGTTTCACGATTGTCGCGGTGCTGACTCTTGCCCTCGGAATCGGCGCCAACGTCGCCACCTTCAGCGTGGTCTATGCTGTCCTGCTCCGTCCTTTGCCCTTCCCGCATCCGGAACAGCTCGTGCGCGTCTTCGACGACCTGCGCAGCTCCAACGTCAAAAATGTGGGAATGTCCGCTCCCGAGCTCTGGGATTTTCAGGATAATTCCGGCGTTTTTCAGGACATTTCAGCCGTTTGGCCGATTGACTCCGATATTGCCGGTACGGACCGNNGGCTTCATCGAAGCGGTTGTCATCAGCGACGGCTTTTGGCGCCGGAACTACGGTTCGGACCCGAAAATAATCGGCCGGACGATGCGCCTCGATAACGATCTGTACACAATCATCGGCGTTATGCCCGCCGGCTTTCGCCATCCAGGCCGCACGCTTCAAACCGACGTGGAAGTTTGGTGCGCGGCTGGCTACAACGCGCCTCCCTTCCCTACGCCTGCGCTACGCTCTGTAAGAATGATTCCCGGTGCCATTGGGCGCTTGAAACCGGGATTGACCGTAGCCGCGGCGCAGGCACAACTCGACGCATTCGCGGCTCACTTAAGCCAGGAATATCCGAACGATTATCCGCCGGAGACTGGTTGGGCGCCGCGCCTCGTGGCCGTCAAGGAAGATCTCGTGGGGACGGAGCGCACTGAGTTGTTCGTGTTATTCGGCGCCGTTGGCTTCGTGTTGCTCATTGGATGCGTGAACCTCGCCAACCTTCTTCTGGCGCGGTCTTCCGCTAGACGCCGCGAAATTGCGATCAGGCTGGCGCTGGGCGCTAGCCGCACGCGCTTGACCACGCAACTTCTCACCGAGAGCGTTCTTCT
>PLZZ01000114.1 GCA_003153585.1 Acidobacteriota bacterium | reverse complement strand
AATGGATTGAGTTCGGGGTCCATGTTTCGGCGCCAGTAGTCGGAGAACGGGCCGCTGGGAGCAAGCCAGGCAGCCATCCACATCGCCGAGTTGTAAAGCAAAACCACGAGTTCATTGCCTCCCAAACAGCTGTGCCAGATGGACGTTCTGAGCCATTGGTCAGGCTGCGAGTGCTGAGGAGCCGTCCGGCCAGACGTTGATTATACGGCGGCACGAGATGGTGTCAACGAAGGAACATGGCCCGAAAGGCAGGCCCAAGGCGGGTAAAGCAAGATGCCACGGCGAACCACCGAGATAGGTTGTGGGCGCGCATTTGACCGCATCGAACCGCACGCCTACAATGCGTACGCGTAAGGAGATGAGCCGATGAGTTGTTACAGGAACCGCATTCCGGGCGTCACGCTATTCGTGTTGGGGATTGCGCTGATTGCCGCGCCGAGCTTTCTGGGTTCCAGATCTGCTGGCGCAAACGCGGGTGAGCCTGTGGCGCTCGGTCAGCGCAGCTCCAGCGACGCGATTCTATCGAAAGCGTACCGGTTCGAGCGTGGAGGCTGGATTTACGTCCACTTGGAAGGCTCGCCTCACGACATCGGCTACCAACATGGCTACCTGCTTGCGCCGGAAATTTCGGACGCATTTGCCGCCGTGAGCGTGGAAATGACGCACACTTCCAAACGCGACTGGAATTTCTTCCGGCGCTCCGCACATCAAATGCTGTGGCCAAAGATTGATCCGGAATATCAGTCGGAACTCCAAGGAATCGTTGACGGCTTACAGGCGCAAAAATACAAACTCGATCTGGACGATATCGTGGCCATGAATGCGTTCATGGAATTGCCCGACTACTACGTACCTTGGCTCGACGAACAAACGCAAGGTGCGAAGCCTTCTTCGAAACCCGATGCCGAGCATTGCAGCGCTTTCGTGGCNNGATATCACCCCGCAACAGGGCTACCGCATGTTCATGGACGGATTTCCAGGCGTAATCGTGAGTGACGACGATTTCGGCGTAAATTCGGACGGCCTGATGGTCACTGAGACGACGATCTCCGATTTCCACGGCTGGAACCCCAATGGCAAGCCGGAATTTGTGCGCGCGCGCAAGGCTATGCAGTACGCCGGCTCGATCGACGAGTACGTGAAAATCATGCTCGACGGGAACAATGGCGGGTACGCCAACGACTGGCTGTTGGCGGACCGCAAAACAGGCGAGATCGCCCGGTTCGAGCTGGGTCTTCTGCATTCCAAAGTGTGGCGTACCAAGGACGGCTATTATGCCGGTTCGAATTTTGCAAGCGATCCTGCTGTTCTGAAAGACGAAACAACTTTTGACCCTTCCAATGCCGCCTCTTCAGCGAACGCTCGCCATATTCGCTGGGATGAATTGATGGCCGCGAATCAGGGAAAAATCGATACGACGCTGGCGCAAGCCTTTCTTGCCGACCATTACGATACTTACACCAAGAAAACAGGCCCGAACCGGCGCACGCTTTGTGGCCACGGTGATGTGGCTACCGAGGGAGATCCGGGTTTCGCGAAGTTTCCATACAATCCGACGGGAGCTGTAGAAGGAAAAGTGATGGACAGCCACATGGCCGAATCCATGACTTTTATCGCGCGCATCGGCCATCCGTGCGGAACGGATTTCAAAGCTCGGCCGTTCCTGGAAGCGCATCCGGAATATTCCTGGCAGTCGAGCGTACTGATAGATATGAATGCCGGTCCTTGGACGCAATTTCGCTCGGGCGAGCATGCTCCGAGCGAAGACTCGGCGGAGAAATAGTCGCTTTCAGCGGCAGATAAGCCTGTTCTTTAAGGGCTAACCGGCGCGGGTGGAATGTGTTCCTCGAGGTAACGCAGCAAGAGGCTGTACAGATGCAGTCTGGTTCCGGCCCCCTCGTAAATGGCGTGTGTTCGATTCGGATACTCCATAAAATCCACGGGCTTGTCGAGTTCAATCAAACGATTGAGCAGCAGCTCCGATCCCGCGTAATGCACGTTGTCGTCGCCTGAACCGTGGACGATCAGCAGGTTTCCCCGCAACCCTTCGGCAAAATTAATGGCTGAACTGTTGCGATAGCCTTCCACGTTCTGCAACGGCAATCCCATATAGCGTTCTTGATAAATCGTGTCGTAGAGTCGCAAATCGGGAACCGGCGCGACGGCCATTCCCACCTGGTACAAATCCGGAGCTCGAAACATTAGACTCAGGGTGCTGGTAGCGCCGCCGCTCCATCCCCACAGGGCAACGCGTGATGCATCTGCGAACGGATGAGCGCGCAGGAATGCCTGAAGTGCGGCGGTCTGATCCTTNNGCAGGTGTGCCACGATTGTCGAAGCTGACAACCACGTAGCCGGCAGCCGCCGCGACGCGCTGAAAATAATTCTCCGCTGCCCACTCGTCGAGCACGGTTTGCGCGGCAGGTTCCCCATACACGAAAACAAGAAGCGGATATTTCTTCGCGGGGTCAAAATGAGGCGGCTTCATCATCCAGCCGTCCAACGTGACGCCGTCGCCGATATCGACCTTAAAGAATTCGGTCGGAGCGCTGAGAAGCCCTGAAACATTTGCGCGAAGGGCGGCATTATCTTCCAATACTCTCGCGGAACGATGAGCGGGAAGCTCCACAAGATCGGTGACGGGCGTTACATCGGCTCGGGAATACTGGTGGAAAGCCCAGCGGGTATCGGGAGAAATATCGTAATCGTGCGTCCCAGGTAAATTGGACGGACTTACTCGCTCCGTATTTCCGGAACCATCGAGCCGCGCGCGATAAAGATAATGCTGCGTGGCATTATCTGGAGACGCGCTGAAATAAAGCCAGCCGCCCTTTTCGTCGGCGGGGCCAAGGGCGATCACGTCGAAATTCCCGTGCGTAATCAGTTGCACGCGGCTTCCGTCGCGAGAAACCAGATACGCGTGCCGCCAGCCGTCCCGTTCGCTGAGCCAGAGAAAATCGGCGCTGTTATGAAGCCAGGTGATTTCCGGCATCACGTCAACCCAGGCTGCATCGTGGTCTTGAAAAATCGAGCGAACCGTGCCGCTGGCGTGATCGGCCAGCAGAACATCGTTCGTATTTTGCAAACGATTCAAATGCTCGATCGCCAGCTCGTTCGAATTTCCGGCCCAATCCATTCGAGCAATGTAGTTGTCGCGCGGGTCGCCAGGGACCAGCATCCAGCGCGTGGCGCCGCCTTCGACGTCTACCACACCCACACGCACCGACGAGTTCGTGGTTCCCGGAATTGGATACGGGATATCAAGGATGGAAGGGTAGCGACCCAGCCCCGGATACGGAAAGCCGGTGACGATTTCGTGTGGGGCTCCGAGGTTGTATATCAGTCGAAAAATCTCCACGCCCCGTGTGTCAAATTGCCAGTACGCAATGTAGTGTCCGTCGGGGCTCCAACGAAATCCGTCACGAACGTCGAGCTCCTCCTCGTACACCCAGTCGGATGTGCCATTGATCAACGTCCCTGAGCCGTCGGTGGTCAGCGGCAGTATTTTGCTCGAAACGATATCCTCAACATAAATATTGTTGGCGCGAACGTAGGCGACCTTTGTGCCATCAGGTGAGAATTTCGCAAACATCAGCGAAGAAGGTGGTGCACCACCGCCGAGTTTCCTTAACGTGCCGGACTTCAGCTCGAGCACCCAATAATCACCGCGTGTATTTTGCCGCCAAACGGGGGCGGAATTGGTATAGATCAGCAAGCGACTCTTGTCTTTGGACCAGGAATAATCCTCAATCGCCAGCGGAGTTTTAGCCCCCGCGGGAATCAATTTCGCGGCGGATACAAAAACTTCGCGCTTTCCCGTTGCAGTTTCATATCGCACGATTTCCTGTGCATCTTTACTATCCGCCGAGCGCTCCACGGTCGTATAAAAAGCGCCACCATCCAGCCATCGCGCCGGGCCGAAATTCCTCACCTCGAAATCCGTAGAGGCGAACATGCGATGGAGCAGCTTGTCGGAGTCGGCCGAGATGGGGGAAGCCGTAGGTACATTCTGGGCAAAGGCAGGTGCAGTGTGGAACACAAAGAAGGCCGAGAAAATAATCAGAAAAAAAATTCGCCGCACGAACATGGGCATAGTGTTTCTAGTCAACTTTGCGTTGGAAGAACCCATGCATGCTCCCTGTTTTGATTCCTGCGGGATTGGCTTCTTACTTCGTGAAGTTACTGTCCTCGATTTTCCGTCCGTTCGTGGGCTGAATGGGGCGGGCATTATCGGGATACAGTCTTGCAAACGCTGCGATCTGTGCCGGTGAAAGCTCCACGGGAGTTTTCAGGACGAACCACTTCACGTCGCTGCACGGCGGAATTGTGAGCGAGCCGTCAAAGGCAAAGTAATTCTGATCGGCTGGCAGCAAATCGGCGGCGTTGATCATCACTTTCTTGAACTCGGCTTCTTTGCCGACTTCTTTCGGGATATGGCTCCAGATGTCTCGAATCAGGGGGTTCTCATTGCCGCTCTTCAGCAAGACGGCGATGGCTACGACGCTTCCGTCGGCATGTTTGTGAACCAGGTGAAGGACCATATCGAATTTCTGGCCGTTTATTTCTTCCTCGCTCGGATGATGGAAATGAAACTGTACGAGCGGATATTGTTTGCCGTCCACGGTAATACTGCTTCCCGCTTCATACTTAATAAGGATCGTGTGGCCATTGTTGATGATTGTCATCGGCGCGAGTTTGTAATCAAATTTAATTGCCTTCAGGTCCGCCGGCTTCGCATCTTTGATGTCGATCGGCGATTGACGCTGGCCGTCCTTGCAGGCGGCAAAGCTCGGGTCCAGATCGCCCCAATGCTCCGGGCCGTCGGGGCCGGAGTAACTCCAGTGAGGGGTCCCACCGGCCGGATGTTCTTGCGCGAAAGTCGGAGTCGCGCCAGCCAAAGCAATGGCAAAAAGCGCGGTCACGCTCCCTATCAGAATTCCGCTGCGAATTTTCATAGGAACTTCCTCCGTTGGATTTTCGCGTTACAGAAACCACCGCACAAGCAAGAGACGGGCAATAGCATCCCACTCCTCAGTCAAATCTTCAACACCGTTGCACGCAAGAACAATCCCTCGAAACCATCGCTTGAGGTTGACTCGGCGCAAACTCTGAAAATCAAAAAAGAATTGCCGCTTATTCTTTTTTCTTCCGAGATACTTTCAGGTTCACTTCAATATCGCGGCGTGAATCGAAGCTTGAAATAGTGCGAGTGGAAGACGTCATGTCTTCATGTTCAGCGTGGATTTCATAGTCCACATTCGGATCGAGTCCGCTAAAGCGGTAAAGGCCCTTGTCATCGGCAAAGGAGGTTCTCACTGCCTGCGTTTTCACATTTAGCAGATAGACCACGCTGGCGGGAACCGGGTCTTCGTCTTTGTTCTCCACCAGTCCGTGCACCGTGCGGAGCTGCGCTTCGGCCTTCTTTTGGTCTTTGGTTTGCTGCGCGGAAGCCGGAAAAGCCGTGAGAAACATCAGGGTAATAAAAAGCGCGAGGCGAGGAATACGGCAGGTTATCAATTGTTCCTATCCTTCCACAGGCCGCCGCTATTTTCCGCGGACATGCGCGTGGTCGATGAAAAGAGTACACAGAGTCTTTGGAAATAGGTTGGAATCATCGAGCTTTTGCCATCCGGGCAAAGCAAACCGAAACGAAGGAAAAAAATCAAGTCGAGAAACTGAACGACAATTATTCCGCCTCTTCTTCCTCTTCTTCTTCCTCGACGGCGGCCTTTTCGTCCGAATCCTCTTCTTCGTCTTCTTCCTCATCTTCGTCTTCAGAAATCACGATGAGATGAACAGGATGAGTTTGCGTCACCTCAAGCTCGGCATCGCACTCATGGCAGCTCAGGATTTCGCCTTCTTCCACTTCGTCTTCGTCCAAATCTATTTCAGCGTCGCATTCGGGACATCTGGTCACTGATTCCTCTCCTTCCTAAGGCCCGCTTCCACCGGGGAGCGTATTATATAACGCCAGTGTCAAGCTTTTGAGTGGGGGAACATCTAAAAGTGACTAGTCGAGAATATCCCGAGCGTCCGCTGGTGGGTGTTGGCGGAGTCGTGATCGCAGAGAATCGCGTGCTGCTGATTCGCCGCGGCGGCCCGCCGCTGGAAGGCGAGTGGTCCATTCCAGGAGGCATGCTTGAATTGGGAGAAGCGCTGCGCGACGGAGTACGCCGCGAACTTCAGGAGGAAACGGGTCTCGACGTGCGCGTGGGCGATTTGATCGAAGCGTTCGAGCGCATCATGCCGGACGCAAATGGCAAGTGGCGCTATCACTTTGTAATTTTGGATTATCTATGCGAAGCGATGAGCGGCGTCGCGCGTGCAGGAAGCGATGTTGTCGACGTCGCCTGGTCCTTTGAAGAAGAGCTACTTCGATTTTCGCTCACGCCCGCCGCCATGCGTGTGATCAAGAGAGCCTTCGAGATGGC
>PLZZ01000201.1 GCA_003153585.1 Acidobacteriota bacterium | reverse complement strand
CTCGGCGCGGATTCCATGATCCTGCATTCGGAGAATGACATCGCTGAGGAAGTGAAGCGTATGACCAACCGGCGCGGGGTGGACGTCGTGTTCGAGCACGTGGGACAAGCCACCTGGGATCAAAGTCTGCGAAGCCTTACGCCTGGCGGAAGGCTGGTTACCTGCGGAGCGACCACCGGGTACGACGCGAAGATCGATTTGCGGTTCCTATTCACGCGCCAGCTTTCGATTCTTGGCTCTTTCATGGGAAGCAAGGCTGAATTGTTCAGCGCGCTGGAACTTTTCCGGCGAGGGCTGCTGAAGCCGGTGATTGACGTGGTGCTGCCGCTCGAAAGGTGCGCAGAAGCGCATGAGCGGCTGGAACATCGCGAGCAATTCGGGAAGATCGTGTTGCGCGTGGCGTAAAGCCGTTAAGCAAGGACGCGGAGGGACGGCTTGGCGGGCGCGGGAGCGAAGGGCGCGGTAGTGGCCGGCAGCGGCGTTTCGCGCTTGTGATACTTCGTTTCGACGTAATCATCGAGCAGAGTCTGAAAGGCCGCAGACAGTTCGTCGTAATTTCCTTCCAGCGTCGTGAAATGCTGGCCGTCGATGTAAACGGGGCAACGCGGCGACTCGCCTGTGCCGGGCAAGCTGATTCCGATGTTGGCGGCTTTTGATTCGCCGGGGCCGTTCACGATGCAGCCCATNNGTGGTGCGGCCGCAGCCGGGGCAGGCGGTGACGCTGGGCGCAAAGGTTCGCAGCCCGAGTGATTGCAAAAGTTCGCATGCCGCATACACTTCCTCGCGGCGATCGCCGCCGGGGCGGGGCGTTAGCGAGATGCGGATGGTGTCGCCAATTCCTTCACCGAGCAGAATTCCCATGGAAGCCGCCGACCAAACCAGGCCTTTTGCGCCCATGCCTGCTTCCGTGAGGCCGAGATGCAAAGGCTGATCGGTCTTCTGCGCGAGGTCTCGATAAATTTCCACCAGGTCGTGCGGGCGCGAAACCTTGCAGGAAATAATTATTTGATCTTTGCGCAAGCCGCATTCGAGGGCCAGTTCCGTGGATTGGAGAGCGGAAAGGACCATGCACTCGTTAATGATTTCCTCGGAGGATTTGCCGAGGTCGCGATCGGTGTTCTCCTGCATCTTGCGCATGACGAGTTCCTGATTCAGCGAGCCGCCATTCACACCGATGCGCACGGGTTTGTTGTGTTCGCGCGCTACGCTACAAATCGTCGAGAATTGCTCGTCGCGACGTTGGCCATGGCCGACGTTGCCGGGATTGATGCGGTATTTATCGAGCGCGGCGGCGCAATCGGGATATTTCTTCAAGAGCACGTGGCCGTTGTAGTGAAAGTCACCGATTAAGGGGACGTCGCAGCCCGCGTCGAGCAGGCGCTTTTTGATTTCCGGGACTGCCGCAGCGGCTTCCGGGATATTTACGGTGATGCGAACCAACTCGGAGCCAGCTTGCGCCAGCTCGAAGCACTGTTGCGTGGTGGAAGCGATGTCAACGGTATCCGTGTTGGTCATGGACTGCACGACCACGGGCGCGCCTCCGCCCACCTGGATTTTGCCGACTTTGACACCGACGGTCTTGTGGCGTTTCTGTGTCATCCCATATCCATTGTAGCGAAGAGACGGGTCGTTGGGTAGCGGAGGTGCTCTCCTGTGCTGTCCTTAAATCTTTGGCGAACACAGTGGGCCACGAGAAGGCCTGGGATGGTGCGGCACCGAGGTCTGGCAACTCGCGGGCTAGTACTCCGGGCGGCGGGCAACAGCTCCATTAGACTTTGTGCTGCGGACCGGAGGAATGATCGTGGCCATCTTGCGGATCATGGCTAAGACAAGCTTCTTGTCGTCTTCGGAAAGAGTAGTGGAATATTTCTTGATATCTGCCAGGAAACGAATCTCCTCTTCCGAAAGCTCTCCCAGCATTTTTCGGGTCTCACGGTCTTGTGGCGTATCGCTGCCGGGGAAAAAATCGGCCAAGGAAATTTCCATCGCTTCCGCTATTTTTGCCAGCGTTTCGAGCGAGGGAACGGTGTGACCATTCTCCACACGCGAGAGATAGCAGCGGAGCAGTCCTGTACGGCGCTCGATATCACCTTGCGATAGGCCCCGGTCGCTTCGATAAGACCGAATTACTTCACCGATGTTCACTTTTGGTTTTTCTTTTGGCATCGTTACCTTCCTATAACTGGGGCGTATCTTACGAGTCACCCCATGCCGGCGCAAGAGCTTTTTAGAGAGGGTGTTCCTGTCAGGAACATTCCACGTGTGCCAAACAAAACGAACCGCACGAGTCCAACCGAAGGTTCAGACCGACAGGCATACGCACTCGGCCATCTTCTCGTTTTTGGTTTACGGCCTGGGTTATAGGACGGATTCAGGGACCGCGGGCCGCGGAATTTCACGGTTCCCCTGTTTGCCTGCGCGCTTGTCGGCATAAAGTTCCTTATCGGCGCGGAGCAGCAATTCTTGAGACGATTCGCCTGCTCTGTAGTCCGTCCAGCCGCGCGAAAAGTGGAGGCGTATTTTCTGGTCGTTGCAATCGAACTCGAAACCTTCGATGCGCGCGAGCACGTGGCGCACTTCTTCGGCTCGGCATTCCGGAAGCAGGGCCATAAATTCATCGCCGCCCAGGCGGACGGCCAGATCCGAACCCCGTATNNAGTGGACGTCCGTGCCGCTGTGCGCGGCTGATTTCCTGGGCCAGGCGCTGTTCCCCTGAGCGGCGATTATAGAGTCCGGTCAATTGATCGAGCGCGGCGAGCTTGTACACCTCGGACGCCAGACTTTCCACTTTAGCGAGCGAATTCATCTGGCCGGTGAGTTCGTTGCGCAGCTTGGAAATTAAATTTCGCTGGTAAATAAGATATACGCTGAAAAGCAGGACCAGGCCGACGAGCGCGCGCACGGACTGGTTCAGATAGAACGAGTATGTGCTTTGTTCGCGACTGAGCAGAGCGGGAAAGGCAAACGACGCAACGCCGAGCGTCAGTAGCAATATCACCGCGACGGTAGTTGACCACAACCAACGTTCGCGGCGTTCCAGGTGCGTCAAGTTCTTGCGGATGTGCTCCGGCGGCAATTCGGAGCCGGTCAGAGCCGGGTCTAGCGCGATCTCATTTGTGTTCGTCATCTAATTTAGAAGAGTAATCGCCTGATTAAACTAATAGCAGACTTCCGAAGGGGAATTCTATGCGTATGTTCCGCCGCGTTTCCATGTAAGTAACCGTTGATGTACAGAATTCTGAAGGCCACGAATAATTCCCAGCCGTCCGCTCGCCACGAAATGCCGCGGTGCCGAAGAACGATTTCATCCGCGGCAGCGTTTTGATCAAGCGCCTCGCCGCATGGTTGTAAATCCTCTCTGCTTCGTATCCTGAGCAAAATCACGCCCGCGCTCTGAACCGAAATCTCCCCGACTACTGTGGCCGAGGTCCAGAAACCAGGACCAATCGTCTCGAGGAGAATTTCATGAAAAAAAAGATCGCTTGGCTGTTTCTCGTCGCAATAGCGCTAGTGGCCGTTCCCGTGTCGCAGGCTTCAGCCGTAACAAGTTCGGGTTGGGATATCGATGGTTCACAACCGCCGGTGGAGCCCCCACCGTGGGGGTTTGAGGTTTCCTAAAGCCTCACTTAGCGGGAGGAGAATTTTCCGGCTTCTCCTCCCAGCTATTTGTGCTACGATTAGCGCAGCCGGATGAAAACCCTTTCCCAAGTCATATGGCTGGCCGGTATTTTGGTTGAGTTCGTAATTCTAGCGCGGGCAATTCAGTGCAAAATGTTCGGGAAATATTCGATATTCTATAGCTATGTTGCTTCCGTGCTAGGCGTGTCGGTCTTTCTTTATGCCGCGCCACAACCGTTATATAACGCGCTTTACTGGCCTTTGGACTTCGTCACCATGGTCCTGGGGTGCGGAGTGATAGTCGAAATATCCCGGCACGTATTCGCCCAGCACATCAGTCTCGACCGTTTTGCGCGGTGGACTGCCATTGTGGTTTTTGGATCTATGTTTCTGGTGTTTGCCATACATTCCTTTTTCTTCCCGCATTGGAAGCCAGCCGCGAATCCAGCTGACCTGGCAAGGGATTTGCGGATAGCAGAGGCCATTGCATTGCTGACGATTGTTTTCCTGACGGGATACTATCGCATCGAAATCGGGAAAAACATGAAGGGTATGATTTTGGGATTCGGAGTTTACGTTGGTACGAGCATTATTATGCTAACTCTGCGCCTATTCATCGGCATTCGATTTAGCCCCATCTGGAAGATCACCGAACCTTCCTCTTACGTGGCGGCTCTAATAATCTGGGCCGTGGCGCTTTGGTCTTACGCGCCGGTTCCAGTTGTTCCTGCGCCACCGCCAGACACTGATTACCAAGGGCTGGCCGGGCGCACGCGGCGGGCGCTCGGTTCAATAGAGGAGCATCTGGATAGGACCCCTTAGCCATGATTCAGCTCATCATCTCGCTGGTTGTCGGATTGGCTCTGGCCGTATCGCTTTATTTCTTCGCCCGGCGCGTGAAGCCATCGGCAGAAGGCAGCGCACAACAGCTCCGGGAAGCGAGGCAGACGCTGGATTCGTTGCAGTTTGGCTTGTTGCCGAACGACCTGGTGCAGAGAATTTTTGCCAGAGAGGATCTGGAATACGTCCTTTCGGCGGCGCCTCCGGACGTTCAATCTCTGTTCCTCAAGGATCGGAAGAACATCGCCTTGGCCTGGGTGCGCCGTGTACGCAGCGCGGTCCTGGACTTGATGCGTTTTCATAGAGGGCACGCGCGATTGCATGCGCAGCTGAGCTTTTCCACGGAAAGCCGCCTGGCGCTGAATTTCGCCCGGCTTCTGACGGCATGCCGCCTGCTTCAGATCGCGCTATATCTGCGAGGACCCTACGCCGCTCCCGGAATGGTGCGAACTGCGGCTGCTGCGGCCGGCCGAGTGTGTTTGATCTCGGAGAATTCTCTCGCGTTCCTCAACGTGAAGGGAATCGATCCCGCTGAAAACGATCCGGCGCGTCATCGCGCCTAGGTGAAGCGATTACTTATGAATCTTCCGATCAACCGAACAGATGTTGAATTGGCGGCCGATGACCTCCGGCGTCGCACGCTTTCGCATATGCCTGTGCCCCTGGAACGCATGATCTACCTGGGATCCACGCGGGACTATAATACCGGCCTGTATTATCACGATGGACTGGCATCCCGCTTTTCCGACGAGGTGGCCTGCGAAGCGCTGGCGCATTGTCACCGCGAATCGTACCGGCAGGTTTTGGATTCTTCCGTCGAGGATTTGGTTCGCCAGCTGGATTGCTACATCAAATCCACACAGGCTGCGGTGTGCGATTTCGTCGCGGCGTGGAAGAGTCTTCAGCCTTACCGCGTGGCCGTGCCGGCGGCGACCGATCCCCTCGCCGCGGAGTTTCTGTGCGCCAACGTCAGGGTCGCGCTGGCAATTTGGGAGGCACATCAGGATGGCCGTTCCCCGCAGAAACTAGGCGCATCGCCACAGCTGTCACCTGTCCAATAATTTCNNTCCAGCTCCGTACGCCATCCCGCGGCCGCTACGCGCTTCCTATGGCTATCGATTTGCACGAACGAGCCGGGCCGTAACAGTGGATTCATCGTGCGATCATCCATACCGATGAATCCGTACTGGCAGTTGCGCACGTCCAGCTTTTGAATCAGCGCAATCGGGACTTCCCCCCATACTTCAACCATCCGTGAAATCAAGCTGGTTGTCTCCACGTGGAACCCGCGGTCAAAGCGCACCGGAAATCGAATCGTTCTATCGCGATCCGCCACTTCGATGGAAGCCAGATGGGTGTTGTGTAGCGGCAAACTGGAGTGATACCGCACGCTATCTTCGAGCTCCACGCCAAATATGCTCAGCAAATCAACGAATTTCGCACGATAGATCACGCTTAAACTGAACAGCTTGTAGATACTGGGAACGGAATTCTTATTTTCGAGCTGGGTGAGCCACGCGTTTGAGATGGAAAATTCGTCGTTGCCCCGGTCTTCGGCAATCTTGCGGCTAAGCTCCTCCACCTCCCGAGTAGTAACGCCGAGCCGGTTTCGGAGCTCCCTGAGATGGTCCCCCGGTTGCGCGAGCGCCCTCATGAATTTTTCCAATTTTAGGTATAGGGAATGGTCAAGGTAGTTAGAGCTAAGATAATGAGACTAAAGCTATCTGCCCGGTGAATCAACTCATTTAATAATCTTGGAAGTCCCGGGCGTTGCCTCGGGAACTCACCAGATCACGATATCTTGCTTCCAATGCCAAGCAAAATCCAGTCGCGGCGCCGAATGCGGCATATCTAGTCGCGCAAAGCGCTCAGGTATATTTTAGGTGTCACATGCCATCGCAACGATGGCTGCGGGTTCGCGAATGTGCCAATCTGAAACACAACGGGAGAGTATCTCATGGGTTTTTTTTCGGGCACCCCATCTAATCCTGCCGGTGGAGGCGGACAGTACACCAATAAGCGTGAAGTTCCACGTTTTACGCTCATTGCCACCGCGATCCTTCGAGAACCCGAGACCGACACGAAGATCGCCGGGCGCATTTCCGAACTCAGCCGCAAAGGTTGTTACGTAGACACCCTTATCAACTTACCGGAAGGCACTAAACTGGAAGTACACATTTCCCGCGATCAAGGCGTTTTCGAAACTTCCGGTAAAATCGTGTACGTTCAACCCGGAATGGGAATGGGAGTCGCTTTTGTGGANNATACGGTAAAATATATTCTCCTAGCCTAGGGAGGCCTGTTTGAATTTCAGTGCGAACACGCGGCAGTTGGGAGACGTCACGGTTGTCGATGTGCGCGGAAGCTTCACCAATGTAGAAGGCGAAGCCGTTCACGAACTGTTAGTGGATATTTTCCGGGAAGGGCGCACCAAGGTATTGCTGAACTTTCGCGACGTGTCCTACCTGGACAGCTCGGGAATAGGCCAGCTAGTGCGCAGTCTTTACACCGCGAGGAGAAATGGAGCCGAACTGCGAGCTGTGGATCTGAACCCGCGCGCGTCTGAAGTATTGCGCTTGACCAACCTGCACCGTATATTCACGGACTTCCCCGATGAGCGCACCGCGCTCGACAGTTTTTCTGCCTAGTCCGGCAAACTTCGAAAGCTTGCGAGGCACTCCCGTTCTCCGACCTGTACGGACGGTCAGTTTCCGGAGTAAGCAAGCCTGAACCTTTTCGACGTTGCCTTGATTTGCAGCACGCGCCTACAGTGTATCTACATTGGTCCTCCGGGACCGATTCCGCGTCGCAACGAAATCGAAGGAGGATCGAAATTATGTGGACCAAGCAGCCCCAAAGCGAAGCTCCAGGGTATTCTCCGGCGCCTTCAACGCCATTGTCTCCGGCATCGCAAGCCGCATCTGCGGGCACTAATTATCCAGCCCGGCAGAGCGCGCCGACCGCGCGCAATGTGGCCTGCCTTGGCGAAAGCATCGAGGTCAAGGGCAAGATCTCGGGCGAAGAAGATTTGCAGGTTGACGGAAAGGTAGAGGGTCCTATTGCGCTTCAGGGCCAGCGCCTCACCGTGGGACGCACCGGGCATTTGAATTCGGAAGTGATCGCGCGCGAAGTGGTGGTGTATGGCAAGGTCCACGGCAACCTCCGCGCCAGCGACCGCGTGGAGATCAAGAAAGATGGCTCAGTGACCGGCGACGTGATTACCGCCCGCATCAGCATCGAGGACGGCGCCTTTTTCAAGGGCCGCATCGAGATCGAACGCGGCAAGCAGGCTTCATCGAAAGAGGAATTCGAAAGCAACACTGTCTCGGCAGGGGCTGCGGCAGATTAAGCCGCAGTCTCCGCTGCTATTTTCGAGTTGAAAGTCCAGCCTCGACGGGCCGGGAAGATTGTCAGTCGTTCTCGCGCTTGTCCCGGTATTCGTCCGGAACGTCGTCCTCCGGAACTTCGTGGGTCCTGACTTCGCCTTGATCGGCGTCCGGAGCATTCTCGACACCGCTCACGACTTCAGCCTCAAAGGCTTGTCCCTCTTCCGCCAATTCTTCCACGCTCTCGGAATCCACGTCTTCTTTCCTTGGCAAACCTTGAATATCACCGGATTGTCCGCCGGCATTGGGCCCCAGGCCGCGGCGGCCTTGGCGGTACATGCCGGAATTCACCTCGCTGGTGCGGCCGGCAGGTTCCCCAACATTGCGGCGCACGGAGCTTTCCGCCCGGATAGACTGTTTCTTCCGAGCCGGTTTTTTGGTCTTGGCCTTCCTCTTTAAGACCTTCTTCGGAGCCCTTTTCTTGGAAGTCGTTTTCTTGCGGGCCTTCTTTTTGGTTGGCATCCGAAAAGTCTATCACTACCAAATGATGCGGACAACGCGCGGCTTTTGCCGGGCGGATTGTCTCGGAAGTTTACGGTGTTCTATTGACCGGGCGGCTGAGCAAGGTAGAGTCTTCCAGTGAGGCTCAGCATCTAACGACTAGCTCCGTAATTTCCAAATTTTATGGCCACTGAAAATAAGCCTGGCGCAGCCGGCAAATCCGCGAAGCCGAAGTTCGACTGGAAACTCCTGCCCGACGTCCTGGCGCTACTAAAACCAAGGCGCACAATTCTCGCGCTGGGCTTCGTATTGATGATTATCAACCGCTCGTCCGGGTTGATCCTCCCTGCTTCCACAAAATACCTGGTGGACGACGTCATTACCAAAAAACAAATAAACCTCTTATTGCCGATCGTGATTGCCGTGGTTGCCGCGACAATCGTTCAAGGCCTCACATCGTATGCGCTGACGCAGCTCCTTTCGAAATCCTCGCAGCGGATGATCACGGAACTTCGCGTCAAGGTTCAGGCNNATGAGCGACGTCGAAGGCGTGCGCAACCTCATTGGTACCGGGCTCATTGAGTTTGCCGGGGGAATTTTGACTGCGGTTTTTGCCATGGTCGTCCTCCTGCGGATCAGCCCCAGCATGACCGCCGTGGCNNGCGAGACCAAAAATCAACGCCGAAGTTACCGGCAGGCTTACGGAATCTCTAGGCGGCGTTCGCGTGGTGAAGGGCTACCACGCGGAAGCGCGCGAAGAAAAAGTCTTCGCGGGCGGAGTCCAAAGGCTGCTCGATAACGTTTTGAAGACTCTCACCGCGACGTCGTTGATGAGCCTTTCCGCCACCAGCCTGATGGGTATCGTCAGCGCGGCGATTATGTTCCTGGGAGCGCGGCATATTTTGGCCGGCACCATGACGCTCGGCGTTTTTCTCGAATACACAATTTTCCTCGGCTTGCTCGTTGCGCCGGTGTTTCAAATCGTAGGAATTGGCCCGCAGATCACCGAAGCCCTCGCCGGCCTCGAACGGACGCGGGAAGTTCTGAACGAAAATCTCGAGGATGAAAGTCCGAANNGAACCGGGAACTGTGACGGCATTGGTGGGCCCGTCCGGAGCGGGTAAATCCACGGTTATCGGGCTGATCGCTGCGTTCTACGTACCTACCAGCGGCCGCATACTCGTCGATGGACATGATCTCTCGCTCGTGCGCCTTGATTCCTACCGCTCGCAATTGGGAGTGGTGTTGCAGGAAACATTCTTATTCGACGGGACGATTCGCGAAAACGTCGCTTTCTCGCGCCCCGATTCCAGCGAGGAGGAGATTCTCGCAGCCTGTCACATTGCGCGCGTGGACGAGTTTGCCGAGACGTTTGAGAAAAAGTACGACACGATTGTAGGCGAGCGCGGAGTGAAACTTTCGGGAGGCCAGCGGCAGCGCGTTTCAATTGCTCGCGCAATATTGGCCGATCCGCGCATTCTGATTCTGGACGAGGCTACCTCCAGCCTGGATTCCGAGTCCGAGGCCTTCATTCAGGAAGGGCTGCGCTACTTGATGCGTGGCCGCACTACTTTCGTTATCGCGCACCGGCTATCCACCGTGCGACGCAGCGATCAAATCCTGGTGCTGGAGGCGGGGCGAATCGTCGAGCGCGGCACGCACGCGTCGCTCTACGCCAAAGGCGGCCGCTACTACGATCTCTATACCAAGCAACATGGGGTGGAATCCAATTTGTTTCTCGCTCCCGGAGAAGGCGACGCCGAATCGAAGGACGGACAAAACTCCGAGGTCGAACCCACGTCTAACGGCGGCGCTTCGGCGCTGCCGGAGGCAATTCGCATAATACGTGGGCAAAACTGACCGCTGCCGCGCCAAAATCTCGAATCTAACGGCAGTTTTGTTGCTAGGAAATTTTCCATCCAGACGGCGGGGAACTGATGGGCCAAAATTCCGGCGCTGGTTTCAGGAACTCGATGGCGACTTGCGCCAGGCCGGCGTGTTCGCGCCCCATGAAGGAAACTCTGCCTTCTCGCTCGTCCCAAGTTTTGGGATTCAATAGCGTCACTTTCTGGCCTATGGCAACTTTCGTTCCCAACATCACGAGCGCCCCATGCGCGCTCACTGTCACGGTAAAAGTCTCTTCTTGAAACGGCCTGTGATCCTCAGATTCCCCGCGGATCTCCACAGCAAGGTCCGCTAAAACACGTTCGCTTCGCCTGTGTTCCGGCTGTGCCATTGGAGTGCGCCCCCATTCGCGTACGCCCGCTCAGTTCGAGCCTGCCTACTATTGTCTAAATTCGGGCAAAGATGGGAAAAACCGCAGCGCGGGTATCGCCGGAGTAAACCTTGCCTGGAACTCGCGATGTGGCAGAAAGAGACACGGTCGCGTGAGGGTAGCGAATGGCTGCAGCAATTCGCCGAGGAAATCGAAGGATGGTGCTCGAGGAGGGAATCGAACCCACACGGCCTTGCGGCCACCGGATTTTGAGTCCGGCGCGTCTGCCAGTTCCGCCACTCCGGCGTTCTCCCGATGATATGGACTTGGCGGCAGTTTTTCAATCGCCCAGTCGCGAATGATATTTCTCTCCTCGTATCCGGCGCGATGCGCGGCACGCGCGAAAGCGTGTTACACTTCGTTCTGCCCTTCCGCGTGATGATTGCAGTCCGTTTTGCTTAAACTTAAAGGAGAAATCCCGTGAATTACTATGGCGCCAAAGATATGGCTGCGAGTTTTCGCACCGTTCGCAAAAACACGATCACCATCGCGCAGGAAATCCCCGAAGACAAATATAATTTTCGCCCGGCTGCGGGCACACGCTCGGTCGGCGAGTTGCTCGCGCATATCGCGCTAGGCTCCGGTTTTCAATACCAGATTCAAGCCGAAGAACGCCGCACCACTCTCGAAGGCTTCGATTTTCCCGCGCTCATGCAGCGCGTAATGGCGGAAGAGAAAAAGCCGCGCAGCAAAGAGGAAACAATTGCGATGCTTCGACAGGCGGGCGAAAAATGGGCCAGCTTTCTCGACGGGCTCACTGAAGATTTTCTCGCCGAACGCGTTCACATGCGCGCGGGCATGACCCCGCCCGACAAGAGCCGCTTTGAAATGATCCTCTCCGTGAAAGAACACGAAATGCACCATCGTGGCCAGCTCATGCTGATCGAACGAATAATCGGAATCGTGCCCCACTTCACACGCGAAATGAACGCCCGCATAGCCGCTACGACCGCCAAAAACTAGCGCGTCAGAAGACTTACGCGCTGCGAATAAGATTGTTGCCGTGTTCATGCGGGGCGACGCTCCGCGCTCTGACGAATTTTCCTCACAGCCCAGAGGCCCCCGCGGTACCTCACAGTGCCAAAGGCAAATAATCCATTGCTTTAGTGCACTGGTTGAAAACCACCAGCTCCGCCTGTGTGCGACCATTTAGCATGGCCCTCCCAGGACGCCCCTCTACCGGGATTTCCGTTTACATCGTTGAAAGGAAGCACCTTGCGCACACGGTGCCTGTCGGACTCAGTTTGGCATTCCTCTTGCCTTATTCCATCGCGGTTGTTCGAGACAAGTGGTTCGGATCTCAGAAAGGGGTCCATATGAAATCGATAATGAAATACTTCGGAATTCTTGCTCTTGCAGGGCTATCCCTAGCGCTCGTACCGGCTGCCAGCGCGCAGAGAGTAGCGGTTGGCGTCGGAGTCGGCCCGGTTGCAGTCGGAGTCGGTCCGGCTTACGTCGGCCCAGCTCCGGCCTGCGCTTACGGCTACTACTCGTATTACCCGTACGCGTGTGCGCCCTACGGCTACTACGGTCCTAGCTGGTTCAACGGCGGAATCTTCATCGGCGCCGGTCCTTGGTTCCACGGCGGCTTCTACGGACGCCCAGGATTCTACGGACGCGGTGGGTTCTACGGGCGTCCCGG
>PLZZ01000103.1:16781-18607 GCA_003153585.1 Acidobacteriota bacterium | reverse complement strand
CAGGTACTTGTGGTAAGCCCGCAAAATCCCGTAATAGCCGATAACGGCGCGACGCAGACCTTTACGGCTACGGGACACTTCAGTGACGGCAGCACGCAGAATCTGACGGACAGCGCGACATGGACGTCTTCGAGTACGGGCGTGGCTACAGTAAGCACGGCAGGAGTAGCGACGAGCAAGGCGCTGTCGGGAGGAGTGAACGCCGGATACACGTCGATCCAGGCGGTAGTGGGGGCGATAAAGGGCGTCTCTATTCTGAGTGTGACGAATCACACCAGCAACAGCAGCGGGTTTGCAGGTGTCCTTACGCAGCACAATGATATTGGGCGTACGGGACAGAATTTAAGCGAGACGGTCCTGACNNGTCATATATGTGGCGACGGAGGGCGACAGCGTGTACGCGTTTGACGCCGACAGCAATACGGGAACAGGCGCAGGATTGCTGTGGCATGCAAGCGTAATTGATACGGCGCACGGAGCGGCGGCTGGCGCGAAAACGGTAAATATTGAGGCCACTCTCGACTCGGGCTGCTCGGATCTGATTCCACAGGTGGGCATCACGAGCACGCCGGTAATAGATCCCAGCAGCGGAACCATGTACCTTGAAGCGACGTCCGAGGAAAACGGAGCATTCATTCACCGGCTCCATGCGCTCGATATCACGACCGGCGATGAAAAAGCGCCGGGGCCAGTCGCAATCACGGCAAGGGTTCCGGGAACCGGTGCCGGCAGCAGCGGCGGGATGGTGAGTCTAGATGGACTTCATCATCTGAACCGGCCGGGTCTGTTGTGGCTGAATGGGGTTCTTTACCTTGCCTATGCATCGCATTGCGACGACGGGCCGTATCACGGCTGGCTCTTTTCTTACAACGCCGGGACGTTTACTCAAACATCTCTCCTGATCACAACTCCGAACGGAAGTGACGGCGGTTTCTGGATGTCGGGCGCTGGCGTGGCCGGGGACTCCAACGCAAATATTTTTATTGCGTCTGGAAACGGCGACTTCGACACAACCCACATACCAGCAACGGAATTAGGCGATACGATCATGAAACTGTTTTATCCTGGCACTTCGACGCTTTCCCTGCTGGACTATTTCACTCCGTACGATCAAAGCAGCCTTTCCTCAGGCGACGTCGACTTAGGGTCGGGCGGTGTTTTGTTGCTTCCGGACCAAGCGGGGAACGTCACGCACGAACTGGTCGAAGCAGGGAAAGAAGGAACAATTTACGTGATCAACCGGGATCAGATGACGGCGAATAATTTGCACTACTGCCAGACGGACTGCAACAACAAGGACGCGCAGATTACGCAGGAAATTCAAGGGGAAATTGACGGACTGTGGAGCATGCCTGCTTACTTCAACGGCACGGTTTATTTCGGAGGCGCGGGCGATAGTCTGAAGTCTTTTCCGTTAACGAGCGGGTCGTTGTCTGCCACGCCCAGCGAAACTTCCAGCCATTCGTTCGGCTTTCCGGGGGCAACGCCGGCGGCTTCCGCGAACGGAAACACAAATGGAATCATCTGGGTGATTGACACATCTGATTACGGCAATCCGGGGCCTGGGCCCGGTCCAGCTGTATTGTATGCATATGAAGCGGGCAATCTTTCGGCGTTGTGGAACAGCAGCCTATCCGCAGGAGATGCTGCAGGGGATGCCGTAAAGTTCGCTGTTCCGACGATCGCAAACGGCAAAGTTTATATCGGAACACAAACCGAGCTCGATGTGTACGGAACGCTGCCATAGGTTTGACCTTCTCTTACGCTGAATTCTGCGCGTGAGCCGGAGAGAGCGAGGTTTTTTCCGCGCCTTTACGCGGCGCCGG
>PLZZ01000103.1:0-16753 GCA_003153585.1 Acidobacteriota bacterium | reverse complement strand
TATGGCGAAATGACTTGGGTGAAAACCCGAGTGCAAAGAGCGGGATCCTTCAAACGAAACATCACTTCGACGCGCTCGTTTATGTTGCGCTGCATCCAGTCGGCACTCCCGAGATAGACTTCGGTACTGTCTCCATTGCCAAAAGCAAAAATACGGCTGTGTTCGAGAAACCGGCCGATGACACTTCTGACTCGAATGCGGCTGCTGACTCCACGAACGCCAGGACGCAAAGCGCAAGCACCGCGCACGATAAGTTCAATCTGCACGCCCGCCTGCGAGGCGCGATAGAGAGCCTGGATAATTCGTTCGTCGAGCAGCGCATTTACCTTCGCGAAAATGAATGCAGGGCGTCCGGCGCGCGCGTGAGCGGTTTCCCGCTCAATCAAACTCAAGCAGCTCTTTCCTAAATTCAACGGTGCCACAAAAAGCGGCAGATATTGCGGGCGTTCGGAATAGGCCGTCAAATAATTGAAGACATTTTGCACGGCGGCTGTAATACGGGCGTCGCTGGTCAGCAGACTCAGGTCAGTGTAGTAGCGGGCAGTGGAAGGATTGTAGTTCCCGGTGCCGAGATGCGCATACTGGCGGATCTTGCCGCCTTGCTCGCGGCGGGCGATCAGCGCGAGTTTGCAGTGCGTTTTCAGGCCCACCAAGCCATGAAATACCTGCACGCCGGCGTCCTGCAGATTGCGCGCCCAGCGGATGTTCGAAGCTTCATCGAAGCGCGCTTTCAGCTCCACCACAACGGCGACTTCCTTCTTGGCCGCGGCTTCAATCAAGGAGCGGACGATGGGCGAATTTTCGCTGGTGCGGTAGAGCGTTTGCTTAATGGACAGAACGTCGGGATCCGTGGCAGCGCTTTCGATGAAGCGGACGACGGATGAATAGGAATCGTAGGGATGGTGCAGCAAAACGTCGCGCTTTCGAATCAGCTCGAAAAGCGCGCTGGGCCCGGGCTTCAATGCCAGTTCACGAGGAACGAACGAGCGGAATTTCAGATCGGGGCGCGCGATGGCATCATAAAGATAGGCGATGCGCGAAAGATTGGGGGGACCATCCACGCGGAAAATTTGCCAGGGTGCCAAACGGAAATTCGCGACCAGACGGTCGATAATTTCCTGATTAGCGCTCGCTTCAATTTCCAGGCGCACAGCCTCGCCTTTTCTGCGGCTATGAAGCTGGGCGTCGACGGAGTCCATAATGCTGCGCGATTCCTCCGCTTCCAAATAGAGATTGCTGTTGCGGGTAACGCGGAATGCCGCGGCGGAGAGGACTTCGTATCCGTGATACAGGCGTTCGGCAAAGGCGTGAATGACGTCGGATAGGAAAACATATTCGACCGCGCCATTCGCAGACGGCACCTGTACCAAGCGGGGCAGGGCGCGCGGGACGGTGACGACTCCGAGATAAGGGAGCGAACCGCGCCTTTTGGGGCGCAGTAGAAACGCCAGACAAATCGCCTTGTTAATTACATGCGGGAACGGATGAGCCGGATCAATGGTGACCGGCGTGAGCAGCGGCTCCACGGCTTTTGCATAAAAATTGCCGATGTGCGCGCGTGCAGCGGGCCGCAAGGTACGCATGTTAACCACACGAATCGACTCGGCAACGAGCCCGCGAACGAGATCTTCCCGCCAGCAATCATACTGAGCTTTTACGAATGCATGGGTTCGAACGGCAAGTTCGGTGAGTACTTCGCGCGGCGTGCGGCCATCGGGGCCGAGGTCTTTGATGCCGTGTTCGACCTGCTGCAAAAGCCCCGCGACTCGGACTTCGACGAATTCGTCGAGATTGCTTGCTGTGATGGCTAGAAATTTCACGCGCTCAAGGAGCGGATTCTTTGCATCGCGCGCTTCTTCAAGCACGCGCTCGTTGAACTGCAGCCAGGAAAAATGACGATTCAAAAATAAATGGGGAGCTGCCAGCTTGTTCCGCGCCATGCTTGCCTCGGACGCTTAGACTATCAGGATACGCAGAAGGAAAGCATTACAGGCATGTGACGCGGGCTGGGCCGGTTCCGGAGTAGGAATGGATCGTGGATTCTGGTAACTAAGGGTCCTAGGCGTTTACGTATTCGACGATAATCCCCTTGCTCTGCGAGTAAATTAAATACTCGCCAGGCGCAATGGCTTCCAGCCGATCTACTCGCACGCGCGCTTCCTCAATTCCCGGCACAGCAGTGATCCAGAGAGGCCTGCCGTTTTGAAGCCGCTTAAAAATATCGTAATTCGTGTCCATGAAAGCCTCCGAACGATTTGTATTTTCTTCGATGCACACCCCTAACAGGGCACATGGGTGACCAGGCAGAGCGCTAAATTACCTCTTTGTATTCTTACACTTAGAGGGGCATACACTGTTCTATTGAGGAAATTTCTGCGTCTTAGCGGCGTATCTGGAGTACCAGGTTGGATGCGGTCAGGATTCAGGAGGAGTGCTGAAAACGACCTCGCCGGTGGAAGCGTCACGCACAAAATATGCCGCTGCGGATTGGGAGACCAGCAGTTTTATTTGTTCCTTAGCTTCGCTCAACGAAACAACGTCAGCGATCCAGAGCGGATTGCCGTCATCGAGTTTGCGGAAGATATCGTATCCTAGGCTCATGGACCTCTGCCGGCGACGTAAATGTATTTTACGGATCCCTTGCGGGCTACCAGGATTAAAGAACGCGAAGGACCAGGCATATTAGGCAGGTTCGAAGGATTTGTCTGTTCAATGTTAGACAGACAAATCTGAATTAGTCAGACAAGATACTGGTTCCGTGATAATTCAGAATCCATCATAGGAACTGCTTTTGGATGCTCTGGGGATGATATGACGTCAAGCAAGCCATGTAATACGACAAAAGCGCTTTTTCCGTCGGCGCTGCCACCCGGAAAGAGTGTGGATTACTTGCCAGACAAGACCATTTTCTCGCAGGGGGACGAGTGCAAGGCCGTGCACTACATCAGACAAGGGGTAGTGAAGCTCGTTCTCGTTTCGAAACGCGGAAGAAGCGGTGTGCTCGGTTTCCTGGGAAGGGGGGATTTCTTTGGCGAGGGATGTATCAGCGGCCACGCCAATTACGGGACTTCAGCAATCGCCGTGGTAGCCAGCACGATCCTGGAGATCGATCGAAAGAAGATGATTGAAATAATCGAAAAAGAGCCCCACGTTTGCACCCAGTTCATTAATTATCTGCTATCTCGCAATCACCGCATCGAGCAAGATCTGATCGACCACTTGTTTAACTCCAGCGAAAAGAGGCTGGCCCGCGCGCTTTTGTTGCTCACGGAATACGAGAAAGGGAACGAAAACCTCTCGATCATTCAGAGAGTGAACCAGGACACGCTGGCGGAAATGGTGGGCACAACGCGCCCGCGTGTGAATTTCTTCATGAATAAATTCAGGAAATTGGGATACATACACTACGACCACAATGGCGGGCTGGAAGTCTATCAATCGCTATCCAAAATATTGCGATAGGNNTCTACTGTGTCGAGCTGGCTTTTTGATTCTTGACCTGCAGCTCATTCACAACTTGCTGAACGTTGGGAACTCCGGCCGCGACCTTTTCCACCAGGGAGCGCTTGGACTGCGAATTCACTTCTCCGGTTAACGTAACCACGCCGTTTTTCACGCTGTAATTTACATCCTTCTTAAATCTGTTCTGAACCAATGCAGCATCCAGGTTTTGCTCGATGCCTTTGTCCAGGTCAGAATTGACTGTCTTGGCGTCGCCGGCACCAGGGCCTGGAGGAACCACGGCGATCTCATCGGCAACTACCTGCGAGCCAGCAATGGACCTGGCGATTGATTCAGCTTGAGACTTGTCAGTATTTGAGGCGACTTGCCCGGTCAATGTCACAACGCCTTTATCGCGGTCCTGACTAACCTTCACATCGTGCAGATTGGACTGGTCGAGGGATTTTCTGATGCTGTCAGTGACATCCGGGGATTTCCTGGCACCGTCGGAACATGCGATCAGGCATACGATTGCGGCGATGGTGAGCAATCCCACGATGGATTTCGAGTTCATTTTTTCTCCTTGAAAAATAACGGCGCGCAGGGCTAATGGCTATAAGGGGAAGTCCATGCCTTTTGCGTCGCGCGCCGCAACAGTGCGCGCGAACCTCGAGGGGATCAATCGGGGACTTACCTTAGAAATATGGGTAANNCGCCGGACCGCACGAGCCGCGCGGCTCAGTTGCCACCCGGGAAGATCCTAGCGTCTGGATTTTTTGCGAGCGGTGCGTTTGCGGGCTGATGATTTGCTCTTGCGCTTGGATTTTTTCGCCGGGCGCTTTTTCTTTGCGGCTTTAGCACGAGGACGGCGCTTACGGGTTGCCTTTTTTCGCGAAGACGGGCTTGATACGGCGTTTACTTTGGCGGCGACGGTACCAAGCGTCGAACCGATGGTACGCGCAACACTCGTAAGGATATCTTCTTCTTTGGCGAGAAAAGTCTCTACTTTTCCGTCCGGGCCGTCAGTCATTGAAATCTCCTGTTGAATTCTCGACGTTCGATAGCCACCGCTTGCATCTGCACGTTCTACTTCTTTGGACCAGTTTCCGAGCCGATCTTCGGGACGTCTTCTCCCAAAGCTGTAGCCAAAGCGATTTGGTGATCTTGTTCGTCCATGAGGATTTCGCGAATGTGTTCAGCCATTGAAAACTCACCCAGCGCTTCGCATTGACGCACGCGGTCGCGGTAGTTGCGGATGGTTGTAGTCTCGTTCTCCAGGTCAAACTTGAGCATGTCCCGAGCCTTTTCGGAGGTGCGGACAGGCTTAGGCTGAGTGGTGGGCATGCCGCCGAGATAGTCAATTTGATTCGAGATGATCAATGCGTGGCTGAGCTCTTCACCGGCGTGTTTCTCCAGCTCTCCCGCGATGTTCATGTATTCGGCGCCCTTCAAAACCTGCGAATAAATCACGTAGGAAATAATGGCTTGGTATTCCCGAGCCAGGTCTTCATTCAAAAGATCAATCAGCTCTTTGCGCGTCAGGTTCTTGGGACTCGGCGAAGCGGCTTCTTCCTTCATTTCGATCTCCCCCTAGCGGAAGCTTCCGTGCGCCGATTCAATCCGGCGGTGTCGATTTGGCCTCCGTGGCACTGCTTACTTTAGAGGCTCAAAGCGGTAACGTCAAATGCGCGTGGCGTGACAGCGGCAAGCGCTGGGCGCGGTTGCGATAAGCCCAGCGGGAGAATGGCCAGTTCGCCATTCCTCCCGGGAATCGCACGAATTCTGATTTAGGCAGACGCTTTTTTGGCGTCGCGATAGGCGCGCGCGCCCGCATCGGCTGCATCACTCACGTAGCCTGTGGCGTCGTCGACATTCTTCTTCACATAATCGGTGGCATCGTCCACAGTTCTCTGGGCGCGGCGAACCCACTTCCGGCCGCTAGAGACCGCTCCGTCGAGCGTATCTTGCGCGCCGCCCGCTATCTGATCGCGTGTGTCTTCTCCAGATTGTGGCGCAAACAAAATTCCCAACGCAGCTCCCACGCCAATTCCCACAACGAACGCCGAAACAGTTTCCGACCAACCCATGCGTTTCATAAAGCCTCCATTTAAAGTTGCAAGAAAGTTTCTCTGATTGAAGCACCGTTCAACCTGCTATCGGCTCAATCGGTCCAAACCTTTACGTTAAGAGATTAGAGTACAACTGCGTCAGGCTCGGGGCCATACAATGAATGACGTAGTTTGGCCGTCAGCTTGCCGTATTGCAGCTCGACGGGGTTATGCACGGCGAACCACAAAGCATGTAATGTCATCGTGTTGGGGGGCGCCTCCAACGAACTCGTCGAGCTTTCTCATGATGGCAGCGAGGGTAAGCGCCGCTCGCTCCTCGGACGTTTGGGACACCAGGGCGAGCAAGCGTTCCTCTCCAAATTCCTTTCCGTCCTCATCGCGAGCCTCGGTGACACCATCGGTATAGATAATCAAAACGTCGCCGGTATCAAGCACGGTCCGCCCGGTCTCATACTTTTCGTTTAATTCGATTCCCAGGGGGATGCTTTCGGACTTCAGGCGTTCAATGGTTCCGTCGCGGTGCCTCAACATCGGAGGATTGTGGCCCGCGCAAAGGTAATTCAAACCTCCGGTGAGGGGATCCAGTTCCGCGAGAAAGGCGGTGGTGAAGCGGCGGCCATTCATATTATTGGAGCAGGCTTGGCGGTTCAATCCAACCACGAGATCGGAAAGCGTACCGCGCGACCCGGCCAGCGCTCGAAGACTGGCCTGAAATGTGGCCATGAGCATGGCCGCAGGGACGCTCTTGCCGGCAACGTCCGCGACGGCGAGCAGCAAGGGGCCGTCAACCGCGCGGCGAAAGGCATCGTAATAGTCGCCCGCGACGGTCTTGGCAGGCCTTGTTGCGAAGGCCATATCCACTCCGGCAACGTCAGGAGGGACGCGGGGAACCAACCAGCGTTGGATTTCGCGGGCGATTTCAATGTCTCTCTGCATGGAGATGTGATCGCCGAGGACCATCACCAGCAATAGCAAGAGACCGCCGAAAGCCAAGAGAAGCTCAACTTCTCTGGTGAAAATCAGAAACTCAAATCCGACCAAGGACAGAACGGCCAGAATGACGGTAAGGAGCAAGAAAATCCGGCGGGGAGGCGATAGCCTTTTCAAAATGCTGCCACATATTGCGGCAAGTATTTTGAACGGCTGCTTCCAAGATTTTTGCTGGTCCTTTCGCTGGGCTACGTCCTGCCTGAACGGCCTTGAACTGGCCTCGGCCTCGGCCTTAAATTGGCTCCAAAGATCGTCGATCTCCATGCCTGCGGAGATGCGGCGCCAGCTGTCCTGTGAACGCCAGACGGCACGTCTAACTTGAGTTTTAACGTCGTGAGCCGCCTGGCGAATCTTGGCAAGCTTGGGGACGGGAACTATTTGCAGATCAGCGGGCTGATCGCTGGGAGAGGTATGCACGCTTCAGCATACGATAGAACGGCGGGTCCACGGATAGGGTGTTTCTCGTATTATAGGTCGAGAAAGAACCTAGCCNNGCGAAAGAGGCTCTAAAGATCGATCGAGTAGAAGCTTCTGAAAGCACGAAAAAATTCAGTGGTATAATAGTAGATGTCAAAGGGAAGTCCTTTTCTGTCAGTTACTTACGTCTGGCCGCCCGTGGCCAGTGAAATGCACGTGAAGTATGATGCTCGCTAGGATCAAGCTAGCGCTGTATTGCCAAACCTGCGGCGCCAACCGATAATTCAGCGCATCCGGGCGATTCAAATTCTGGAAGTTTCGAAGATTAGGAAAGGGTAGCAATGTCGGCGACCAGCCCAGCGATAAAAGAAATTCCGAGGCCCAACTGGAGCGAACGGCTGAAAGCGCTCCGGAATATTCCCCCTGTCATGCGTATCGTCTGGGATGCCGCACCAGGGGTAGTGATCTCAACACTCTTTTTTCGCCTGGTCGCCGCTCTGATCCCACTGTCGATCCTGGCGGTCACGCGATTCATCATCGATTCGGTTAACCAGCTGAAGCAAACTCCTCTACCTCATATATTTTGGTGGATGGTGCTTTTGGAATTCGTGCTCGCCGGCGTGGCGACATTTATGGCGCGCATCATCGAGTTCTGCGACACCAAGTTAGCCGATCGATTCACACGACACATCGGCATTCGGCTAATGAAGCACGCGGCGAAACTTGATCTGATGTCGTATGAGGACCCAGTCTTTTACGACAAATTGGAACGCGCGCGGGTGCAAAGCACCGACCGCGTACAAATGATTCAGGTTGCCGGGCGCCTGATCCAAGAACTAATCACCACAGTGACCCTTGCAGCGGCGATTTTTCTATTCTCAAAATTGCTGTTGCTAGCGCTAGTGGTTTGCATCGTTCCCGTATTTCTGGGTGAGACTCATTTTGCTTTCATGAATTACTCACTCAGTTTTCAACAGACGCCTGACAGGCGCGAGTTGGAATACCTACGGGTTTTAGGGGGCGCCAAGGAAAGCGCGAAGGAACTAAAGCTATTTGGACTGGCTCCGTTTCTTGTGGGCCGATATTCGGATTTGTCCGACGTGCTGTACCACCAGACTTTGGGATTATCGAAACGCCGGCTCATTTTCGGATCTCTGTTATCGCTGATAGGCTTGGCGGGATACTACGGAAGCTATACGTACGTCATCTACGCGACCGTAATCGGCATGCTAACCGTAGGAAGAATGGTTTATCTTTCCGGCGCCATCGCAGGCGCGAGCGGAAACTTGCAATCGCTCTTTACTACTTTCTCCGGTATTACCAATCAAGCGCTGTTTATGACGGACCTGCTGGAATTTTTCGCGGTGAAACCGAAGATCGTGTCCAAAGTTTCGGCGCCAGCAGCACCCAAACCGATCCGTACGGGATTCGAATTCAAAAATGTTTCGTTCAAATATCCCGGGAATCCCAGGATGGTGCTTAAGAACGTCAACTTCAAGCTGGGGCCCTCGGAGCGCATAGCGATTGTGGGAGAGAACGGCCAGGGCAAGACCACGATCGTCAAATTGCTTACGCGCCTGTACGAGCCGACTGAAGGGCAGATCCTGCTGGATGGAAAAGATCTTCGCGAATACAACCTCGAAAGCCTGTGGAAAGAAATCGGAGTAATCTTTCAGGATTTCATGCGCTATGAGATGACGGCCGCTGAGAATATAGCGGTAGGGCGCATCGAAGACCTCGATAACCAATTTTTGATACGCGCGGCAGCCAACAAGAGCCTGGCGGAACAAACGATACGCAGACTGCCCAACGGTTTTGACCAAGTGCTCGGCAGCAGGTTCGAGGGTGGCGTGGATCTTTCGGGAGGCGAGTGGCAAAAGATAGCTCTGGCGCGCGCATACCTGCGAGACGCGCAACTTTTGATATTGGACGAACCGACCGCGGCGCTGGATGCCCGTGCCGAGAGCGAGGTGTTTCAACGATTCGCCGAGCTGACCAAGGGAAAAATGTCGTTACTGATCTCCCACCGATTTTCTACGGTGCGAATGGCGGATCGCGTTTTGGTCCTGGCTAATGGCGAGATTGCGGAAGAAGGACGCCACGAACAACTGCTGAAGGACGGTGGCCGGTATGCGGAGATGTTCGAGTTACAGGCCGCTAATTACCGCTAAGCGTGAAGTTCTGTTGCACCCAAAATCGATTTCACTCGCGTTGGCCCGGGCGCGAGTGGATTTCCACGAGTTCCTGAGGCGATGAGGGCTTGTAGGACTTAAATCCGGCCCGTTCCATGCCGCGTTGCGCTTCCGGATTCTTCATAAAAGTATCCCAAACAAAAGCAGTCCGCGCATTCTCCGCCATTACCATACTGATTCCCGAGTCGATGCCGACAATGTCGCTGTCATACCAGTTTGTGAGCGGATTGAAGGCATCCACGAAGCCGTAGCGGCTCCAGGTGCCTGCGCCGTAGCGATACTGGATGTTGCGGAGCACGCGCATGACCGGTCCCGGCAAAAACGGGATGGAGCCCGCAGACGCACAGGGCACGACAGTGCCATCGATAGGTCCGGTGGACGGGGGCCCGCCCCATACTTCGTAGCCGTGTTCGGAATCGGAAGCGGTAATGCCCCACAGATTGTCACTGTAATCAGGAAATTTGCCGGACAAACTTATACAAAAACGCCGGTGTACGTCCGTAGCAAGAATCGAATTCTGAAAATAATCGGCGTACTTGTCGCGCTTGCCGCGAAAATCGAACCAGGCCTGGGAATATTGATGAACGAAGAGCGGCGCGTAGGAGCCGATGTAACGAATGGCGTCGAATTCGAAAGTGGTTCTCTTCCACGCGTCCCAGGCTTGCGCCGGGAGCGCATGGGAAGAGGAACCCAGGCCCAGCAGGTACATCATCATCATTTCGCTGTAGCTGTCCCAGCGATACTGCAAGAATCCGCCTTCGGGAGTCCAACCGTGGGGAAGAATGCGGGTATCTTCGGAAAGCCAGTTCCAATCGACGCGATTAAAAATTTCCTGGGCGAGCTGGCTTATCTCGGAATGCTGGAAATATTGCCGGCAGGTGAGAATTCCACAAAGCAGAATGGAAGTATCGACGGAAGACACTTCCGATTGCCACAGTCTTTCACCGGTGCTGATGTTGGCCCAGTGGTAATAAAAACCCCGCTCATTCGGCATTTTCTTCCAAAGAAAACGCAAAGTTGTGAGAGCGCGGTCGCGGGCTTGGGCGTAAGAAATGTAGCCGCGTTTTTCGCCAATGCAAAGAGCGGTCAGCCCGAAGCCGGTGGCTGCGATGCTGCCCAAGACGCTTTTGTCCGAGGCACGAACGTTGCACCTGTCCTTCACGATCCCGGTCTTCGGATCGCACTGTTCCCAGAAATACTGGAAGTTGGCGTTTTCCATCTGTTCCAGGAAAGTGTCGTCTCCCGGGGATAAATATGTGGCCAGCGGAAGATCGGATAGCTGAACGAGTGGGGGAACGCTCGGGGCAACGCCGGGTTTCTGGGCTGCCACTGCTCCGGTAACCGGAAGGGATCTCCATCCCGCAACCGGGATGCATGCAGCTACACCCGCGAGTTGGCGGAACAGCTCTCGACGCGAAAGGCCCCCACCGATGCGAAAAGGGTGCACAGTGTAATTTTAGACAGAATTGAAGGCGGAAGAAAACCGGCGGCCAACTCTATTTCCATCCCAGTAGGACTTCAGCCCGGGTATGAAGAGCCGGCCGCTGGTCAAGTTTAGGCGCTGGTGGCCCTGGTTTTACGTTCTGAAAACAGCGAAATCATCTCGCGGTTGAAAGCAGGTATGTCGGAAGGCTGGCGGCTGGAGACCCAATTGCGATCTCGGATGACTTCTTCGTCCTTCCAGTTTCCGCCGGCGTTGCGGATATCGTCCTGGATAGTATGGTAGCTGGTCATCGTGCGTCCTTTCACGAGGCCGGCGGAAACCAGAAGCCAGGGCGCGTGGCAAATCACAGCGATGGGCTTTTTGGCCTGATCAATTCGGCGGATGAAGTTTTGCGCTTTTTTTTCAACGCGCAAGAAATCAGCGTTCAACGCGCCGCCGGGCAGAAGAACCGCATCGAATTCATCGGGATCAGCTTGGTCGAGAGTCATGTCCACTTCGACCTTGTCCGCTTTTTCATCGTGAATGAATCCCTGAATCTTCCCGGATTTTGGGGCGACAACCAGCGTCTTAGCTCCCGCCTCTTCCAGGGCTTTGCGCGGTTTTTCCAGCTCGGCTTGTTCAAAACCGTCACTGGCTAAAATTGCGACTCGCAGGTGTGCCAACTTCTTGTCTGACATAAAGCCTCCATAAGGTTGGATTAGTTAGGAAAATGTTCGCGTTGTCTCGTTTAAGTTCAAACGCGCCGCATGTTTCTACTGCCAAGATATATCAGCGAGACATATCCTGAACTTCTTGCGCGGGCAGGTCTTCAGGTCGACGCGGGCTGTCTGGGCCTGGCTGATCGTGCCGGCGCGGATCGGGCGGGTCAATAATTTCAGGCNNATCTTGTATGGTCACAGTTCCCTCCTGGTCTGTCGAATGCCAGTAAGCAGTATGAGGAAGGGAGGTCGAGCGATGTATCCGGCAGACGCTGTAACGTTTGGGGAGGATTGTATGTACTGGTAGAGCGAAAATGGCTAACTCCTGCAGTTCCAATTGAAGAGGAGAGGGGCCACTGTCAAATATCAGGGGTGAGTTCGAGTGGCCCCTTCAGGGGAAAGATCTGAAAGCATCGAACTTGATAGGTAACTTACCTAAAACTGAAAATGGTTACTATCGGCTAGGGGGTGTAAATGAAGAGAGGAATTCACTGTAGGTGTCCCCGGGCTACATTTGTTAACCGCCTTTAAACGAGTGCTTTGGGGCTTACAGCGAACCAAAGGGTTTCATACGTTAATGCATGTATGGTGATTTTGGCCTCCAGAGTTTAAAACCCATCCGTTGAGCCACAAGCCTTTGAACACCAACTTCGGATTCAAGGAGGCGTTATGCTACGTTGGGCGCTGATATTTTTCGTGGTAGCTCTGATCGCGGCGGTGTTTGGATTCCTCGGAATAGCAGCCGCAGCGGTAGGGGTGGCCAGGATTCTGTTCTTTATTTTCTTGGTGTTGTTCTTGGTTTCTCTAGTCGGCGGACTTCTGCGAAGAGCCTGATCTGGCGCTGAAATTCTGAGGGTACGTCGAGGAGCGTCAATGAAGACCCTGCCCGTGGTCGGGCTGATTTTGATCGTCCTTGGGATAATTTCTTTCGCCTACCAAGGAATCAACTACACGACGCATAAGAAAATTGTGGACATCGGCCCAATTCAGGCGAGCACGACCGAACACAAGACTATTCCACTGCCTCCGATTCTCGGAGGACTCGCGCTCGTCGGGGGCATCGTTCTGCTAGTTGCCGGAAGAAAAGAATAACAAGCGGAAGGTTGTGGCAGCTACCCACGACCATTCGCTTGCGCCACGCGCTCACGCATTATTGCGCGGCAGGCCTGTTGTAGTTTGGATAGTCCGGCTTGTGCGGCTCCGGCACGGGGTTCTTGGCCAGTTCGTCCAAGGCCAGGCTCACAGCTTTTTCAAGCTGGGGATCGTGTCCCTCGCTAACCGGCTTCGGCTCCATGTCCACTTCATAATCCGGCGGCACACCGTGATTTTCGACATCCCATTGACCCTGCGGATTGAAGAAACCAAAGCTGGGTGAAGTGACCTGGCCGCCGTCCATCAACGGCGGGATACCTCCGATTCCGACCAGCCCTCCCCAGGTGCGCTTGCCGACGAGCGGGCCCAGCTTCGCTTCCCGGAAGTACCACGGCATCGCGTCACCGCCCGATCCCGCGAATTCATTAATGATCATCACCTTTGGTCCAAGGATCGAGGCCTGTGGAGTGCGGAAGATGGCTCCGTAGCGGGGAGCCCACCAGCTCATTAGCGTGCGCTGCATGGCGTGGATGATGTAGTCGGCCGCCTGGCCGCCGCTGTTGAATCGCTCGTCGATGACGGCACCCTGCTTGTCGAGCTGCGCGAAGTAGTAGCGGTTGAAGTTCGTCAGACCGCCCAACGCGGTGTCCGGCAGATATATATAGGCCAGCTTTCCGCCGCTCAATTCCTGCACTTTGCGCCGGTTCGCTTCGATCCACGCCAGATTGCGCAGACTGAGATCGTCGCCGATTGGGGTCACGGTGACGTTGCGAGCATCTTTGCCGCTGGCGTCTGAGGCGATCCTCAGCGTCACTTGCGTTCCGGCCGTGCCCTCGAGCAAACGCTGAATGTCGTCGGAGCCGCTCAGGTCCTGGCCACCGACAGCGAGGATGAAGTCTCCTTCTGCTATTTTCACCGCCGGTTGCGCCAGAGGAGCGTGCGCCTGGGGATTCCAGTGTTCGCCCGTGTAGATCCGTTTTATGCGGTAGCGACCGTTGGCGATTTCGTAGTCGGCGCCCAGCAGACCGCCCGGCACGCGATTCGGGTGAGGAATCGTTCCACCAAAACCGCGCAGATGGCCGATCGAGAAAGCGCCGAGCATTTCCTGAAAGAGATAATTCAGGTCGCTGCGCGAGCCAACCTGGTCCAGATACGGCTTGAACTTCGCTTCTTCCGCAACCGTGTCCACGCCGTGATAATGCGGATCGTAGAAAAAGCTGCGCTCGATCTGCCATATCTCGTGAAACATCTGTCGCCACTCAGCGCGGGGATCCACGCGGACTTCCATTCTGGAAAGTTCCAGTTTGCCTTCACCGGGCTTCACGGGAGCATCGGCGGGAACGATGACGAAGGTTGGAACGGCACCACCGGCGGCCTGCGCTGCTTCCGACTCGCCCTGCGCTATCTCCAGCAGCATCTTGTTTCCGTCGAATGAAAGATCAAATCCCGCGATGTGATCGGCCAACTTCTCAGATTTCTTTGTCTTCAGGTCGAAGCGTGTCAGCGTCTGGCCGCGCTCTGTCTGGAATCTTCCTCCGCCCTCAAGCAGATAAAGCGTGCCTTCCTTACCCGCCGCAAGGTCGGTATAGGCGTTTGGAGGCAGAGGAAGCGCGACGGCGCGATCCTCAAGATGTTCGAGATCGATGTTTACGGGCTTTGGCTTCTCAGGAGGCTTCTCTGCTTTCTCCTGTTTGTCTGCTTCCTCCGATTTTTTCGCAGCATCGGATTTGTCTTTATCTTTATCGGCGTGCTCGTCGCCGGAGTCTTTCTTGTCTTTTGCGCCGGGTAGCTTCTCGTCTTCGTTTTGCGGCGCAACGGGAGAAGGGGTGTCTGCCGCCAGCGCAAGCCCATATACGCTGCGCGTCACGCTAAAGGCGTCGCTGCTCATGTCCAAGCCACTCGTGGACGTGCCATAGTTCGTGCTTTCGGTGAAGTAGAGATACTTTCCGCCACGGTCAAACGCCGGCAGGCGAACATCGCTCATCGCATCAGTGACCTGCGTGCTGTTGCCGGACGCGACGGAGTACAAGAACAGCGCATGGAAGCGGTTCGAGACCGTCTGAGTGTAGGCGAGCCACTTGGAATCCGGAGACCAAGATGCGTCGTAGTCTCCATCGCTGACAGCGCCTTTGCCAATGACGGTGGCTTTGCTCGTGGTGGTGTCCAGCAGCCAGATCTCCATCTTGTTGTCGTGAAAGGCGATCAGCTTCGAATCCGGCGACCATTTCGGCTGGAAATAATATGTAGGATCGTTGGCCAGCGGAAATTTCTTCACTTCGCCTGCGCCGCTCTGGCTGCTGATGTGCAGCGCATATGCGCCCGATTCGTCGGAGAAGTACGCGATGCTCTGTCCATCCGGCGACCAAGCCGGCTCGCGCTCCATCACGCCGGGAGTATTGGTGATATCGCGCGTTGTGCTCTCTTTTGCCGGGACGGTGAGGATGTCACCATGCGCCTCAAAAACGGCGCGCACGCCGGTAGGCGAAATGCCAGAGCTCTGGATATCGCGATCGGCCGGAGAAATACGCGCGCGCACATCCGGCAGGTCCGCGCTCACGTCCACGCTGACCTGGTTTGTTTTGCCGCTCGCCGTGTCGTAGAGAAAGAGTTCGCCGAAACGGTCGTAAACGATTCCGCCAGATCCTCCGCTGGCCGAACGAATATCCGCGCCGCTATTCTTCACCACTTCGGTTACAGATTTTGTCGCAGGGTCAAAGCGAAACAGCGATACGGGCCCATTACGATCGGAAAGAAAATAGATTTGTTTGTCCACCCAGACGGGATTGAAGTCGTTGGAACCTTCCCGCGGGATCTTCACCACGTCCAGCGTGGCCATGTCTGCAATCCATACCGAGCTTGCCAGTCCGCCGCGGTAATTTCTCCACGCGACATAGTAAGAATAATTGAAGGGGGATGCGCCGCCCACGGGCGAGTAGGCAAAGTATTTTCCGTCGGCTGAAAACTCACCGGAGAATGCCATCGGTAGCGGTAGTGCAATGGGCAGCCCGCCGTTCACCGAGACTTTGAACAATTTCGTATAGCGCGGGCTTCCGCTTTCGCGGTTCGAGCGGAAGATCACGGACTTTCCATCCGGGGTCCAGCCCACGGCAAAATCCGCCGCCGGATGATAGGTGAGGCGCTTCGGAATTCCGCCCGTTGCGGGGACGATGAAGACATCGGTGTTGCCGTCGTATTCGCCGGTGAAGGCGATCATGGTGCCATCGGGCGAGAAGACCGGATCGGTCTCAATGCCGGTCCCGGTTGTCAGGCGAGAGGCGTGGCCGCCAGTATGGTCGACGGTCCACAAATCGCCGGCGTAAGAGAACACAATCAGACTGCCGTTGAACGTCGGCCGCTGCAGCAAAGGGTGCGAAGACTGTGCGGCAATGACGATCGGGCAAAGCGAAGCGAAAACCAGGGCAAAAAGCGAGCGAATCAGGCGCATTTCTTCTGCCTCCGTTACAAATGGCCGGGTAATGATATGCCAACTCGCAAAGATTTGGTCCGAGAATCAGGAAGCCCAGGAAACGCTGGGTAGAGCGGGCAGAACCTGCAATGCGCGCAGTCACACATTGAAAAGATGGGCCTTGGGAATTAAAAGGGGAGAAGTGTCCCGCTGTCGAATTGGAGGACTCGTGCTAACTGATTGAGAAGTTTGGCTCCCCGGGCTAGATTCGAACTAGCAACCCTTCGGTTAACAGCCGAATGCTCTACCGTTGAGCTACCGGGGAGTAGATTGTTTAGTGGGATGACCCAAGTCATTTTACGCAAGTGATTCGCGCACTGCAACTCGCGTTAAGCGCCGGCTGCGTTGACGGGCGGGTTCTGCTTCTGAATTCGATCGAATGGCACACGAACGGAAGATGAATTTGACGAAATTCAAATTGCAGGCAACTGCGAAGAAACGGCGTTACTGAAGTTTTTGGGTTGTGGCATCGTGGCAAATCAGATTTTCAAAGATGGCCAGGACGTGTTGGCGATAGCGGACGATGGTCTCGAGTATCGGACGAAGCTGCGGCTCGCGCACAGTCTCGCGGTCCCATTTAGCGAGAACCGCCGCGGGAACTTGAATATCCTTTCGAAGTTCTTCAGCCGAATGGCCGCGCAGGAACAAGCCATAAAAAAAAGCGGCCTCGCGCTGCGGGAACTGAAAATCCTGCAGCACCTCCTCTAGCGGGTTTGCTTGTGTCGCCATTGTAGAAAACCGCAGTTTACAGTTTTCAACGCGCACGTCAAGAGTACAGGCAGCGTAAGAGAAAATAACCCTGCCGACATACAACTACTGAACATGGCGAGTGCCAATAAGTGTATGGTGGGCATAGACATAGGGCTCGGGTGGGAAGCGAGCGGACGACAAGCCCAGGCCCCTGTTTCGTCGAGTACCCGAATTACCGTGGATTAGACCGACCT
>PLZZ01000116.1:2779-10574 GCA_003153585.1 Acidobacteriota bacterium | reverse complement strand
TCCGCCATCGAGTGTTACTGCAAATGCCCCATGCAATATCTGTTTCAAAATATGTGGAGCATTCGCGGCGGCCCGCGCGCCACCATGACTTTTGGAAGCGTGATGCATACCACCATCAAGGAATTCGCCGGCGGAATAGCCAAGCGCGGAAAATTCCCTTTCGAAGACGTAATGGCTGTTTACGATCGCGAATGGCGCTCCATGGGTTTTCCCGACGACTATCAGGAAGAGGAATACCGCAAAGCCGGCCGCGAACAGCTCGAGAATTTCCATCGCACCTACGTGGCCGCCCCGCCGGACATGGTGCACCAGGAAAAATCGTTCGAGCTTCACCTCGATCATGACGTCATNNCCAAAAAGGCCAAGGACAGCTTGCAACTCAGCGTTTACGCGCTGGCGGCTGAAGAAGTGCTGGAACTGAAACCGGAACGCCTGGTTTTTTACAATCTGACCACCAACGAAGCAGTCGCGAGTGAGCGCGACGCAAAAGCACTGGCGAAAACGAAACAGACTATCTACGAAGTGGCCGACCAAATTCGCGCCGGTGAGTTTCCCGCCAAGCCGAGTTTTCTCTGCGTGTATTGCGATTACAGACCGCTGTGCCCCGCGCACGAACAATTAATTTCGATTCAGCCGGCAAGATAGAGCGGTAGCCCTGAATTACGGCGTCGCCCCGTCATCCAAGACGAGTGCCGCTCGCCCATGCCGCTCGAAACCAACGAGAATTAGTGGAGTCCAGCCTGGAAATACCCTTGCCGCGCGGTCACGTCCAAGTCCGGCCGCCGGACGCGCACTTCGATGGTGTGATAGTCCTTGCTGCGGTCCGATTCTGTCGGAGCGAAAGTGATGGTGTACACATCGCGAGCCTGCTCGGTCACCGCCGAGTAAAGCCGCGACAATTCATTATCCCTCGCCGCGTAAAATGTATCTCCGCCCGTACTCGCGGCGTACTTGTCGATCTCCGACGCTCCGTGCTGAATGATGGAGCGGCCAATCGGAGTCTGGTGCGTGACGGAAATAGCAAACACGGAAACATCAGCGAGGAGAAGCGAGTGTAGGGTTTCGTTGAACGAGTGCTGGTTGTTGTGGGTATTGCTCCCGTCGGAAATAAGGAAAATTATTTTCCGACGATCGCGCCCGCGCCCTTTCAGCATTTGGCCCGCCGCATAGATGGCGTCATCCAGAGAATTATGGGTAGCCTGTTTTCCAAAACCGCGAACCTGCACGCCGCCCTGGCCGGTGGTTCCGGTTCCGTCCGGCTGGGTCTGCCCATTGATGATCGGACCCGCGGTCGTAGGGTCGTTAATGATTGTTGTACTATGCGAGTCCAGGGCCAGGCGCTTGAGCGCGGTAAAAAGTTTGTCGTTGTTGAAAGAAAAATCGGCGACCGTCTGGGGAAATTCCGAATAGGTGACCAGGGCTACCTCGTCCGCGGAGCCGAACCCGGCGGCGACCGCGTCCAGGCTTTTCCTGACCTGTTCGGCCTCCTTTTCGGCAAGATCATCGTCGAGCAGGACCACCGCGGACAGCGGATAGGGCTGCGAATCGAACAGCACAATTTGCTGCTCTACGTCGTCGGAGAAAATGCGGAATTCATCCCGCTGAAGGTCGACGACTAGCTGGCCGTCGCGGTTCTTCACCGTGACCGGCACGATGACAAGTTCCGTTCGTACCGAGATGCGATTGCGAGTATCCCCTTGTTGCGCGGGCGCGCCTGACGGTGACGGCTTCGCCGCGGGGTTCTGCGGCGGCGGGGTGGGTTTTGCCACCTGTCCCGGTTGCACGGGGGCCGGCGGTTGGGCGTCTTGCTGCGGAGTGCCGGGCTGGATAGGCTGCTGCGCGTGCGCGCCAACGCAAAGAAGTAATACAATGGCAATCGACAGAATGATTCGCGTCATCGGCGTATCTCGTTTCGCGCCCTTCGGCGGCGTTGTGAACTATCGCTCGTTTGCAACCTGCCTCTGTGCCGGCGAACTACTCATGCCCCGGCGACACTGGCCAAACATCCGGCCGCGCTCCGAGTGCATCGTAAGTAGCGCGGCTAATCTGAGGGAGATTATACAATGCGGCTGACCCGCCTCGTGGCAGGCTTTTTCATACTGGCTCTCGCAGGATACTTGGGTGCAGGCGGAGCCTGGCCTGCGAATGCTATTTCGTCGAGCGGCCTATCGGGGACGCAGTCGTCCACGCCCGCTCCGCCGCAACAGGATCAGCAACCCCCACAGTCATCCCAAACCTTGAAGAGAGAGACCACACTGGTCAACGTCTTTGTGACCGCCCGTGATAAGAAGAATGGCATCGTCTCCGACCTGGTGCAAAACGATTTCAAAATCTCTGAGGATGGCCAGGACCAAAAGGTTGCCTTCTTCGAGAAAGACGTGAATATGCCGATCACGCTCGGCCTGCTAATCGACACGAGCGGCAGCATGTACCACGTGATCGGAGCGGAACAAGATACGGCTTCGCGTTTTCTGCGGGAAGTGATGCGGAAGAAAGACGAAGCCATGGTCATCAGCTTCGACTTTGACGTGGACTTGCTGGCTGACTTTACGGAAGACACCAACGTTCTCGAACGCGCCATCCGCCGGACGAGTATTAGTTCTGTGGCAGGCGGAGGACCAGTAACTCCAGGCACGATTCCGCAAGGAAACAATGCCGGCGGGACGGACCTCTACGACGCGATCTACCTGGCGTGTCACGACGAATTAGCAACGGAAGCGGGGCGCAAGGCCGTGATCGTGATGAGCGACATGGAGGACACCGGCAGCAAATTAAGATTGCAGGATGCGGTCGAAGCTTGCCAGCGGGCCGACGGCGTGATTCATGTGCTTCTGATCTCGGATTCCACTTTNNATCAACGTTCACAACGAGAAGTCGTTGGAAAAAGCATTCGACGTAATCTCAGAAGAATTGCGCTCTCAATATGTGATTGGCTACTATCCCACCAACGAAAAACGCGACGGAACATTCCGGAAAATTAAGGTCGACATCGATCGGCCCGACGTCAAGGTTCTCGCTCGCAGAGGTTATTACGCACCATTTAAGTAAGACCTGCGTATAGGCAGACTGCTCCGGGCGCCTCGGAAATTACGCTACTTACCAGCGGGCGTTGGCGCCACCGAGTAATAACCCTTGCGCGTTCGGACAGCAAGACCCTTGCGATCAGTCTGGACATCGATCTTGCGGTATTTACCCGCTGTTTCCGTGTCTTTCGGCGAATAGGCGATGAAATACTGGCTGCGCAATTCAGTTCCGATGTCCACAAACGATTGCGCCAGATCTTCGACTTTGTAAGGATAAAATACGCGGCCGCCGGTTTGGTCCGCAAATTCCTCCAGCACTTTGTCTCCGCCTTCCACGTGTATCTTCTTCGGTTTGTCGCCGCTGATGGAGAGCCAGTCGGTGTTCGTGCTGATGGCATAGATGGCGGCCTCGGCGCGAATGGCGGATTCAATGGCGTCACTGAGCGCGTGGTCGCTCAGATTATCATCACCGTCGCTGATCACGACAATCACGCGGCGTACTTCGGGATTCGGCCCGCTGGGCGCAGGCGGATTCAGGAGTTTCTCGGAGGCCCGATAGATAGCATCGTTCAAAGCGGTTCCCCCTCCGGCGCGCTGCCTGCGGATCGCAGCGGTCAGCAGGCCGAGATCGCCGGTGTAATCCTGGATAACTTCGGGTTCGTTATCGAAGGTCATCAGAAAAGCCATGTCTTTGTTCCTGCGGATTACACCGTCGAGGAAATCAATCGCGGCGTCCTGTTCGAACGCGAGGCGGGGCCGGATGCTATTGGAGGTGTCGAGCAACACCCCGATGCGCAGCGGCAAGTCGGTTTCGCGCCCAAAGAACCGGATGTCCTGCGGCGTGTTGTCCTCGAGAATCTTGAAGTCGCTCTGTTCGAGATCGGTGACGAAATTATGGCGGCGATCGGTGACGGTGGCGACTAGATGAACCAGCCCGGTGGTGGAAACAATCGGCGGCAATTTGTTCTGCGCCGCCTGCGCGGCATCAGCGGGACTTTGCGCCGGGGGAGCCTTTTGCCCGTTTTCAGAAGATTGCGAAGCAGGGGCGCTCCAGTCTGGCCGCGCCGGACTGGGAGGCGGTGGGGACTGCTGTGCNNCTCACGTTAATCAATTATAGAAACTCCTGCAATCCAGCATCAACCACGCTGGGAGCCATTTTTACGGCTCGTCCCAAACCCCGAAAGTACGCGGTCAAATCGGGCGGCAGCGGAGCACGGCACTCGATTCGTTTGCCGGACCGCGGATGAACAAAAGCAATTCGCGCGGCGTGCAGGAAATTTCTTTCCAGCGGCGGCAGGAGTTCAGCGCCGATACGTTCCTGGCGCGGCGCGCCGTAAACCGTGTCGCCCACGACCGGACATCCGAGCGCGGAGAAATGCACGCGAATCTGGTGAGTTCTGCCGGTGTGCAAGCCCGCTTCGATGAAAGAAAAGTTGCCGAGCCGCATGCGCAACTGCCAGTCCGTACGTGCCTGGCGGCCTTCGCGGCGCCGTGCCGTCATGCGCGAGCGGCGGCGGAGGTCGCGCGCAATGGGCAACTCGACGATTCCGGCTTCGCCCTTTAACTTCCCGTGTAGGAGCGCCAGGTACGTTTTCTCAATGCGGCGTTCGCGAAAATCTTCGATTAGCTTTAAGTGGGCCATATCAGTCCGCGCAATCAATAACACGCCGGAGGTACCTTTGTCGATTCGATGCACGATGCCCGGCCGGAGAGGCCCGCCTACTGCGGACAAACCTTGACCTCCGCCAAAGCGATGTAACAGCGCGGCAACGAGAGTGCCGGCGTCAGCACCCGCACCCGGATGAACGATCATTCCCGCGGGTTTGTTTACGACGGCCACGTCCGCATCTTCGTAAATGATATCGAGCGGGATATTTTCCGCTTCCACGCCGGGGAGCGGAGGACGAGGAATATTTACGGTGACCGTTTCCCCAACTTCGAGACGATGTGAGGACTTCTTCGCAAGACCATCCACGAGCACCCGCGCTTCGTCGATCAGAGTCTGCACGTGGGTGCGGCTCATGTCGCTGAGATGAGCGGCGAGAAAGCGGTCGAGACGCTGGCCTGCGGCTTCTTCGTTAACGGCGAAAGTATCGTGCTCGGAAGAGTCTTCGTCAGATTCGAAATTGTCTTCCATATCAGAATGTGCGTGCATCGAATTTTTGCAGATGGGAGGCGAGCAGCATCTAGCGCGCAACCGTAGCGCGGGTGGCGGAAGCAGAGGCCATCGGCGCGCTCTTGCCTCTCAACCCGCGCCACCAAAGCAATGCGCCGGTAACGATCAGGCCGACGCTTACAATCTGCATCAGTGAGACCGTATCGTGGAACATCATGGTGCGGCCCGGATCGCCTCGGAAGAATTCGATGGTGCCGCGCTCCAGCCCATAGAGAAGGAAATACGTGGCGATGATTTGCCCGGTAAAGCGCTGGCGCTTGCCGATCCAAACAAGAATCAGGAAATTGAGAAACTCCGCGGCCGCTTCATAGAGCTGGGTGGGATGCAAATGAACGCCGAGCGGCGTTCCGGCAAGCTGCTCGGCCGCCGGATTAGTGAACACCACGCCCCAAGCAACGCTAGTCGGCTTGCCGTAACAACACCCGGCGGCAAAACATCCCAAACGCCCGATGCCGTGGCCCAGCGGCAACCCCGCCACAATCGTGTCCATAACCGGGAGCANNCCGCCATAGAAAGTTCCGCCGGACTGAAATGTGTTCAAGCTGAAAATGTCCCGCGGATTGGCCACGTAGTAGTCCCAGTCGCTCAGAATAAGCCAGACTTTCGCCAGCAGGAGCGCAACCAGGACGGTGTAGATCCCCATGTTCCAGACTTTGTCGGGGTCGAGGCCGGCGCGCGGCGCTTGCCTACGGGCCCACCAAAGTCCGGCCAGCACTCCCGAAGCAACCAGCACGCCGTACGAGTAAATATTAATTCCGCCGATATGAAAGAGGATGGGATGCATCGCTAGGCTCGCTCTTGATTAGGATGCCGCCAGTCGCGGAAGAGTTCAAGAATCACAAGGCCCGCGCCGACAACAATCGCTGAATCAGCAATGTTGAATGTATACCAATGATGGCTGCCAATGTAGAAGTCGATAAAATCGGTCACACTGCGATGGAGAACGCGGTCGAGAACGTTTCCCGCTGCGCCGCCCAAGATTAAAGCCAGCCCGCATTGCGCGAGCCTGCCCCCCGCGCGGCCGCTGACGAGCAGCCAAGCAAGCAACGCGATAACGCCGACAGAAAAAACAATCAGCACAGGGGCCAGCAAGGGATTGCTTGAATCGGCGAACAATCCGAAAGCCACCCCTGGATTGCTGGTATGAACCAGATTCAACAAGCCAGGAACGAGGACGCGAATGGTTCCCGGGGAAGTGTACCGTTCCACTGCGTATTTGCTGACCTGATCCGCCACTAGCGCGGCGAACGCGAGAAATCCCAGGGTGTACCAGCCTGAACGCGATGCGGAAGATGTCAAACCTTGGCACTCCCGCTGGCGAGGCCGCTGTCTCGATCGATTTCGGCAAGAGCGGCGAGGCACCGCTCGCATAATGTTGGGTATTCCGCGCTCTCACCCACGTGTGTGGAATAATTCCAGCAGCGTTCACACTTTTTACCGAGGGCGCGCTCGATGCGAATTTGAAGTCCTTCCAGGGTGGCGGCCGGCGCAGTTCCCTGGATCGGGCCTGCGGCGATCTCGACCTGCGAGACGATGAAAAGCGCCGGCAGGTAGGCGGAATATTTGCGCAACAGATCGAGCAGTTCGCCGGTTGCTGCGACCGTGACGCGCGCTTCGAGGCCGCCGGAAATTGTCTTTGCAGCGCGGGCAGGCTCGAGCGCTTTCAAAACTTCCCCACGAACTACAAGGAGGCGGTCCCAAGCTGCAGAGCGCGATCCATCCAAGGCATTTTCGAAATCTTCGGCGGCGGGAAACAAAGACATGTGCACGCTTTCGGTTTTCGAACCGGCAGGCGGCAAGTGCTTCCAGACCTCTTCAGAGGTAAAAGCCAGTGTGGGAGCGATGAGGCGAACGACAGCGCTGGCGATGCGGTACATGGCGGTTTGCGCCGAACGGCGCCCCAGACTCTTGGGTGCGAAGGTATAGAGACGGTCTTTGAGAACGTCGAAATAAAACGCGCTTAAATCCACCGTGCAAAAATCATGCAGCGCATGGTACACGCGATGGAATTCGAAATTGGCGTACCACTCCTGACATTGGCGCACGAGCGCGCCGGTGCGCCGCACCATCCACGCGTCCATTTCCCAAAGATTCGCATCGGGGACCGTGTCGCGCTCCGGTTCGAAGTCGTAAAGATTCGATAGTGCAAACCGGAACGTGTTGCGGATTTTGCGATAGGCTTCGGCGAGCTGCGTCATCATGGCATCGGAAAGGCGGACATCGGCGGTGTAGTCCTGCGACGAAACCCAGACGCGAAGAAGGTCGGCGCCCCACTTCTCGCAGATTTCCTTCGGCTCCATGGAGTTGCCGAGCGACTTCGACATCGGGGTGCCTTTTTCGTCGAGCGTCCATCCGTGCGTGACGACTTGATCGTACGGGCGCATGCCATCAACGCCAATCGCAACCATCAGCGAACTCTGGAACCATCCGCGAAACTGGTCGGGGCCTTCGAGATAGACATCCGCGCGAGGCTTCCCTTCCCTTTTTTGCAGCACAGCCAAATTGCTTGAGCCGGATTCGAACCATACATCGAGTATGTCGGACTCTTTGCGCCACTTTGCTCCGCCGCACGAAGCGCACTTCGTGCCGGGAGGCA
>PLZZ01000116.1:1054-2699 GCA_003153585.1 Acidobacteriota bacterium | reverse complement strand
ATGCGCTCTTCGCCCCACGCCGGCAGCCACTTTACTTTTTTGATTTCGTCCAGCGCTCGGCCGCGCAACGCAGGCGCGCTCGGGGGAGGAACCGTTGCGCTGCCGCCGTCAAGTTGTATGAACCACTGTTCGGTAGCGCGAAAAATCACGGGAGTGTGGCAGCGCCAGCAATGCGGATAGCTGTGCGAAAACTTCTTTTCGCCGACAAGCATGCCGCGCTCCGTCAGCAGCGAGATGATGGCCGGATTCGCTTCGAAGACAGTCTTGCCCTTGTACTCGGGCAAACCTTCGACAAAGCGGCCGTCGTTATCGAGCGGAGCGTAGGCTTCGAGTCCATATTTCTGGCCGGTTGCAAAGTCTTCCGCGCCGTGGCCGGGAGCGGTGTGCACAATTCCACTGCCCTGATCCAGGGTGACGTAGTCGGCGAGCACAGCCGGCACGCGCAACTCCTTAAGAAACGGATGCTGAAACTGCACGCCTTCGAGTTCGCGTCCCTTTCCAACTTTCGTGAATGGAGCGCCCGGTTCGAGCCCCAGCAGCACAGCCAACTCCGGGTCGCTCATTCTTTCTTCCGCGAGCAGGAGCTTGCCTGCGGCACTATTCACGACAACGTATTCGTAGTCCGGATGAAACGCGAGAGCGCGGTTCGCCGGCAACGTCCATGGCGTTGTGGTCCAGATCAGCGCGCTGACATCAGCGCCAATCCCGAGCTTCCTGGATTTCTCGCCGGCAACAACCGGAAACTTCACCCAGATCGACGGGCTGGTGTGGTCTTCGTATTCCACTTCCGCTTCGGCCAGAGCGGTGCGGTCATAAATGCACCAGTACACAGGCTTCAGTCCCCGGTAAATGTAGCCCTTTTCGAGAAATGTTAGGAAGGCGCTGGCAACGCAGGCTTCATAACTTGGATCCATGGTGAGGTAGGGCTTTTCCCATTGGCCGAAAACGCCGAGCCGCTTAAATTCGCGTCTGTGCGCGTCGATGTAGCCTGCGGCAAATTCCCGGCACATGCGCCGAAACTCCGCAGCGGACACTTTGCTTGTCTTGCCGCCCAGTTCCTTTTCGACCTTGGTCTCTATGGGCAGGCCGTGGCAATCCCAGCCGGGAACATACGGAGTTCGGAACCCGGCCATGGTCTTTGACTTCACGATCATGTCCTTCAGTATCTTGTTCAGGCCTGTGCCGAGATGAATTTCACCCGTGGGGTAAGGGGGGCCGTCGTGAAAGACGAACACCGGCGCAGCCGCCCGCGATTCCATGATGCGGTGGTATAGCGCCATCTTCTCCCAAGCTGCCAACTGCTCCGGCTCGCGCTCGGGCAGCTTCGCCTTCATGGGAAAATCTGTTTTGGGAAGATTAAGCGTACTCTTCAGGTCGCGCGTATTCGCCATCTAATAGGGATCAAAAGCCCTTTCTACTGATGCAGGCCGGGGAAACTGGGAGCCTCAGTTGGAGACCGTATGTTACAATGAATCCAGAACGGTGTCAGCCGTCCGACGCCGTACATCCTTTTTCGTGGTGGAGCGTCTAATATCAGGTAGAGCCGTGACCGGGGAACCTAGGTAAGCCCTATGCCAGACTTTACTTCAAGACTTGATGACGCTGGTCGCTCAACTACGGAGCCTACGCTCAGGATTGGGCGCCT
>PLZZ01000116.1:0-1015 GCA_003153585.1 Acidobacteriota bacterium | reverse complement strand
CTGAGTTCGGCGGATTCTGGCAGAACCTTCGCGACCTGATTTCACCGCGGAAGTTGGCCCCGCTAAAGACCACCAGCTCACCCGTAGCAGTGCCCGAAATTTGGTCCAAGAATACTCAGTTTACGCGGGTGCAGGCGCTTTCGCTGGCATTCCACGTAGTAGTGATCGTGCTGATCATCATTCCGCTTTGGCCCGAGCTGATGTCACCGGGAACCACGCAGGCGAAGACCATGAACGTCACGCCGCTCGACATCACTTCCCCGTATCTGCCAAAACTGCCGCCAGGAGCCAAGAAGGCCGGAGGTGGCGGAGGCGGCGGAGCGCACGAATTGTTGCCTGCCAGCCGAGGCAAACTTCCGAAGTTCAGTTTGACGCAAATCGTGCCGCCCAAAGTGAAGCCACCGGACAATCCTAAGTTTGCGGCGACCCCGACGGTTCTTGGGATGCCGGACATGAAATTGGCGAGCCCCAATATGGCGAACTGGGGCGACCCCATGTCCAAAGTGACGAACGATTCCAACGGGCCCGGCAGCGGCAATGGAATTGGATCTGGAAATGGCACGGGAGTCGGAAGTGGGAGCGGCGGTGGCGTAGGGCCGGGCGAAGGTGGGGGGACCGGTGGCGGAATATTTAGCGCCGGCACCAACGGATACGGCGTACCGATTTGCCTGTATTGTCCGAACGCGCAATTTTCCGACGAAGCCGTGAAGGCCAAATTTCAAGGAACGGTTACTTTGACGATTACTATCCTGGCGGACGGCCGCACCACAGATATCCACGTTTCGAAGGGTCTGGGGCTAGGACTCGACGAAAATGCGGTTACGGCGGTCCGAACGTGGCGGTTTAAACCAGCCCTTGGCCCAAATGGAAAGCCCGCGCCGGTCCGGATGAATGTTGAAATGCAGTTTCGCCTCTACTGAGTTTTTCCTGCTGACTGCTATCCCGCTGAAGCTGTTTTCTCCGCTAAACGACTCCAAGGAATTTCGGACTGAGGTTTACCTTCAGGACCATCTTA
>PLZZ01000235.1:6830-13481 GCA_003153585.1 Acidobacteriota bacterium | reverse complement strand
GCAGCTCGGCAATCGTTTCGATATGTTTTCCGTTGAGCGCGTGGATCACGTCACCGGCTTGCAACTCAGTGTCCAGACCGAGGAGGTCCGCGGCCATGGCTGCGACGATTACGCCCGATGGCTCGCGCAATTCTTCCAGTTGGCGCGCGAGTTTGTCGTCAATCTCCACGGCGAAAAAACCGAGTTTGGAGATTAGAGATTTCTCCGGATCGACGAGGTTGGCCAGTTGATCCACGTCGTTCTTTTCTTCAGTTACTGGAATTTCCAGCGTGATTTTTTTGTCGCCGCGCAGCACTTCAGCTTGAACAATGGCGCTGGCGGGCCGCGTGGAAATAATCATTTCGGCGAGGGGCACACTTCCGATCGAGCGCTCGTCCAGGCTCAAAAGAATATCCTGAATTTGCAGCCCTGATTTTTGCGCAGGCCCGTCGGGATCTACGTCGGAAACGATGACACCGCGCTGCCTTGGCAGGCCAAGTCCGGCCGCGAGATCGGGAGTGATGTCCTGCAGGACGGCTCCGATGATACTGCGGTGCACGCGGCCGTACTTTCGAAGCTCTTCATAAACGAACTTCACCACACTGCTTGGAATTGCGAAGCCTAAGCCCTGGCTGCCGCCGGATTCGGAGAGAATGAAAGTGTTGATGCCAACCAGATCGCCGTTGGTGTCCACCAGCGGCCCGCCGCTATTTCCCGGGTTGATAGGTGCGTCCGTTTGAATAAAGACAGAAGGCACGCCGGGATCGGCCTGGCGCGCAACGGAGCTGATTACGCCCATGGTGACGGAGTTCTCGAGACCTTCGGGATTGCCGAAGGCGAGAACGAGCTCACCCTTCTTCAATTTCGCGTAGTCCGCAAAACGAAGCGCTTGCAAACCCTTTGCTTCAATTTTGAGCAACGCGAGATCAATGGTTGGCGCGATGCCCACGATTTTCGCGTCCAGGGGCGGAACGTGCTCGCCTAGCCCGAGACTTTCGCGCACTTGCGAATCCCCGGAAGGTCGCGTTGAAACGACCACGCGGATGCGCTGCGCCCCTTTCACCACATGCGCGTTCGTGATGATGTAGCCGTCCGGGTCAACAATCACGCCTGAACCCAGGCTGCGCTCTCTGCCGATCAGGCTAGCCTCGTCCTGATTTTTCGCCTCGATGGAGCGATAGCCGGTGACTTGCACCTGGACGATGGAAGGCGATACCCGCGAAGTAAGCTCTTCGAGAGAGTCGTTGAACTGGGCAAGAAGATTTTCGCGACTGCTGGCTGCGGGCGAAAGCGGCTGCGCCGACGGCGAGGAAGCTTGCGACGGAACAGACTGATTTTGTGGTGGCGTGGCAGGAGGCGTCGAAGGGGAAGATTGCGCGAGAAGGGACGCGGGCGCCGAAAGAAGCGCCAGAGCCGATGCGCAAACCGCAAGTATTCGCCAAAAACTTCTGACGCTGAAACTCATTCTACGCGCGCTGAACATTTAGATATTTTCTCCGTCGAAAGTGTAGCGCAACAGAAGAGCCAGCGTAAGGCAGATTGAGACACGAAGAGCAAATCAGATAAGTGCTTGAACGCGGAATCTTTGGAAGGAAGACGAACAGGGACCGCGAAAGGGTTGGTTAACGTCTGGCGGAGAAGAAAGTTTTCAGGGCAGCGGCGGACTCATCAGCGAGCACGCCGGAGGTGACTTCGACGCGGTGGTTGAGTTGCGGGTGATCGAGAACGGAGAAGCAGGAGCGGACGGCGCCACCTTTTGTATCGTCGGCTCCGTAAACGAGCCTCGCAATGCGGGCCTGAATCATCGCGCCGCAGCACATGGCGCAGGGCTCGATGGTGACGTAAAGGATCGATCCAAGCAGCCGGTAGTTCTTGAGTATTTTTGCGGCTGCGCGCAGAGCCACGATTTCGGCGTGCGCNNGCGCCGACTGGGACTTCGCCTCGCTGGGCGGCCTGGTGAGCCTCGGCTAGGGCGGCGGCCATGAATTCGAGGTCAGATGCGGTATCTTCCAGCATGAAAAGCCAGAATAACATCTGGAGGCTTCTGCTTCGCTAATTTCCGCCATTCGAGGAATTGGGCGCGGTCCTGCGGATCTCGAGCGCGACGGCCGGAGTTCCGTCGCAGGGAATGTTGGTCAGGAAGCGAAGAGTGCCGGCGCTGTCCTCAAACGCCAGTCCTGACTGCGCCGAACCACCTTTGTAGGCACCCCAGGATTTCGGCACGGACGCCACGCAGCCGGGAGTCCACACTTGCGGCGCAGGTTTCTTGGGTGTGGCGGCGCGAATCTTCAGCGAGACGAGAGCGCCGAGAATCACGAGGGCTACAACCATGATTGTTCTGATTGTGTTTGTCACAGTACCTCCTCCTTCTATTCCAGCAGGCCTACACTTTAGCAACGTGGGATACATAAACAATTTTCGTTTTAATGGGTTCTCACTGACGATCAGCCACGTTCCAGGCGAAGGAGTAACTTGCGACTGCGAGCTTTCATCGCAGGCGTACCGTTACGAGTGGCCTCGCGCAGAGTTTCTACCACCTTGGGTCGAATACTTGAGTCATTCTGGGCCAAGTCGGCCAGCCCTTGGAGGGCGAAGGTCTTCACGATGGAACTGCGGTCTTCCAAGTAACCATTCAACGAAGATATTGCAAGTTCCCGTTCCGCTGCGTTGAGCGGAAGCCGTGGAACCATGACGGCCAGATGCCAGCGAATTTCCTGTTCGTTGGCCTCGGTCATCAAACCCAGCAATTCCTTCTTGTACGGTGTGAGCAACTCAGGATGCTCGCGCGTGACTTTCTCGGCAGCGTCCGCAGCGCGCATTCGTATCAGAGGATCGGCAGACCACAGCCCTGCAATCAATTTGGGGAACAGTCTTAGGCTCTTGGCCACAATGGCCGCTACCTGGTCAGCGCGGCCGATCGTCCGCCGATCGCCACCTTCGAGGAGACGAAGCACATTGTTCCGTGACATTAGAAGTGGTTCGTAGTTAAGGATTATTGACGGGTTTGACCTGTGCGCCACAGTCAGAGCCAGTCACTCGCCTAAATGGAATCCCCGGACCCTGTGATGTGGTTCGTATATCCGTTTGGTCCGGGCTTATACGTACTTTGGTCTTTGCAGAAGGTTCATTTGGAAATGTTAGTACCAGCACGCCGTCAGAGAACTCATATTGGCCTTGGATGGTTTTCAGCGGTGATGATCGAAAGAATATTTGCTTGTCTTTGGTAAACTCAACGAACGCCGGGAAACGGAGTGGCAGTTCGGCGGGAAATGCGCGGACTGCTCCGGGGTAATTCGGAGAGAACCACTCGCCGAGAATTTCGTTAGTAGCAGAGCCTCCCTTACAGATACGTTCCATGTGGATTTCTGGGCCGCCGGTTGACTCCTTCATCGTGATGTTGTCGCCGTCCAGGGACAGATCGAACTCGCGTTGCTTCTCGCGCCCTTCTTTGGCATCCAGTACGTAGGTGGTAAGGCGGTTGTCCTTGAGCGAATATCGGCCGGCCTTCTCAAGGTCAGAATTTTCTTTAACGGTTCCATCCGGGAAAAATTGGAGAGTAAGACCGGAGTCGTTTGAACGGATTCTGGAATCCCATTTGCCGAGAATTCCATGTTCGTTCTTGTCAGAAGGGCCGTGCGCGGGGGTGTAGGTTGACAGGGCCATCGAGAGGATGACCAGAAGTGCACCCATATATCGGTTGAGGTTGCGCATGGCGGTCGAATCGTAGATTTGCGAACTGGTACTGTCAAGGGAATCGTCCCAGTTGAGAGACATCAAAGTGTCTAGATCTGCGCGTGTGGCTTGACTTTGGTAAGGGTGGAAGTCAAACTACGGTGAATGAAAGAAATTCTTAAGCGGATCTTTTTGTGGGACCTGGTGAAGGGGATGATGCTGACCTTTCGCTACCAGGCGCCCAAGAATGTGGTCACAGAGCAATATCCCCAGGAACGGCCGATGATGGCGGAGCGGTATCGCGGCGCGCCCCGGCTGAACATGAATCCCGAGACCGGCGAATCACTTTGTATTTCGTGCAATCTATGCGCGCTGGCGTGCCCGGAGAATCTGATTGTGGTGGGATGGCTGCGGGATGATGCCACGCGGCGAAAAGTTTTGACTACGTTCACCTATGATACTTCGCGGTGCATGTTCTGCGGGTTGTGCGAGGATGCTTGCCCCACCGATTGCCTGGAATTGACGCAGGATTTCGAGATGGCGCATTACAACCGTGAAGGCGCTATCTGGGACCGTCACCGCCTGGAAGTTGGGCCCACTCCGACACATTACACGCGATAACTCCGAAGTCTGTAAGACCCCCTACTATCCCAAGTCTTTTGCCAGAGCTGAAGGCGTGCCTTCGCCCTGCGGTGGCGAATTTGCGGCCTTGAATCAGGGGCGATTATCTTTTGCCGAGCGGACGCTGCAATGTAATAAGATGGCGCGTCGAATTTTTATAGAACGTGTTTTACACTGAAAAATGGAACTTCGCAAAGATCCTATCACTCGAAGCTGGGTGGTGGTCGGGCATCCGGAGCGCGAAAAGGTCAGGCCGGATCCATGTCCGCTGTGTGCGGGAAACCGGCCGGAGACGCGCGCGATTTTGGATTTGCCGGCGCACGGACCGTGGCAGGTGCGCGTGTATCCGCATTTCCGTCCGCTATACCGAATCGAGGGTGAGCCGGGGCGCAGCGCCGAAGGAATNNAAACGAGACGCGAGATTCAAATATGTGACCGTATTCAAGAATCAAGGGGCGCAAGCGGGCGAAGAATGGCCGCACGCACATTCGCAAATCACGGCGACGACGTTCGTGCCGCGGCGGATCCTGTACGAATTGCGGAGCGCGCGCGAATGGTATCGCGATCGCGAGCGATGCGTTTTCTGCGACATTCTGAGCCAGGAAATTCGACAGGCCAAGCGCGTGGTGGATAACGCCGGGGACTATTACGCTTTTTGCCCTTACGCCTCGCGGGTGCCGTACGAAGTGTGGCTGATGCCGAAGACGCACAATCATCAGTTCGAAGCGCCGCTCGCGGGCGAAAGCCGCCGCCATCTAGCCAGCCTGTTGGGTAGAACGCTGCGGAGGCTGCTGCAAGTTTCTGAAAGCTATCACATGGTGCTGCATACATCCCCGAATACGCTGCAAACGAAAGGCGAGCTGAGCGAATATTGGCGCACGATTGCGGGCGATTACCATTGGCACATCGAAATTCTTCCCATCGTGCAGCAGCGGAGCAAGTCGTATAGCATCAAGGAAATTTATTTTAACGGCACGCTGCCGGAAGACGCGGCCGAAAGCCTGCGCAAGCTCGATCCGAACAAATGACAAATCAGGTACCAAGTGTTTTGAAGAAATGCGAGGGCCAGCGCGGCGGAATTTTCTCCAAACTGTTGTTTCTGATTTTCGTAGTCGTATTTGTGGCGATTCTGTATCTGGCGCGCCACCCGATTTTGCGTTTCGCCGGAGATTTCTGGATCGTGGACCAAACGCCGCAGGTCTCGGACGTTATCGTGATTCTGAGCGACGACAATTACGAGGCCGATCGCGCGACGCGAGCGGCGCAGCTTTTTAGATCGGGCATGGCTCCGCGCATTCTCGCCAGCGGACGGTTGCTGCGGCCGTATGCCGGGATAGAGGAGCTGATGCAGCGTGATTTAAAGGCCCTGGGTGTGCCGGCAAGTGCGATTGTCCCGGTAACGCATCGAGGAACGAACACGCGGGAAGAGGCAATTGCCGACGCGCAGGCGATCGCGGCGCACGGCTGGAAGAAAGTCCTGCTGGTGACTTCGAATTATCACACGCGCCGGGCCGATTACATTTTTGAACGCACGCTGCCGGCCGGAACGGAGCTGCGTGTAATCTCGGCGCCGGACTCGGAATACGATCCGAACAACTGGTGGCGTACTCGCAACGGGCTGAAGAGATTCCTGTACGAAGCGGTGGGGTATATCGTGGCCATGTGGGAAATGCGTCACAGCGAGGTGCAGACCTCAGGAATGGGCTACGATAGCCCCAGAGGCGCGCAGGGGGCCGGATTCGTCTCCTAGGCGGCAATCCGCATCGGTGGCGGATCGGCCAACCGATATAGACTGACGATTTACTCTGGGCGCCCTATGTACTATAGTTTGGACACCGCTCGGGACCCTGGCCACCCTGGCGCAGGATCCAGCTATACTGGGGGAGGAATTCAAATGTGGAATAAATCAGCTGAGGCCAAGCCGTCTCCGCAGGCTTCAGTGGCGGCAGTTCCGGTAATACCAGAACCAGAAGTGACCCCGCTGCAGACACGACCGCCTAGCGCGCCAGCCGCGGCACCGACGCCGGCCGCGTACACCGTCCCGAAGGCCGATGCCGCCAATAGTCTGACGACGATTTCGGCAGGTCTGAAGATCAACGGCGAAATTTCGGGGAACTCTGATTTGTACATTGATGGCGAAACGCAGGGGAAGATTCGCCTGGCGAATGCTCGCGTGACCGTCGGACCCAATGGGCGGGTACAGGCGGACATCGAAGCGCGCGAGATCATCATTGAGGGCTCGGTGCAAGGGAACTTGAAGGCGGGAGAGCGGGTTCAACTGGGAGCGCAAAGCAAAGTGCAGGGAAGCGTGTTGACACCGCGATTTGCGATTGAAGATGGAGCGCGTTTGCGAGGGAAAGTGGAAATGGTACGGGCCGG
>PLZZ01000235.1:0-6801 GCA_003153585.1 Acidobacteriota bacterium | reverse complement strand
GGTGATTCGCAACAGGGGAGAATCCTAGATCTCGGGCCGGTGTGGCAGGCGACGGTGACTTTTTTTATTGAGAGAGGGTTTCGCGTTTCCACCGAAGACCTGCTGCGGGCGTGGAAGGAATTTCTGGTCTCGGAAGAAGAAGATTTCCGCAAAGCCCCGGTGGGAAATGAAGCTGCGAAAGTTTCACCTTCCATGTTCGCCGATAAATTTCTCGATAACGCTTTACTGTATCCCGCAGAACATTTTCATGGAGTGCTGGCGTGGGATATTTTCGATTATCTGGACGCGCAGCTTTTGCCGCGAGTGATGGACAGGGTGTACTCGATGCTGCGGCCGGGGGGCGCCGTTCTGTCGCTGTTTCACAGCCGCACGCCCGAGAGGTTCTGCCGTTATAGGATTGCCGATACGCAAACGTTTGAGCTGCTGCCGGCATCCACGCTATCAGTGCACGCTCGCGTTTTTCAAAACCGCGAGATTTTGGATATTTTCGGGAAGTTCCGCTCGTCGAAGACCTTCGTGGGCCGCGATCAGGTGCGCGAGGGGCTTTTCCTCAAGTAGCTTTCCTTCGCGTTATTCCGGTTCTAATCTTTTTCGGATTCGGCTGGATGGAGTGGAAGNNCCCCAGACCCAGCAAAATCCTCCGACGATGTCGTAAAGGAGATAGCGTGAATACTTCATCCCAGCCGCGCCGGTTACCGGGGGGCAAAAGGTTCGAATGATGGGGACGAATCTCGCAAGGATAATTGTCTTAGCGCCGTAGCGCTCGTAAAATTCGTGCGCGCGCGCCAGATGGTGTTTCTTGAAAAATCTGGAATCCTCGCGGCGGAACAAGGCCGGGCCGGCCTTTCGGCCAATCAGGTAGCCCAGTTGATCGCCGGCAATCGCACACAGGGTCACCAGCGAAAGTAGCCACGCCAATTGCAGTTTTCCAGCTCCGGCGAAGACGCCGGCGGTAACCAGCAGGGAATCGCCCGGCAGGAAGAAGCCAACGAACATTCCGGTTTCGATGAAGATGATGACGCAAACCATCAGCGTACCGCCCCAGGTCAGCAGGCCGCGAATGTCGTAAAGACGCGCCAATATCTCTTTTAGAAAATCGATCATCTACGTAATTTCCAATGGTTTCGAGAGCCCCAAACCGATCGTAAACGCCTCTAAATACAATAGCAGAAACGCGTTCACGCGCGAGACCGGATGCGGTAGTACTTTCCTACTACCAGCAATAGCCGCCTGTACCATTGGCCACTTCGGTCCCCTGTCCGAAGATGCAGGTGTACGAGGCAAGCACCTCAAGGGGGCATTCATGGAAGGTGGCTATGCAATCTGGATGGGCCAGCCAGTGATTCTTCGGGTCTTAGCGGGGAACATGCGAGTGCCCTTGCGCGGGCGGCTGATGTCCGAAACAAACGAAATTTTGCGCCTGCGGATCGCTGACAGCTGGGACATAGACATTTTCAAATCAATGGTCGTCGCTGTGGAACACGATAACCCGGTTTACGTAGTCAACTGAGGGGGCGGTATGAGCGCACTGGCAAACGATAATTTGGCGGCTGAAAGCGAGGCCATGGCAATCGCGCAGCCTTTCAGTGGATCTTCAGAGGATATGCACATGAGTGCCCGATTCGCGGCCTTGCGCGATACGATTCTGGTAGTCGGAGTTCAAATGGTATTCCGAGCGACCCTGTTTTTGCGGCGTTGGAATTACTAGCCGCGGTTAGCTCGATAAAGTTTGCCCGGCCCAATGCCTCAACCCCCCGCCCCAGGCCTGCGCCCCCAGGCCTGGGGTTCTTTTTTGCCCTCCTGACATAAGAGAAACATTCTTCCGGCGAAGGTACACCAGAGTTTCGGGTCAAATGGGGTCAGGCGGTGACCCCGTGCTTCCCCCGCCAAAATCCTTTCATCCGCTTAGAACTTAGCCGGTAATCTGTTAAAGTGGATCAGTGATTGCGCGGCGTTTATCTATCAAAGTCTGCATCGAGCCTATCCATAGCTGATCTTTTGCAGGCAGGCGAAACGAACACGCCCGGCATGTGTTCATTGCTTTTATAAGAAGCAACAAAAGATGCAAATCGACGTGGGAGATTGCTCCGAGTCGGGGTATTATGCGCAATCACGCCAAAAACCGAGGGGAGACTAGATGAGGATTGCCAGCGTTGCGAGTGCGTTTCCAGAGCATTACTACGACCAGCAGGTGTTGACCGAAGCTCTCAAAAACGATTGGCGGCACCGATTGCCCAATCCGGACATCCTCGACCGTCTGGATGAGAGTATGAAAGTTGAAGGCCGGTATCTCGTTCGCACGATCGATTTCTATGAGAGCCTGACGACCTGGGGTCAAGCCAACAACGAGTGGATTGAGCATGCGCTCACACTGGGAGAAAAGGCGTTGTGCAAGGCGCTACACGGCGCGGGCATGAAGCCGAAGGATCTTAGCGCGATTTATGTCACGTCAGTGACCGGAATAGCCGCCCCGTCAATTGATGCGCGGCTGGTGAATCGTATCGGCCTCTCCACGAACATCAAGCGCGTACCGATATTTGGTTTGGGTTGCGTGGCGGGAGCAGCGGGCATCGCTCGCGCGGCGGACTATGTGCACGGCTATCCGGATCAAGCGGCTGCGTTGCTATCAATCGAGCTGTGCTCGCTGACGCTGCAACGGGACGACCTGTCGATGGCGCACTTGATTTCTGCGTTGCTGTTCGGTGACGGCGCGGCGGCGACGATCGTGGTGGGGTCGAACAGGAAGTCCGACGGCCCCGAGATTCTTGCAACGAAATCCATTTTCTACCCGCACACCGAACGCGTGATGGGGTGGGACATCTCTGAAAAAGGCTTCCGCATCGTACTATCTCCAGAAGTGCCGGATACAGTGGTGAAGCACCTGGGCAAAGATGTGGACGCGTTTCTGGCCGAGCAAGGCCACAAGCGAAGCGACATCAAGACCTGGGTAATGCACACGGGCGGTCCAAAAGTGCTGGAAGCAACAGCAACGGCGCTGGGACTGACAGAAAAAGATCTGGCTGCTTCGTGGGAATGTTTGCGCAAGGTTGGCAACATTTCGTCCACCTCAGTGCTGCTCGTGCTGGAAGATGTCTATATGAACCGGCGGCCGGAGCCTGGATCGCTGAGTATTCTAGCGGCGATGGGGCCGGGTTTCTGTTCGGAGCTGGTTCTTCTGAGATGGTAAAAGGCGGCCCAGGGTGGCCAAGCATGCGGATGTCCTGGTTATTGGAGCGGGACCTGCCGGGATCGCGACTGCGATTGCGGCGAGCCTGAAGGGACTGCGCGTATCGGTTCTAGACTACAGAAAACCTCCGATTCANNCCATTCCGCGGTATCCGCTTTTCAGACGAAGAATTTTCAGCCAGCGCGAGAATCACCAAGGGGACGGGATATGGAGTCCGGCGCGCTGAGCTTCACCGAATTTTGGTGGAACGCGCGTGCCAAGTGGGCGTGGCTTTCCACTGGGGTATCCGGGTGACAGGATTCGACGCGCGAGGCGCGCAGGCTGGTGGTGTTTATTTCCCATGCAGATGGTTGGTGGGAGCTGATGGACAGAATTCCACCGTGGGGAAATGGGCGAATCTCAGTTCGCGGCCTCCGAGGACTGCGCGTTTTGGATTTTCACGCCACTACGCTGTCGTTCCGTGGACGGATCTAGTTGAAGTCCATTGGGGACCGGGCTGCCAGATATTTCTGACGCCAACAGGCAGCGACGAAATCTGCATTGCGCTCCTTTCGCACGATCCACAGTTGAGAATCGACCGAGCGTTAGCTCATTTTCCGGAGGTAGCGGAGCGTCTGAAGAGTTCGCGTCCCCTGACGGCGGAGCTGGGCGGTGTGACCTCGCTGGGGCGAGCTCGGAGCGTGGTGAGCGGACATGTTGCGCTCGTAGGCGATGCCTCTTTTACCGTGGACGGAATTACAGGGCAGGGGCTGAGTCTCGCATTTCAGCATGCGATACTTTTGGCGGAAGCTTTCGCGCGTGAGGATCTTCATTCTTACGAAATTGCGCATGGTGAAATTTCTCGAGCGCCTTGGCGAATGACGCGGTTGCTGCTGCTGATGGACCGCAGCGCATGGCTAAGGCGGAAGGTGCTGCGGCTCTTCGCCGGCAACCCGGCGCTATTTTCGAAAGTCATGTCCGCGCATATGGCTGAAGCTGCGCAAGAGAGCCTGAAGGCGACGGAAGTGTTAGGCCTCGGCTGGCAAGTTCTGCGAGCTTGATCGTGGCCGAAAAAATGGCCACTCTGCCGGTTGTACCCGTCCTTGACACGCCGAGGGGATTCATGCGAACCCGCCTTTCACAGTTAGTAGCGGCAGGTACAAGCTGTGTTTTGTATGCGGCGCTGACATTTGCGGTCTTTGTTCTGTTCAGTTCGACCGCGTCGGCGCAGGAATCAACAGTCAAACTGGATCCCGCGCAAACCACAATCGAATTCACGCTCGATTCCACGCTCCACACTGTTCACGGGACATTCAAGCTGAAGAGCGGCCATATCAGTTTCGATACTTCTACGGGAAATGCGAGCGGAGAAATCATCGTGGACGCCACGAGCGGCGACAGCGACAACAAGGGCCGCGACAAGAAAATGCATCAGGAAATTCTGGAAAGCGAGAAATATCCGGAGATTGTTTTTACTCCTGAGCACGTAAAAGGAGCCGTCAATCCGCAGGGTGTTTCGCAAGTGGAACTGTCCGGGCTTTTTCGAATTCACGGGCAGGACCACGAGATCACAATGATATTCGAAGTTCAGCCGCCTGCCGGAGATAAGGTCCAGGGTTCCACGCGGTTTTCGGTGCCCTACATTCAATGGGGTATCAAGAGCCCCAGTACTTTTCTTCTTCGAGCCAGCGATACAGTGGAAATTGCGGTTCACGCAACTGGACAGTTCATCTCCCCAGAACCACACCACTAGCGGGTGCGCATCGCAGACCAGGAAAAATGTGATTCGGCTGCTCCGCTTCGGCGAGCGCTCTTTGAACTACCGGTGACGATCACGATCGAAAGACAAGCTGGCGCCAGTCTCTCGCGAGACCGGCGCCAGCTGTTTTCCGAGTTTGTACCGAGTAGACGGCAAAATTACTCGGCAGCACCGAAAAATTACTTATCTGCCGCCTCTGCCCTGGCCTGGAGAGCCGAAATCGAACAGCTCGAACAAGTCGCTAATCGCCGGGCTGTTGATTGGCACGTATGGGTTGAAGAATGGCGCGATCGGGTTGGGGAAATTGTCCCGGCTGCGGTGTGTGACGGGAGGCAAATTCCAGTTTCGCTCGATGAACTTGAGGATGGAGACATGATCCGAATAGTTGTGTGTGATACGCCCGCCGGTTGAGAAGGGGGACACAACTAGAAATATAATGCGGGTGCCGTCGCCGAAGAAGTCGAGCGGCTGGACGTAACCGGAGTCGTAATAGCCGCCACCTTCGTCCTCAGTAATGAAGATCGCGGTGTCCTGCCAATAGGGCGAGTTCTGGACCATATCCACGATTTTCTGGGTGAAACCTTCGAACAGGTTGAGCTTCGAAGAAGCGGGGTGGCCGTCCACAAGCCCGCTGGGCTTCACGATCGAAACGGCAGGAAGCGTGCCGCCCTGGATGTCACTGTAGAGGTTAACCGTGTCCTGGATGTGGGCAGTGCGGACAGCGGGGTTGGCCATGATGGAAGTGTCGTACTGAAACGGGTTGCAAATGTTGCAGTACTCATCGGCGTTGGTGATGAGAGCGTCGAAGAGTTCATTCTCCGAGCCCACCGGTCCGTAATTTATCTGATATTTGTCCTCCGGGATGTAGCAGTTCGTAGTCAATGTCGTCGAACAGGGAGGCTGACTTGGCTGACCAACGCCAGCATAGTCGTTCCACTGGTCGCCGTAATACTTCCACGAAATATTGTGGGCAATAAGGTCGTCGCCAATGCTGGGCGTTGACGAGGGTGGAATCGTGAATACGGTGTTGAACGGGGTTGTATCGGTGTATGCGTTTTCGCCTTGGCCGAAGTAGCCTGGGTTGTAATTGTTCAGAAGGTAGTAGTGGCCCGGTTCGCAATGCGGATCGATGTTGATGGACCGGAGGTAGTCCACAATCTCGGCGACGCCATGTTGAGTGCGGTCCGAGCAGTTGCTGTAGGATCCTCCGCCGTAAGCGGGTGAACCGAAGGAACCACCGCCATAGCCGTCCTCCGTGTACCAGTTATTGGTGTCGGGCTGTGGATCCGGATTTTCGACTTCATCCAACTGGCCTGATGTCGTGTTGTTCGGTGGCACGAACGGAGTGGCGCTATTGGGATCGTAGAACCAGATCGCGTCGCCGTGGCCGAACATGATGTGGTTGGCGCCGGTGCCGCCATCGACGGACTGGTGGAAGTTATCACTCATCGCATAATTGTCCGCGAGGCTCTTGAAGTAGGGCACATCGCCCTGCTGAACATTGTAAAAACCGAGGGCAGTCGAGCCTTCACCGGTGGTCTTTGCGGAGGGCGAATATTCGGTGCTGAAGTTCGATGCTTGTGGCAGACCATTCGTGCCTGCCCCGACGGTCACCTCGACCCAGGAGAACAGCTTGGCATTGCAACCGGAAGGATTGTCCCAACTCCAGTGGGACACGCTGCAATTCTCCTGCTGCCACATCTGGTAGAAGCGATGGACCGGGCTTGCCGCGTACGCGTTATAGGTAAAACTGCCACCGTTCGTCAATTGAAACGGACCTGCGGGCAGTGAATTGACGTTTGTGATGCGCGTGTCCGGGGTTTTATGCGCCAGCAACGTCCCCCCAGAAACCAAATATTGGTAGTAGGGGAAAGCG
>PLZZ01000257.1 GCA_003153585.1 Acidobacteriota bacterium | reverse complement strand
TCGCGCTTGATGGCGAAAATGTCGCGCACCACATAATTCGGAGCCACCTCGCGGAACACGCTGGTCACCACCGGAGCCACAATCTCCTGATCAATCGGCTGCGGCAAATTTGCCTGCACGTAATCAAGCCTCCGAGGATCGATCCGATACCGCACCGTCACCGCCAGCCCCACTTCCAGCTTCTCGCGCGTCCCCTCAGCGGCAGAAGTCGAGAACACTTTGTCCCGCACATCATAAAGTTGCGCGCGATCGATAAGCGGCAGGATGAAATGCGTCCCGGCGTAAAGCGTTCCAGGCCGCACCCCGGAAATCTGGCTGATGCGCACGGCCGCCTCGCCATCAGGTACTACCAGGATGCTGCACCCAGCAAGCGCCGTAAGCGCCGCGGCCACCACAAGTTTTGCCGCAGGCGCCCACCGAATTGCGCGGCGCGTTCTAGCAATCCGCACCGGAGATTGAATCGCGCCCAGAGCCGCCACCGGCGGCGGTGCAGCCGAGACGGGAGTCTCACTCGAGTGCCCTTCCTCACCTTTTCCAGGCGGGCGCTCGTCCGAGCGCAGCAACCGCCCAAGTTCGAATGCGAGAAACACGTCGTAAATCACTAAACCCACTGCGACGGCTACAAATGTGGCGCTGATCGCAAAAAACAAAAACCTCAGAAATAGCATAACGCCTCCTGTTCACTTCAATTTCAAAAGCCTTCACGCCGCGTTCTTCCGGTCCCGCGGCACGAGTGACAGCTCACCAACTTTTCTCTGCGCCTCGCGCTCGGCCACCTTTGCGGTTGCCAATTCCGCCTTCCGGGCTGGCATAAGACGCATCAACGCCACCAATCCGATCCACTGCACTGTCAGCGCCACCGCAAACGACGTAAAGATTGCTATTGCCACCTCGCCGAAACCGATCACGTTTTCCATGGTTGCCTCCCGTTACTTAGCCGGGCACAGCGGTGAAATGCATGAGCGTGGCCAACAGTCAGTTCATTCATAGCAGGAGGTTTAGCTGGACGGGCGTACTGCCAAAGTAGTGGCGCCCCGCACACGCCGTGGAAAACGAGACGCTACGACCGCGAAATAGAGGCCGCTCAAGCGAAGAAGCGGTTGCTGACAACTCGGTTGTGTCAATGAGGTTCTTGCCGAGGACAACCTTTGCAAATCATCCCGGACAAGATGGCAAATTCCTAAGCCTACGGCTCGACGATTAACCTGCTCCCGTGCCGGCTCGCAATTAGTGAGTATTGATATCTTCTGGCTTCATAGGTAACCTCCTTTGCGGCGTTTATCGAGACTACACACAAGAGGCCTTTATGCGACTTTTGTATTTGGCTCTGGCAGCGATGTTGTGCGCTTCCTCGCTTTGCGCGCAGGACAAGCCCTTGCACGGGATCGACCTCAACGACCTCGATCGCAAAGCCAGTCCCTGCCAAGACTTCTACGACTATGCCAATGGCAACTGGCGCGCGAACAATCCCATTCCGCCTTCGATGGTCATATGGAGCAAGCGCTGGGCCGCCGGAGAGTCCACCAAGGACGTGCTCCGCGGCATTCTCGAGGAAGCCGCCGCTCATTCGTCCACTGCTCCGCCAAAGTCCACAGACCGTTTGATCGGCGATTATTACGGCGCTTGCATGGACGAGAAGCAAATCGACGCCCAGGGTGTAAAGGCGCTCAAGCGCGAAACCGATCTCATCCAGTCCATCGCCACGGTCGCCGATCTCACGCACGCCATCACTCGTCTGCACGAGGAAGGTATCTTTGTTCCATTTTTCTTTGGTTCGAGCCAAGACCCCCACCACCCGCAGCAAGTGATTGCCGATGCCGGTGCCGGCGGACTCGGCCTACCCGATAGGGATTACTACTTCAAGGACGATGATAAGTCCAAAGAGACGCGCCAAAAGTACGTGGAGCACGTCGCGGCGATGTTCGTGTTGGCCGGTTCCGACAAGACCGCCGCTGCGGCCGCGGCGCAAGTTGTGATGCGCATGGAAACTGCGCTCGCCGGCGCAACGCTGACGAATGTGGAGTTGCGGGATCCCTACGCCACGGATCACAAGATGAAACTGGATGACCTCCAGAAAATTACGCCCGATTTTAACTGGGCTGAGTATTTCAAGGCTTCGAATCTCGATCCTGCCGTCGCCGTCAACGTCGATCAGCCCAAATTCATGCAGGAGTTCCAGCGTCAACTGCAGCAAACTTCTCTTGCTGACTGGAAAACCTATCTGACTTGGCAGGTGCTGAACTCCGCTGCTTCATCTCTTTCCGCGCCTTTCGTCCAGGAGGACTTCGCTTTCTACCAACAGTATCTGGAAGGCACCAAAGAAATGAAACCTCGCTGGAAACGTTGTGTCGAAGCGACGGACGGAGACTTGGGCGAGGCTTTGGGGAAAAAGTACGTTGAAAAAACATTTTCCCCGGAAGCAAAAGCGCGCATGCAAGAGATGGTTAAGAACATTCTGCTGGCCTTGCANNGCGCGGCGTTTTGCCGTCCGCGATGACGCGCAACTCATCGGCAAGCCGGTCGATCGCCTCCGCTGGGGCATGACCACGCCAACTTCAAACGCGTATTACAATCCGCTGCTCAATGAAATCGTATTCCCGGCGGGGATTCTGTTGCCGCCGATGTTTGATGTGAATGCCACCGACGCAGTCAACTACGGCGGTATTGGCCCAGTCATCGGCCACGAGATTTCCCACGGTTTTGACGACCAAGGCGCCAAGTATGACAGCACAGGCGAGCTCAAAAGCTGGTGGACTCCCGCGGACTACAAGGAATTTCAGAGCCGTGGACAGTGTGTGGTCGATCAGTTCTCCAGCTACACCGTGGAAGGCGGCATGCACGAAAACGGTAAATTGGTACTGGGCGAAAGCATCGGCGATCTGGGCGGCGTAAAGCTTGCCTATCTCGCGTTCGAGAAATCAATGGAAGGCAAGCCCCGCCCGCCTGACCAGGACGGCTTCACGCCGGAACAACAGTTTTTCATCTCCTGGGGACAAGCTCGCGGCGACGAGATTCGCCCCGACGCGCAACGCCAGTTCGTGCTCACGAATCCTCATCCCGTCAGCAAATATCGTGTCATCGGCCCGCTTTCAAATTTGCCTGAATTCTGCAAGGCCTTCGGTTGCAAGGCCGGTGATGCCATGGTCCGCGCGGCTGAATTGCGTTGCTCGGTCTGGTAAACCGCTTCTGCAAAGTTGTTCGTAGAGATTGATTGTCACCGCCGAGATTGCTTTTATTGCCCTGCGGGCGGCCTCTGCGTTCCGCGTCGTCCAGCGTGTCGGCACAGTGCAATGTCCGGAAAGGCCTGTTAATATCGCGCTGATGGCACAGTCACAAGATCCTCAACCCTCGCAAACCTCTGACCTGGCATCTGCACCCGGACCGCCGCCGGTTACGGCTCAGGATTCGGCTCCTGCGACCGGCTTTCGGATTGGACGTGTTTTCGGCATCCCCATCTATTTGCACGCCAGCTGGTTCATCATCTTCTTCCTGATCACGCTTTCGTTGCGAACTCAATTTACGTCTCAGCACGCGAATTGGTCGTCGGCCCAACATTGGGCCCTCGGCATCATCACTAGTATTTTGTTTTTCGCTTCCGTGGTATTCCACGAACTGAGCCATAGTGTGATCGCGAAGCACTACCGCATTCCAGTCGCTTCCATCACGCTGTTTGTTTTCGGCGGCCTGGCGCGAATCACTCGCGAGCCGGACAATGCCAAGCAGGAATTCAACATCGCCATCGCCGGCCCGCTGTCCAGCATATTTCTATCCGGCTGCTTCTGGCTCGTCGCGCACTATTTTCACGGCAACGATATGGTGCAAGCAGCAGCCACCTGGCTTTGGGAAATCAATCTCGCTCTAGCGATCTTCAATCTGGTCCCCGGATTTCCGCTCGACGGCGGTCGCATCCTGCGCGGCATCGCCTGGGGAATGACCGGAAATTTTACGCGCGCGACGAAAATTGCCTCAACCGCCGGAAAGATTTTCGCCTACTTGATGATCATCCTCGGAGTGTGGCAAGCGCTGAACGGAAACTGGGTCGGCGGCCTGTGGACCGCTTTCATAGGATGGTTCCTCCTGAGCGCGGCGCAGGAAAGCTTGA
>PLZZ01000178.1:4099-4645 GCA_003153585.1 Acidobacteriota bacterium | reverse complement strand
CGCGCCGATTCAGCGGAGCGCGAGCTGATGGAATGGAAGACCGCGCAGTTTATGGAAAGCCACCTCGGCGAAGAGTACGACGCGCTGATTATTTCAGTGCAGAAATTCGGATTCTTCGTCGAGCTAGTGGAAATTTTCGTGGAAGGTCTCGTCAGCGTGGACCGCCTGGAGGAATTTACGGCCCAACGATGCGCTTATCGCGACCGCGACCATGCCATCGTCTGCGAACAGCACCGAGGATCGCGCGGCAAAAGCGCGCAGGTGATTTTCCACCTCGGTGACCGCATTCGTGTGCGCGCGGAGCGCATTGACCCGTTCCGCCACCGCGTCGANNGGACAAGTCGTCGCGTACTCTTACGACCTGATCTGCCCCAACTGCCAGCATCCGCTGGAAATCTCCGCACTCAGCCGAAACCTCCCGGCCTATGCCGGCCTCGTCGCTGGCGCAATAGTCTGGTGGCTGGCCAGCGCCCACTATTCTCGCCAGCCCGGCGCGCTCGGATGGGTACTACCGTTGCTCTTGAGCTACCTCGCTTTCAGCATCGT
>PLZZ01000178.1:0-4059 GCA_003153585.1 Acidobacteriota bacterium | reverse complement strand
GAAGCGCATTATCGCGCAGCCGATATTCAACTCTCGGCGGTCGGCATCCTGGTGTCCGACTCGGGAAAGTCCATCTTTCTGGAGGACCGCTTTTCCCTGGGCGGCAGAGAAAAAACTATGCGCGTCGAAATTCCTTATCAGTTCGTGGTTCGCGTCAGCGAAACTCATGCCGAGCCTTCCCGGCCCACGCCCATTCCGGCCCAGGCTTCCAAGAAAAAATCCTAGCGGCGAGCACGATTCTGCACGGCATTCTTTCGAATGACTCCGTCGCAGTTTTCCGACAGCATTCTTGCAGCCGAGCGCGTATATTCGATTCTTATTTCCGGAGGCGTGGATGAAACCAACCGTCGGATTCATAGGGCTCGGATTAATGGGCACGCCGATGTGCAGAAATCTGCTCAAGGCCGGATTTCCCGTGGTGGTGTGGAATCGCACGCGTGAAAAGACAGAGGAGCTCGCTCGCGAAAACGCGCAGTTCGATGTGAAAGTCGGAACAAATCCACGCGAGACGGCTGCGAAAGCCGACGTGCTGATTACAATCGTCAGCGATCCGCCCGCGCTCGAAGAAGTTTTGTGGGGTCGCGACGGCGCCATGGAGGGTTTGCGGCGCGGCAGCACGTACATCGACTCCAGCACGGTTTCTCCCGCGCTGGCTCGCAAAATAGGAGCCGCCTGCACGGAACGAGGAGTGGGTTTTCTCGACGCGCCGGTCACAGGCGGCACCTGGGGCGCCGAAAAAGGCGAGCTCGTTTTCATGGTCGGCGGGGAAAAAGAAGTTCTCGAGCGCGCCAAGCCCGCGCTTCAAACGATGGCGAAACACATTTTTCTTCTGGGGCCTACCGGGGCCGGCCAAACGGTGAAACTGGCCATGAATTTGATTCTGGCGCTGCAGGTGGACGCGCTGGCTGAAGCGCTCGCGCTCGTTACGACTGCCGGTGTTCCCGGCGAGCGTCTAATAGAAGTGCTGCAATCCAGCATGGCCCGCGCCGGGGTTCTGGACGTGAAAGCGCCTCTGATGTTGAAAAACGAATTTCCGCCAAGTTTTCCTCTTCGCCTGATGCACAAAGATATCGCGCTCGCGCTCGATCTAGCTAAGCAGCACGCGATCACGCTTCCGGCCGCGGCCGCCGCTTATTCCACCTATGACGCGGTGAAAAAATCTTCGACCGACGATCCGGACTTTGCCGCTGTTGCGCGTTTCTGGAAAAAATCTTAGCGAAGAAATCCTACTTCGCCGCCAAGGATGGGAAAAAGCTGAAAGGGAGATCGCGCCCGGAACGCAGCCCGGCCGGAGCGGCGAGGATGGCAGGAATTGCGTTGACAACGACGGCAGCGGTGGCGACGTCGCCATGCGTGCCGCCGGGAATGACAAGCGAAAGATTTGGCTCGCCCTTCAATTCGATTGTGTCGGAGGGCTGCTTTGCGCCGACGTACATTTTCAGTTCCATAAAAATCCTCTCTTTACCTGCGGCAGTTCCGCGAGCGATCTGATGCACTCCAGCCACCTGCCCGCTCGCAACCTCCAGAAATTCTGTCTTCACCTCTTCTTCCGCGATCACTGGATTAATCGTCTCTGAAATATCATCCAAGGCGAAGCCCAGCCCGTCAGCGACCATGGCGATCGATTCCGGCAATCCGTGATGTTTGATCAAGCCGGCGGCAACTTGCGTTCGAAATTCTTCGGGCGTCATGCCCGCGCCGATTTTCCTTTGCAATGGCAGGCGGCGCTTCGAGGCGTCCACGATGCGCACGGCGCTGGCCCAGTCCACTCGTTGCGAAACCGCGGAGAGCGTCAAGACCAGTTTGTCCATCACAAATCCGGGATTCACTCCGGTGCCAAGCAGTGCGACGCCTTCCTCTTTCGCGGCGGAGTCGAGTTGCTTTGATAGGTCCGGGTGTTTTCTCCACGGGTAGGCTAATTCTTCGCAGGTCGACACGATGCAGCAGCCTGCCGCGAGACATTCCAGCAATTGATCCATCACGCTCGGTAGGTATGACGAAGTGGAGTGAATTACAACATCCACAGGTTTTGCCAGCACAGTTTGCGATTCCGAGGAAATGATGACGCCCCAGGGCGCATCCGCCGCTCCCGCCACTTCGCCGAGGTCGCGGCCAACCTTGACCGGGTCTTTATCAATCGCTCCGACAATCTCCAGGGTTGTCTTCTGCCGCATCAAGCGAGCGATGGACGCGCCGATGGGCCCAACACCAAATTGCACCACTCGAATCTTCTTCACTCGCTCCCCCTGGACTGTTGAAGAGCCAATACCTTAAAGTTTTGTGTCAGCGACTGCAACCGGATTCGCGGCCCAGTATTGAGGCGGTTTCCGAGGCGCGTTGATCAGGCTCTGAGTCCATGTCGACGGTTGTCACTGCTTTTGGTTTCTGAGTCTGTATAATGCCGTCACACAATGGCGCTTCCCAGCGGAACCAAGCTAGGTCCCTACGAAATCGTCGCCCCTATCGGCGCGGGCGGGATGGGCGAGGTGTACCGCGCGAAAGATACGCGATTGGGGCGCGACGTAGCGATCAAAGTCCTCCCCGAAGCCTTTGCGAGAGACGCGGATCGGTTGCGGCGGTTCGAGCAAGAAGCCCGCGCTGTCGCCGCATTGAATCACCCGAACATCCTTGCGATTCACGACATCGGCGAATATAACGGCGCGCCTTTTCTCGTTTCGGAGCTTCTGGAAGGCCACTCGCTGCGCGAAGAGTTGAACGGCGGCGCGCTCCCCACGCGACGCGCAGTGGAAGACGCTTCGCAAATCGCGGAAGGACTCGCCGCCGCGCACGACAAAGGCATCGTTCATCGCGACCTGAAACCTGAAAATGTCTTTGTCACGAAAGACGGCCGCCTGAAGATCCTCGATTTTGGTCTCGCGAAGCTGGCAAAGCTGCAAGCAGCTGCAGACGAAAACGCAACTCTCGACGCCACGCCGCAAGACACGTCCCCGGGCGTGGTTCTCGGCACCGTGGGATACATGTCCCCCGAGCAGGTGAAGGGCGAGCCGGCCGACGCGCGCTCGGACATTTTTGCTTTAGGAACTATTTTGTACGAGATGCTTTCGGGCCAGCGCGCCTTTCGCCGGGACACTTCGGCGGAAACCATGACGGCGATCTTGAAGGAGGACCCGCCGGAGCTAACCACCTCGGCCAAGCCAATCTCGCCGGCGCTCGAACGAATTGTGCGGCGGTGCCTGGAGAAAAAACCGCAGCAGCGATTTCAATCGGCGCGAGACCTGGCGTTCAATCTCGAAGGCATTTCCGGAAATACATCGACGAGTTCAGCGCAGGTCCTCCCGGCATCCGCAGGGAAACAGCCGCGCAAGTGGCTCGTGCCGCTTGCTGCAGGTTTACTCCTGCTCATTGTTGGGGCGGCGGGAGGCTGGTTGTTCTTTCGCGGCTCTGGGTCTACTTCGCCGCCTTCGTACCATCAACTGACATTCGAACGCGGCTTGATCTACGCTGCGCGTTTCGCTTCCGACGGACGCTCGATCTATTACAGCGCGAGCTGGAACGGCCAGCCCGTCCAGCTCTATTCGACCGTCCCGGACAGTCCGGAATCGCGCCCACTAAACCTGATCAACTCCACGTTGTTTGCAACCTCTGCTTCGGAATTGGCGATTTCGCTCGGTTGCGAAGATCGATACATCGGAAATTGCCAAGGGACTTTGGCTACTGTGCCAGTATCCGGCGGGTCGCCTCGGGAAATCGCGCAGGATACCCTTTCTGCTGACTGGACTGNNTACGAGAGTGTCCGCTCGTTGGGCTACGTGCGGATCTCGCCGCGCGCTAACGCGGTGGCATTTGCAGAATTTGTGAGCGTAGACGGCGATGCGGGATTGGTGGTCGCCCTGGACCGAAACGGAAAAGAGCTGATCCGTTCGCCGGTTTTTATCAGCGTGGAGGGGGTCGCTTGGCCGCCGTCGGGAGAAGAAGTGTGGTGTGCCGCCACTCAGAACGAGGGTTGGGCGGACGCAATCCATGCTCTGCCGTTAAAGGGGAAAGAACGGATTGTTCTTCGGCTACCAGGCATGCTCCGCCTGCATGACGTGTCGCATG
>PLZZ01000100.1:8768-10644 GCA_003153585.1 Acidobacteriota bacterium | reverse complement strand
TTGTAGCGGCGGCCTTCAGGCCGGCAGCTTCTTTTTTAAAACCCTACACATTTGATCCGGCTGAAATTCGCAAGCGCCCTTTCGCCGCCCACTCCGCTCTCCCCGAAACCAACAAAAAAAAACCGGCGCCACGCGCAGCATGTGGTTTGTGGGTCGCGGCTTTTTACCCTGAGCCTGCGAAGGGCAGCCGCGACATAAACAAGACGGCGCGAAGCGCCTACCTCTGCGCAGGTTCACCCGCAGCAAGCCGTCGCTCCGCGCCCGCCTTCCGCTCCAGCCGCTTTGTGGGTCTCGGTTTTCTACCCTCAGAACCTGGCGCGCATTACCCATCGCTGGATCTCAGGGGGTCGGAGCTTTAGCTCCGACAAAAACGCGACGGCGCGAAGCGCCTACCTTTGCGCAGGTTCACCAGCAGCAAGTGTTCGAATTCTGAATGACCGAGCGCTACTCCTACCGGCGAGCCGCTACTTTACTTTCGCGCCCGCCGGAATGTCTTCCGCGAACGTACACAGCACCGCCTTCCCGTCCGGCCCCGCCGACGCCGCCAGCAACATCCCATTCGACTCCACACCGCGCATCTTCCGCGGCGCAAGATTTGTCACCACGACGACCTTCCGCCCCACCAACTCCTCCGGCGCATACGACGGCGCAATCCCCGCCAGCACTTGCCGCACTTCGTCGCCAATGTCCACCATCACTTTGAGCAGCTTATCCGCCCCAGCGATTTTCTCCGCCGACTTCACCACGCCCACGCGCAGCTCGACCTTCGCGAAGTCCTCAATCCCGATTTTTGCCGGCGCCGCAATCGCTGGTGTTGCCGCAGTCCCCGCTGCACTTGTCCCGAGCGTAGCCGCAGGGCCGCCAGCTCCCGGCGCTCCCGCAGGTATAGCCGCCGTTCCCGCGGCTGAAGTTCCAGTGCTGGCTCCTTCCGCTGTCGTTTTGGTTGTAGTCGTCGACGTGTCTGGCTGCGCGCTTCCCGGCTTGCCCGCCGTGGCGGGCTTGCCCAGAGCGTTTTTTGCGAAGGGTTCGGTCTGCATCAGGGCGTTTCTACCCGGTTCTGCCTCACAAGTAGAAATCGTCGTAACTCACTCAAAACAAACCACCGACCAATTTCTACCCGGTTCTAGATTTGCATGCCACCGCAGCGACGCGCTAGGCGGTGATGTTGATTTCCTGCTCGGCGGCGGCGAGGACTTGCTCGACGGAGAGCGAGAGCATGGCGGCGGAGTAAGAGTCCAGGCGGACGTAATCGCCGCGAAGATAATCGGGAGGCTGGGAAGAAATGTTTTGGACCACAGCGCCGCGCGGCAGGGGGCCGTTGCGCTCCGGGTCGGTGGCGCCATAGAGCCCGACGACGCGGGTGCCGAGCGCTGCGGCCAGATGCAGCGGGCCNNTGGACGATGGGAGGATTCGCCGAACCTGCGGCGGACACGACTGCGCCGCCGAGATTTTCTTCGCCGGGAGCGATATTGACGACCGAGCGGAGGCCGTCGCGCTGGAGAAGCAAGCGGCAGAGCGCGCCAAAGCGGTCCGGCGGCCAACATTTGGATTTCCAGCCGCCGCCGGGACTGATGACGACGTAATCACCGGAAATGCCTTCGCGCGAAAGCATCTCGCGGACAAAGCGCAATGCATCTTCCGGGACTCGCAGAGGAAAGTTGGGCACGGGCTGCGGTTGCGCTCCGGCGCGCACGGCGAGGTCCACGGTCATGTCCACGATGTGGCGGCCGGTGGGAATCACGCGGTCGGTATAAAAGATGGTGGCGCCGGGTTCGCGCGTGGCTTGGCGGTCGCGGCCGATGCGGCGAGGCGCGCCGGAAAGCCGGGAGAGCACGGCCGAGCGGTAGCGTCCCTGAAGGTCGAGCGCGCAGGTGTA
>PLZZ01000100.1:7999-8757 GCA_003153585.1 Acidobacteriota bacterium | reverse complement strand
GCGACGGCGGGAATGGTGTGGACCAAGTCACCCAGCGAGCTGAGGCGGACGACGAGAAATCGTTGCGAAGTATCCGTCATGCGGGCGCGTCACATGCTCGCGGGATCTTCGGGCTGCGGCTCCTTGGCGGGACGAATGGCGCTCAGGAGGTGCTTCACGGACGCGGACAGGCGATGGCGCAACAGGGCGAGGCGCTGGTTGCTGCTGTCGTACACCCAGTTGAACTGGATCACGCGGCGCTCGCCTTCGAANNCGGAGGCGGCCGCCGGAATCGTCCCACGCGGGATTCAGGTAGAGCAGCACGGTGATGATTTTGCTGGTGGAATCGTTGTGGATCTTGCCGTCGTGCGGGCCGCAACGGCCGCGCACCGTGATAGTGGTGGGACGGCTGGCGAGGTCTACGCCGAATTTTTCCTCGAAGGCTTTGCGAAATTCCGGGGACTCCAGCGCGTCAATCATGGCCTGGAAGCCGGGGCCGAATTTTACGGAATCCAGCGGGAAGCTGCCCGATTGCGCGATGCGGGGATAATCGGAATTGATGCGGCGGAGCGCCTCGGGCTTCACGAAATTGCGGAGGACAAGGTGCTCGTAGGGCGCGCGTTCGAGAGGCGCTGCGTGAAAAGCTTCGAGATCGAAGACCTGGTTAGCCATGGGCGCTATTGCCGACCGTATCTTTCAGCGCGCAGGATGTCAAGTGAAGTGCCGATTCGGAGGTTTTACTTGGGACTGGAAGAGCTTTCGGAAAGCACGTCCCAGAT
>PLZZ01000100.1:0-7975 GCA_003153585.1 Acidobacteriota bacterium | reverse complement strand
TCCATCACCACGCGAAAAGACTTCCCTTCCGGAATGGTATGAATTTCTCCGTCATTATCGAGAACCAACGAACCGTGATATGCGGAGACAACAATTTCCTGCGGTCCAACAATCACCACTTGCCCGTACGCAGGCTGGCCATTCGCGGCTCGAATGGTTCCCTCGGGCACTTCCAGCTCGAATTGGTCTGTACCATTGGAGGAGAATCCAACCGTTCCGCGAGCTACCACCGCGACGACAGATTCGGATCGTTGTGCCAGGGTGGCCGAACTTGCGCTCAGCAAGTAAAGTTGGGTCGCGCCCATCCTCAGGCGCAACGCTCCTCCGACATCGGTCTCCACTTTGTCGCCCGAATAGACCGTGGTGCCGATCGCAACTTTGCTATCCGCAATTTGCGCGTCCTGGGCCTGGATGACCAGCCCCAGCGACTTCTCGTTGGCCGCAAACCCAGGGAAACTCAGCAAACCCGCAAGCAGAGTCGCCAGGCAGGATCGAGCAATGGATCGCATAACTCCTCCAAAATCGTACATACCCAAGCTAGGTGCTCTGGTTGTTGGGGTCAATCTGACAAGCTGCGGCGCGTGGTGTAAGAGACACTACGGGGTCATGACGCCAATCAGGCCGGAAGCGGAGGTTCTCGGTGCTATCAGGAAGAAATACTGCAGATCATGCGGCGACGAACGGATGCTGGTTTTGAAGTGATGCACGAGAGCATGGCCGGCGCCATGACTTTTCGGCGATTACAAACGGTCGATTTTCGCGGCGAGGATGAAATCGCTTTCGGTGAGCCCGTCAATTTTGTGCGTCCACGTTTTCACTTCCGCTTTTCCCCAGGTCAGAAATATATCCGGGTGATGGCCCTGCTCCTCCGCTATCGCACCCACTTTGTTTACAAAGGCTAGCGCTTTTGCGAAGTCAGGAAATTTGAACTCGCGCACGATGTGATGCCCTTCGACAACCTTCCATTGCGGCGTTTGTTTCGCCAAATCCTGCAGTTCCTTTCCAGCCAGCGGAGGAACTCCGCCGCGGCAGGGTACGCAGGTTTTATTCGCTAAGTCGCTCATCGAAACTCCCGGCTGCAAGTCTTGGTGCCCGTTCTGCTGCGAATTGTGATTGTACAGGAAGCGGCGTCTTACGACTGGCCGATTGCAAATGAGTTCTGTTATCCTCCTCCGCAGAAACCGGGTACTCGCCGCGGAGGACTTATGGCNNGTTTCGCTGATGGGCCATCGAGCGCACACCGAAGAAATTCTTAACCAGACGAAGGCGACGGATCAGTGGAGTTATTATCAGGCGAAGGATATTCGCCGCAGAAACTATGAGCTGTTCCTAGACGAGTTGTCCGTTTTTTCACTGCAGAACGCCGAACAGGTGGCGAAGATCAAAGAAAAATACTCCAAGGAAGTGGAGCGTTACAAAGATGAGCAGAAGGACATTCAATCCGAGGCCAAGGGGGCGGAGAACGAAGTCCGCACCGAGCAGCGGCGCGCCGACAGGTTCGATCTGGGCGAGGTAATGCTGGAGGCGGCTCTCGTCATCTGTTCGATCACTCTTCTTACCCGCAAAAAAATCTTCTGGATATCGGGGGTTGTTCTGGGTCTGGCGGGAGTGGTAATTGCAGCGGGCGGGCTTTTGATTCACTAGATCAACGGAGTCCGCTGAGGCAGCTAAAAAGACTCTAACGCTTTCCTGGGGCTGCAGATCGCGCTTCGATATATTCGCGGACGTATTCGGCGAAGGCTTTCTCCAACTTTAGAGTTACGGGCCCAGACGGTGATGCGATTCGATGGCCGTTAACTTCGCTTACTCCGAGCATGCTGCGGTTGGTGGAAGAAATAAAAACTTCGTCGGCGGCGTAGAGATCGTCAGGGAGCAGGGTACATTCCTCCACCGGCGCACCGGCGCGCTTGCCAATCTCCAGCAGCACGCTTCGCGTAACGCCTTCCAGGCAACCGGAAGCTAGAGGGGGTGTGCACACGCGTCCGCCGCGCACGCAGAAAATGTTAGCGGCGGTGCATTCGGCCACTTCACCGCGCTCGTTCAGCATTACTACTTCATCGCATCCGGCCTGCTGCGCTTCATACAGACTCCACACGTTATTCAGCCACGAGGTGACTTTCACTCCCGCCAGCGGCGAGGCCGCATAGCGCCCGTTTTCACGCAGTCCGAGCCTGACAGGCTCCTTGTATGACGGCAGATCCGAGGAATAGAGTATCAAGTCCACGCGCGGAAAATTCTCGTCGCTGCGCCAAAAACCAACTTGATTGTAGATGGCGTAGATTCGCGCGCACCCTTCGCGGACTTGATTGGCGCGCAGAAGCTCGTCCAGCTTGCCTCGCACGGCTTCTGCGTTGAACGGAAACGGGCAATGGGTTCGCTCGGCATCACGCAGCAGGCGCTTCCAGTGGCGTTCGAATGCGAACGGAACGCCCGTCACGATGCGTATGGTGGTGAACAGTCCCCAGCCGTTCAACAAGCCCGCTTGCCCGGGAGAAAGGCGCACCTCCTCTACAGGCGACAGCCTATCGTTGTGAAAAACGAAACGGTGGATCAAGCGCTCCTCCGAAGGAACAGAGCCATTCTATCGCAGAATTCGGCCAACCCTAGGGACGGCAATAAGCTGTTGAGTGTCAGAACATACATTACAGTTTGTGGCTGCCGGCGGTGCGAGTAGGGCGGGGCTAGCGGCCTCAGGGGCTGAAGGTGTTCGGGTATTACGGCGGTACGGCACCGCTGCCCTTCGCAGCTCAGGGCAAAAAGCCGTGCCCTGACGAATCGGATGCCGCGGCAAGGCAGAAGAGGGGGCGGCAAGTGACGGCAATGGCTTCAGGGGCTAAAGCCCGCAATACCTGATGAAGCGCACGGCGGGGCTGAAGCCCCGCCCTTCCAAGGCGGCTCTTCAAGCGGGGCGAATTGTTGTATCCAGGGTATTGACACTTACGACGTCTGCGCCTAAATTGAACTTGTAGACTCGGAGGAATTCATGCGGGTACTTTCCCGTTCCTGCCTCATAGCTATCCTAATAGCCGGTCTGCTAAATATTCCCACTTTCGCTGCTAATGAAGCGCCTCTAGGACTGGTAACTCAGGCGCAAAGCGCACAGATCGGGAACACCAAGGTCGAAATCGGGACCACAATTTTTCCCGGCGACACACTCGCCACAGATGTCGGCGGTACGCTGCGTCTTAAGTTTGGAGCCAGCCAGTTGTACCTGCTTTCGGCGAGTTCAGCCAGCCTAGCTCAAACTGCTACCAGCAACATGGTTCACGCGATGGTTAGCCGCGGCACGGTTGGTTTTTCTTCGACCGGCAACGACCAGATCGAGCTTGAAATCCCCGAGGGTGTTCTCCGCGCTGCGAAAGGCGAACCGGCATACGGCCAGGTCACGATCATCGGTCCTCAGGAAGTTGTAATATCCGCCTATCGCGGCACGTTGGTCCTTGAATACAACGGAGAGTTTCGATCGATCCCCGCGGGCAAGTCTTATAGAGTCACAATGGAATTGGAGCCGGCCGCCACGCCGCAAGCACCTGCAGGAGTGGGAGGCAGCATGCCACCGACTAAAAAAGCTCTAAATACTCCTACGCTCGTTTGGGCCTTAGTGGCGGTTGGAGCGGCTGGCGGAGTGGCTTACGTCATCTGGGACATTCTCTCCGAAAGCGAGTCTTCTCCGAAGTAAGTAACTACCTTTAATGACGGTGTTATCTTAGCCTCCGCTGCTTTTACGCCGACTCCGTATTTGCATTTAATTGTCCCCATTGTTCGGGTCGTCCGCGCGCTACAGAGACTTAAGGCGTTTCCAAGCTTTCAAAGACAACTTCAGCAGCCGCTCTAGTCAGCCCGAGAAGACAAAACCGTGTATGCTAGATACGGATCCTGGAGAGTGTTAACTAAAAAATGACTCGACCCTTCTCGCGTATCGCGGCTAGTTTCTTGTTTGTTCTCTGCGCTATTCCTGCTTTTCCTTCCGGCTTGGCGCCCGACGTGGTGTTACAGACCATGCAGCAAGAATTAAAACGCGCCACGGCATCTTTGGCCAAAACAGATCCTGCTCCGTACTACCTGAGCTATGCCGTTACGGACATCGATGATTCCCTGATCATTGCCTCGAACGGAAGTATTGTTCTTTCGACCGGCGTTCAGCGCCGCCAAGCCGATGTGATGATGCGGGTGGGTTCCGCAGCCCTGGATAATACTCACGGCAACAGGAGCCGCGGCTCGGGTATCACGTCAGGTCTGCTTCCGTTAAATAGCGATTCGGACGCAATTGCGCGGGTGCTTTGGCAACTTACCGACCGCGAATACGAGCAAGCGTCTTCGTCGTTTCTCACGGTGAAGACCAGCAAAGCCGTGCAATCGGAAGAAGAAGACAAGTCGCCTGACTTCTCGCAAGAATCTCCGCAAGCGCATCAAGGCGCTGCGCTCAAGGTTGCGGCCTGGGATCAGAAGCAATGGGAAGAGCGCGCCCGGCGAATTTCGGCAGGTTTTCTGAAATATCCCGGAGTGTATAACTCGAGCGTATCGCTTCAGGTGAGCAACGATCGTTCGTACCTCGCCACGAGTGACGGCGGAGCGGTGGTGCGGCCCGGAGCGAGCAGCCGGCTGGTGGTGCAGGCTGAGACGCGCGCGGACGACGGAATGGAATTGATGCGCGTGGAATCATTTCAGGCGCCAGCTCCGGATCAGCTTCCTTCTGATTCCGAACTCGCCGCGAAAGTGGACAAAATTGCGGAAGACTTGAAGGCGTTGCGCGCAGCTCCAGTGGCTGAGCCGTACGCCGGCCCGGCTATGCTCTCCGGCAGGGCTGCGGCCGTTTTCTTCCACGAAGTCCTGGGGCACAGGCTCGAAGGGCATCGTCAAAAAGATGAAACGGAAGGCCAGACGTTTACGAAGAAAATAAATCAGTTGGTTCTGCCGCCTTTCCTGAGCGTAATCGACGATCCCACACAGAAGGAACTCAACGGCGTGAAGCTTGCGGGGTCGTACGATTTCGATGATGAAGGCGTTCCAGCGGTTCGCGTGGCAGCGGTGGAAAACGGCATTTTGAAAAATTTCCTGATGTCGCGCATGCCGATCAAGGATTTCGACCACTCGAACGGACACGGCCGCAGGCAGCCGGGATTGATGCCCACGGGCCGCCAGGGAAATTTGATAGTAACCTCGACAAATACCGTCTCCGACTCCGAGCTTCGCAAGAGATTTATCGAAGAGATCAAGAAGCAAGGGAAACCCTACGGGCTTTACTTCGACGATATTCAGGGAGGCTTCACGCTGACCGGGCGTGCGACACCCCAAGCTTTCCAGGTGCTTCCGGTGATGGTGTATCGAGTGTATGCCGACGGGCGGCCGGACGAACTCGTGCGCGGAGTGGACATCGTCGGAACGCCGTTGCTTTCCCTGAACAATATTATGGTGACTGGGGACACCATGCAGGTTTTCAACGGGATCTGCGGCGCTGAATCCGGGCAGATTCCAGTGGCCGCGGCCGCGCCCGCGATGCTCTTCTCGGAAATTGAAGTGCAGAAACGCAGGCGAGGTACGGAACGGCCTCCGATTCTGCCTCCTCCATCCCTCGACCCTCCGCCTACTGCTTCAAAGTCGCGGCCGGGTACGGCGGGGCAGCGCTAACCATGAAAATGAACAACAAGCGGATGGCGTTTCTCTCGGTTGCGTGTCTCTTGTTGGCGGTGTTGACGGCACTGACCTGTGCCAAGCCCGCTGCGGGGCAGAAGAAAGTGGAGAGTAATACTCCGCCTGCGCCTGGAGCTACTGTTGATGCGAAACAGAGCGCTGCTCCCTCCGATCCCGTACTTAACGCCATGCGCGAGGAACTAGAGCGCTCCAAATCGCATGTGAAGATGGACAACGTCTCAGCGCCTTACTACATCGAATACCGGCTCTCGGATGTGGAAGAGTACACGGCGGAAGCGACGTTTGGCGCGTTGCGCGAGAACCAGCGCGTGCACGTGCGCAGCATTCGAGTGGTGGTGCGCGTCGGTGATTACAAGCAGGACAGCTATTACGGGCCCGGCATAGGGGTAGTTGATCTTGCGCCGCTGGACAACGATTCGATAGCTCTCCGCCGCCAATTGTGGAATGCAACGGATCGCGCCTACAAAGCAGCCAGCGAGGCATTTGCAAGTAAGAAGGCTCTGCTGAGCCAGTACAGCGCGGAACAGCCGTTTGATGACTTCGCGAAGGTCTCATCTTTACAGTCAGTCGGCCCACTGGCCAAACTCGAATTTTCTCCCGAGGCGTGGAAACTGTCGCTTGAAAAATCGACAGAGCTTTTCCGCTCGGACCCGAAAATCCAATCGTTGTCCGCCGCCGTTAGATTTCGCGCGGTGAACGTCTATTTCGTAAACACGGAAGAAACCGTTACACGGCAGGGCTATGCAGCCTATTCGGTCCAGCTTTCCGGGGAGACACAAGCAGCGGACGGAATGCGGCTTGGCCGTTCACCTTTTTATATGGCCGCCACCGCGGCGGAATTGCCCCAGCCGGAGAAATTACAGGCGGACATGGCGAAAATGCTGGAAACTCTGAAAGACCTTCGCGAAGCCCCGCTGGTGGAGGAAGATTATCGCGGGCCGGTACTATTTTCAAATGACGCTGCAACGGATGTATTCACCGGCTTGGTAGGCAACAATGTGCTGGGTATTCGGCCCAAGCCAGGTGAGTCGGCGCGGACGATCGGGGAGTTTTCTTCAAGCTATAAGAGCCGCGTGCTTCCTGAATTTCTTTCGGTGGTGGACGACCCTACGATGAAATCATTTCAGGGTAAGAGCCTGATCGGGAATTATGAGATCGATGAAGAGGGAGTTCGCGCACAAGTGGTGCCGCTTATTAAGGATGGCATGCTGGTGGACTACCTGCTGAGTAGAATGCCCATCCGCGATTTTCCTGTTTCGAACGGGCACGGGCGCGCGGCACCGGGCCAGCCTCCTTTGGCGAGTATCGGCAACCTGATCGTGGAACCCAAGCAGCCGCTGTCAACCGAGGAACTCAAGAAAAAGCTGATCGAGATGTGCAAGCAAGAAAATAAACCGTACGGATATTACGTTGAAACGCTATCGGGGTACGATCCGCGGCTGCTGTATCGCGTGTATGTTGACGATGGGCACGAAGAACTTGTTCGCGGCGCAGTCTTCAACGAGCTCGACGTGCGCACGTTGCGAAACGACCTGGTAGCCGCCGGAGACGACCCGCTGGTGAGCAATCGCGAAGGAGCGATTCCCACGACTGTTATCTGCCCTTCAGTTCTATTCGATGAACTGGAAGTAAAGCGCACGGACCAAAAGAACGCCAAGCTGCCGGAATATCCGCCTCCCGCACTCACCTCGGCACATTGATTCTTGCGGCGAGGAGTTTCAGCCCCGTTCACGCAGGATTGGGGCGGTAGAGCCAGTCGGGTTTCGCGGCGGGTTCCTCAAGAGACACCGCATTCGCGGCGGCGATGATTTCCTCCACGATCTGACGCCGGGGGGTTAACGTGCAGACGGGGTCGGTGACTGCGGGATCNNTCTTCGCCTCGGAATTTTTGAAAGGCCTCGGAGGAATCCCAAATCTCGCGGAGTCGTTTGTTTTTTACGTTTTCAAAGCGCAGACCGGGAATGACTTGAGCGGCGTGACAGGGGAGCACGTCGCCGGTTGGCGTAATCAACATTAGTTTGCGTCCCCAGCCGCCCATACACGCCTTCGGATACTTGGCGTAGTAATCCGGCACCACATATTCCACGCGAACTTTTCCGCGCAGCCGAGCTTCGGCTTCCTGAAGCACGAGGATCGAACGGTCCACCTGATCGCGCGTAGGCAGGAGGCGCTCGCGATTGGCGAAGGCCCAGCCGTAATACTGGACATGCGCGAATTCCAAACGGCCGGCGCCGGAGTCTTCTCCGAAAGCGATCATTTCCTCCAAGCGATCGAGGTTCTGGCGATGAATTACAAAATTCAAAGTCAAACCTATGCGGTGCGC